>NZ_JBGCAQ010000005.1:0-393534 GCF_041261405.1 Streptacidiphilus sp. EB103A | reverse complement strand
CGACGGCGGCGATACCCGCGTCACGACAGGCCCGGGCGACGCGGACTGCGATCTCTCCGCGGTTGGCGATGAGCACCTTGCGCACAATGGCTCCCGGATAGTCGACGCACGGTCTACAGGAAGATCTGCCGCAGTGGTCTCCATCCCGCAGGGGACCGCGAGGTCCAGGCAGCGTCGGGACGGTGCCGACCTCCCGCACGACACCAGGACGGCCGGCTGCCTGCGTTGACGAAGGAGACCGTGTCCCTGCTCACGCCGCTGAACAGGACCGCTGCGAGCGCGGCCAGTTCCTCGGGCACGAGCGAGCCCCGGACGACGCGCACCAGGGTGTCGGGGACGGTGGGTTCGGGGGCAATGGATTCGGCGACGGTGGTCATGGCGGGTGCCTCCGGTCACTGGGGCGGGTTGCCGTGTTTGCGGGTGGGGAGGTCGGCGTGCTTGCTGCGCAGCATCTGCAGGGCGCGGATCAGCACGCGGCGGGTTTCGGCGGGGTCGATGACGTCGTCCACCAGACCGCGTTCGGCGGCGTAGTAGGGGTGCATCAGTTCGTCCTTGTACTGCTTGACCATCTGTATGCGCATGGTCTCGGGGTCCTCGGCGGCTGCGATCCGGCGGCGGAAGATGACATTGGCCGCGCCCTCGGCGCCCATCACCGCGATCTCGTTGGTCGGCCAGGCATAGGCCAGGTCGGCTCCGACGCTGCGGGAGTCCATGACGATGTAGGCGCCGCCATAGGCCTTGCGCAGGACCAGGGAGATCCGTGGCACGGTGGCATTGCAGTAGGCATAGAGGAGCTTCGCGCCGTGCCGGATGATGCCGCCGTGCTCCTGGTCGACGCCGGGCAGGAACCCCGGCACGTCCAGCAGCGTCACCAGCGGAATGTTGAACGCGTCGCACATCTGCACGAAACGCGCCGCCTTCTCGCTGGCATGGATGTCCAGCACCCCGGCCAGGGACTGCGGCTGGTTCGCCACGATCCCCACCACCTGACCGTCCAGCCGGGTCAGCGCCACGATCACATTGGTCGCCCAGCGCTCGTGGACCTCCATGTACTGACCCTCGTCGGCGATCTCCTCGATCACCTTGCGCATGTCGTACGGACGGTTGCCGTCGGCCGGAACCAGGTCGAGCAACGCCTCGCAGCGCCGGTCGGCCCGATCCTCGGTCGGCTCGACCGGCGGGCTCTCGCGGTTGTTCGCGGGCAGCAGCGAGAGCAGGTAGCGGACCTCCTCCAGGCAGCTGCGCTCGTCGTCGTAGGCGAAGTGCGAGACGCCGGAGACACCGGAGTGGACGTCGGCGCCGCCCAGCCCGTTCTGCGAGATCTTCTCCCCGGTCACCGCCTGGACCACGTCCGGACCGGTGATGAACATCTGCGAGGTCTCCCGCACCATGAACACGAAGTCGGTCAGCGCCGGACTGTAGGCCGCACCGCCCGCGCAGGGGCCCAGCATCACGCTGATCTGCGGGATGACGCCCGAGGCCCGGGTGTTGCGCTGGAAGATCCCGCCGTAGCCGGCCAGCGCGGTCACCCCCTCCTGGATCCGCGCACCCGCCCCGTCGTTCAGGGAGACCAGCGGCGCACCGGCGGCGATGGCCATGTCCATGATCTTGTGGATCTTCTGCGCATGCGCCTCCCCCAGCGCCCCGCCGAAGATCCGGAAGTCATGCGCGTAGAGGAACACCGGACGGCCGTGGACCGCGCCCCAGCCGGTGATCACACCGTCCGAATACGGCTTGTTGTCCTCCAGTCCGAAACCCGTCGCCCGGTGCCGGCGCAACTGCTCCACCTCGTTGAACGAACCGTCGTCCAACAACAGCGCGATCCGCTCCCGCGCCGTGAGTTTGCCCTTCGCACGCTGCGCCGCGGTGGCCGTGTCACTGGGACCCGCCACGGCCTGCGCCCGGATGGCGTGCAGCTCCACGAGACGGGCCTGGATGTTCATCTCCGGCCCCCGACCTGGCTGGTGCCGATCAGATGTGCGATGAGCTCCTCGGCTGCAGCCGCGCCGTAGGCGCCACGCAACCGCGTGCTCAGGCTCTCGCTGTCGAGGCGGTAGTCCTGCGGACCGACGACCTCCAGGGCGGCCGACGCGAGCGCACACCCGAGCCTTGCGGCGGGTACAGCGGACAGTCCCCAGCTGACGGCAGCCAGGAAGCCGGCCCGGAAGGCGTCTCCGAGTCCGGTGGGCTCCACCGGCTCTGCCGCGGGCACGACCGGGACGAGCTCGTCCGGTCTCCCGAAACGCTGCACCAGTACCCCCTCCGCTCCCCGTGTGGTGATCCAGGTGCCGACGACGGAGAGGATCTCCTCCCGGCTGCGTCCTGTGTGCTTGCACAGCAGCGTCGCCTCGTACTCGTTGGTGAACAGCAGCGTTGCGCCGTCAATCAGTTGGCGCAGGTCGGGCCCCTCCAGGTTGGCGATCTGCTGCCCGGGGTCGGCGGCGAAGTCCAGCCCGAGTTCGCGGCATTCCCGGGTGTGACGGAGCATCGCCTGCGGGTCGTTGGGTGAGACCACGACCAGATCGAGTCCACCGGCCAGGGAGGCCACGGGGGCCAGGTCGATCTCCCGGGCCTCGCTCATGGCGCCGGCGTAGAAGGAGGCGATCTGGTTCCGATCCGCGTCCGTCGTGCAGACGAAGCGAGCGGTATGACGGGAGGCGCTGACGCGTACATGTGCCGTGTCGACACCGTGGCTCTGGAGCCGGACGCGGTAGTCCTCGAAGTCCGGGCCGACGGCACCGACGAGCAAGGGGTTCAGGCCCAGGCGGCCCAGGCCGAGGGCGATGTTCGCGGCCACGCCCCCGCGCCGGATCTCCAGGGTGTCGACCAGGAAGGACAGCGAGACCCGGTCCAGCTGTTCGGCCAGCAGGTGATCGGAGAACCGGCCAGGAAAGACCATCAGATGGTCGGTGGCGATGGAACCAGTCACGGCAATGCGCATGATGCTCGCCCCTTGAACCGCGGGTCGGTGGGAAGGGCGGGAATCAGGCACCGTAGTCGGCCACCCGCGCCTGGATCAGCGCTTCGGCCGAGGGGGATCCGGGGCCGACCTCGGGCATCTGTACGTCGGTTGCGCTGAAGCCGGCCGCCTCCAGGAGCGCGGTGAGCTCCGCGAGGGTGCGCTCGCGGCCCCCGAGGACGACGAGCATCTGCAGGTCGGAGAACTTTCCGGGGTGGAACCCGGCAACCTGGGGAATGGCCTTGTCGATGAGAAGCAGCCTGGAACGCGGCCCCATGGCCACGCGGACCGTGTTCAGGATCCGCAGGGCATCGTCGTCATCCCAGTCGTGGATGACCCGCGACAGGATGTAGCAGTCTCCCCCCTGGGGGACGGACTCGAAGAAGCTGCCGCCGAGTACTTCGGCCCGGTCGAGAACGTTCCGCGCGGCAAGGAGGTCACGGGCCTGGGCCACGCCTGCGGGTGTGTCCAGGAGGATTCCCCTGAGGTGCTGGTGTCGCTCCAGCAGGTGCGCCAGGAGACCGCCCATGCCTCCCCCGACGTCCACCACCGTCCGGTCGCCGCTGAAGTCGTGGTGGGCGAGTACGTGTGCGGGTGCTCCCGTGCCGGCCATGGCGTTGAACGCGGCGCTCGGAGCCGCCTCCTTCGCGAGGAAGGCGAAGTGCGACATCCCGTAGACATGGTCGAAGGCTGCCTCTCCGGTGCGCACGGTGTGCATCACCTGGGCCCAGGCGCTGAAGCTCTCCTCCCCGTTGACGATGATGAAGTAGCGCAGGCCCCCCGGGGCGTCGGAACGAAGGGCCGCGCCGACGGGCGTGGTGGCGAAGGTGCGCCCGGGAAGCTCCTGCAGTACTCCCAGGGCCTCCAGCGCCCGGCAGAACCGGTAGAGGGCTCCGGGATGCGCGTTGCTCTCCTGCGCCAGGTCCTCGCTGGTCCGCGGGCCGTGGGCGAGCGCGTCGGCGAGGCCGAGCTTGGCGGCGACGTACAGGCTCTGGAACGCCCAGGGCGCCGTGGTGACCACCAGTTCGTTGAGTGCGGCGGTGTCGGGGGGCGGGGAGGGAGCCGCCTCGGGCGCGACTGCCGCTGCGGATGTGGTGGGGCTGTTCATGACTGGCCTTCCTCGGGAACAGGCTCTGGGGCCGCGGAATGGGGTATGGCCAGGC
The DNA here is from genome assembly GCF_041261405.1 of Streptacidiphilus sp. EB103A. Taxonomy (NCBI): domain Bacteria; kingdom Bacillati; phylum Actinomycetota; class Actinomycetes; order Kitasatosporales; family Streptomycetaceae; genus Streptacidiphilus; species Streptacidiphilus sp. EB103A. Next base: position 389,412 of record NZ_JBGCAQ010000005.1, on the reverse strand, counting down.
CGTACCACCAGCCCAGGTGGATGAGGCCGTGGGTCACGGCATGTCCGATACGTCGCAGGAATCCGCTCTGCGGAGCGGGGCTGAGGTAGTACCAGGGCGAATCCCCTGACGCGGGCGGGCCCATGGGGTGACGGGTGTCCCGCAGGTGCCTAGGCATTGCGTTCCCAGCGGTAGAACTCCTGTGCCATGGCGTCCTTGGGCTCGCGCCAGGTCGTCGGGTCGTAGGCCGCGACGAAGGGACGCAGTTCCTCGCTGATGCGCCGGAACTCCGGGTGGTGCCGCGCGTCGGTGACCGCGGACTCCACCGGCGCCTCCCCTTCGACCAGGTGCAGGTAGACCTCGCCGAACTGGAAGAGGCTGCGGGACCGGACGCCGATGGTCTGCGGCAGGTCCGTGGTCCGGTCGGAGTTCGCGAAGATCTCCGCGATGTCGGGCGCGGCGTCCGGCAGCATCCGGGCGACGATGAGGCTTCGGTACATCCGTCTCTCCTGTGGTCGTGGGTCAGATGAGGAAGTCGGGGACGTCCTGGCCGAGCAGGACGGATCCGGCCCGGCGCTGTGCCTCCAGGCCGAAGGCGATGTGCTGCGCGGCTGTCTGGACGTCGCGGAAGAACCGCTGGAGCGGCGCGCGGTCGTAGAGCTGGCTCGCCCCGCAGGCCCGCATCGCCGAGTCCGCCACGTCGATCGTCGTACGCATGGCGTGCTGCACCGAAGCGGTCAGCAACGCCCGGGTCCTGGGCGACGCGATGCCGTCCTGCGTCTCGGCCCAGACCTGTCGCACCGCGTCGTGGACAAAGGACCGGGCCGAACGGACGGCCGCCTCGCAGCGCACGATCTCGGCCTGAATGATCGGGGTCTGCGCGAGCAGGGTCCGTTCGGTGTTCCGCTTGACCAGGACGATGTCGCGGTACTCATCGACGATGCGCCGCGCCGTGCCCAGCGGGAAGCCGGCCATGGCGACCAGCAGATAGCTCATGTAGGGCAGGCGGTAGAGCGGACCGTCCTCCCGTGCGGGCCCGAACGGGTCGAACGTGAAGCGCTGGGGGACGACGACGTCGGTGGCCTCGATGTCGTGGCTGCCGGTGCCGCGCAGGCCGGCGACGTGCCAGGTGTCGTGTATCCGGACGTCGGCGCTGGGCAGCAGCGCGAACCGGGGCGCCCCGGCGTCCTGCCGGAACCCCGCCACCAGGTAGTCGGCGACCGAGCATCCGCTGGTGTACGGCCAGCGGCCGGTCAGTCGGATCGCATCGTCCCCGCTGGGCACCGCGCTTCCGTGCGGTGCCATCGACCCGGTGATCAGGGGTGCGGGCCGGGTGCCCACGACCTCCTCGGCCGCGTCCCGGTCCAGCCAGGCCAGGTAGCCGGCGCCCTGCCCGATCAGGACGGTCCAGCCGGTGGCGGCGTCGCCTCGGCTCAACTCCTCCACCACCCCGATCAGGGTCAGCGGGTCGGCTTCCAGGCCGCCGAGGGAGGCCGGGGCCATGAGGCCGAACAGGCCCGCATCACGCAGTTCCGCGACCAGGTCCGCGGGGACGGTGCGGCCGGATTCCACCTCCAGCGCCCGGCCCGGCAGGTCGGCCGCTATGCGGACGGCTGATTCGAGCGGGGAGCTCTGTGTCGTGGTGACGGACATGACGCCCTCTCTCTGCTTCATTGCTGCGGGGAAGTTGGCGGTGCGGGACGGGCAGCGACTCACACGCCGAAGAAGGCAGGGGCCGTCTGCAGACCGAGCCGGGCGTTGGCGATGCGTTTGCGCGAGTCGAAGGAGAACGCCACATGCTGCGAGCCGGCGACGAGGTCGCGCATACAGCGCTGCAGCGGGTTGGTGTTCAGGACCCCGGCGGTGCCGACGAGCCGGAACAGGGCCTGTACGGCTTCGCGGCCCACGTCGTAGGCGTGGATGACCGAGGCGGCGAGCCTGGCGCGCTCCGCGTAGTCGCCCTGGTCCTCGGCCAGTGAGCCGATCAGTTCCTCCACCGTCTCCAGGACGTGCCTGCGCGCAGCCGCCAGCGCCGTCTCGTGCCTGAGCAGCGTCACCTGGACCGCTGGGTCGTGGATCCACGGCCGGCCGGTCGACTGCTGGACGCGCTCGCGCAGTTGCGCGTCGGCCTCCTCCAGTGCCCGCTTGGCCACGCCCAGGGGAAAGCCGGCCATGACGGTGAGCAGGAGGTTGTAGGCGGTCAGCCGGTAGAGGGGGTCGGGGTGGGCCGCGCGGTCGAAGTAGGGGACGGACGTGTGGGCGGCGGGCAGGTCGAGGTCCTCCGCGACGATGTCGTGGCTTCCGGTTCCGCCCAGGCCGGCGACGTGCCAGGTGTCGTCCACCCGGGCCTCGGAGGCCGGGAAGTAGGCCACGCCCATGACCGGCATGCCCCAGTCGTTCGTCTTGGGCTGTCCGTCCTGCATGACGATGAAGCCGCCCATGAACCAGTGCGCGTGCAGGCTTCCGCTCCCGAAGGGCCACCGCCCGGTGAGCCGGTAGCCGGTGCCGTCGGGCCGCGGGACCGCCTGTCCCAGTGGGGCCTGGCCGCCTGCCACGACGAGGTCGGGAGTCCCCGCCAGGATGCTCTCGGCGACCTCGGGTTCGAGCCAGGCCAGGAAGGCGTTGCCGATGTTGCCGATGAGCAGCGACCAGCCGGTGGCGCCGTCACCTCGGGAGACCTCCTCGACGATCTCGATGATCGTCCGGGGTGCGACCGCCATCCCGCCCAGGTCCAGCGGCATGGCGAGGCGGAAGAGGTTGTTCTCGGTGAACTCCGCGACGAGGTCGGCCGGCATGGTGCCGGCGGACTCGATCTCCAGGGAGCGGGCGGGCAGGGTCGCGGAGATCCTGCGCGCGGCGTCGGACAGTGCCTGGTCGGATCCGGCCCGGGTGGGGACGTCGATGCTCATGACCGGTTCTCCTTCGGGGACACGAGCTGCTCCTGGGCCCGGCGTTCGAGCCGCTCCCGGATCAGCTCCATCTGCACGATGCTGTTGCGGTTGATGTTGTCGGTCATCCAGGCGTCGTCCACGGGCGCCTCCGGTTTCATCGCGAAGTCCTGAGTCCAGTCCATCCGCACGCCGCCGGGTGTCTCGGTGTAGGACCAGCGGATGTGCATGTGCGCGAAGGGCCCCGTCTCGATGCGGCGGGCGCGGACGGTGCGGGTCAGCGGGTCGGCCTCCCGTTCGGAGACCCAGCTCCAGACCTTTCCCTGCTCGTCCGGGTGCATGGTCAGCCGGAACCGCACACGCTGACCCTCACGCTCGAGGATCTCCACCGACGCGTACTCGCTGAACAGCTGCGGCCAGTTCTCCACGTCGTTGGTCACCTCCCAGACGGTGTCCAGGGGTGCCGCGATGACGACGGAGTTGCTCGTGTGCCCGCTCATGGTCATCCCGCCGATCCGTGTCGGGAGTTGACGAGGTCCCGCAGTTCGCCCGGGGACTCGCACTGCTCGGCGTCGGTGCCGAGGCGGACGCCGAGCAGCCTTTCCAGTTCGGCGACGATCCCCAGCACGCCGAGCGAGTCGACGTCGAGGTGGTCGAACGTGGGCTTCTCGGAGCTGAGGACGACTGCCTCGACCTGTGCCCCGGCGCACTGGGCGATGACACCGGCCAGTACCTCGTAGCTCAGAAGTGGATCGGACATGGTTCTCCTCCCGGATGGGTTCGTCGGTCGGTGGTGTGGGGCGATGACGACGGATCAGGTCGGCCGCCGGACCAGAAGCGCGGAGTTGCCGCCGGAGATCCCACGGGCGAGGACCAGGGCCGTCTGTGCGTCCGTCGCCCGGGGGGCCGCGGTGACCAGGTCGATGTCGAAGCAGGACCCGGTGGCGTACGGAGTGGGTGGGACAAGCCCGTCGCGCAGGGCCAGCACCGCCAGTGAGACGTCCAGCGCCGCGGCTCCCGCGTACGCGCGGCCGAACCCGGCCTTGGGGACGGTCACCGGGATTCCGCGCAGCCCGGAACCGAAGACCTCTTCCAGGGCTGCCACTTCCGCTCGGTCGGCGGCCGGGACGCCGAGCCCGTCGGCGAACACCATGCCGACCTCCTCGGGCGGGCACTGTGCCTCGTCGAGGGCGGCCAGGATCGCCTTCGCCAGACCCTGTGCGCTCTCCTCGTGCCTCAGCATGCCGGTGTACGTCGCTCCGTGGCCGGCGATCCTGGCCTGCGGCGCCGCTCCGCGGCGGACTGCGGCCTGCTCCTCCTCGAGCACGAGCACGGCACCGCCTTCGGCGGGGACATATCCGCAGGCGCCCGCACTGAACGGGAGGTACGCGTCGGCGGGGTCCTCCTTCGAGCTCAGCAGTCCGTGGCCGTACTGGCAGGCCATGGCGAACGGGGCGAACGGGGCCTCTGCCCCGCCTGCCAGCATCGCCGTCGTTCCGTAACGGATGTCCCGGGCGGCGTGGGCCAGCGCGTCCAGCCCCCCCGCCTCGTCGGCGACCAGGACCCCGCAGGGGCCCTTCAGGCCATGACGGATCGACAGTTGGCCGGTGCTGGCGGCATAGAACCAGGCGATGGACTGGTAGGGGCCCACGTGGCTGGGCCCACGGCTCCACAGCAGTTCGATCTCGCGCTGCCCGAATTCCACTCCCCCGGCGGCGCTCGCCGTGACCGCGCCGAAGGAGTAGGGCGGTAGGTCCTGGGGACGCAGCGCCGCGTCCTGCAGCGCCAGATCGGCCGCGGCCAGCGCGAACTGGGTGAACCTGTCGGTCTGTACGGCGACCCGGGGATCGATCACCTCGGTCGGCCGGAATCCGGGGACCTCCCCGGCGACCTTGAGCGGGTACGTTCCGGTCGGGTAGCGGGTGAGCGGGCCGAGGGCACCCCTGCCCGCGAGCACCGCCGTCCACAGTTCCCCGGTCCCGGTGCCGCTGGGCGCGATCACGCCGATGCCGGTGACGACGGTGTGCCGGCTCATCGCCTGCTCCCTTCCCGGGTGAGCACGACGGCGGACTGGAATCCGCCGAAGCCGCTGCCCACCGACAGCACATGGTCCAGCCGCGCCTGCCGCGCGTGGATCGGGACGTAGTCCAGGTCGCACTCGGGGTCGGGGATTTCAAGATTCGCGGTCGGCGGTATGGTCTCGTTCTCGATCGCCAGCACGGAGGCGGCGAGTTCTATCGCACCGATGGCGCCGAGAGAGTGGCCGACCATCGACTTGATGGAACTGACACTGGTCGCGTAGGCGTGGGAGCCCAGCGCCCGCTTGATCGCCGCGGTCTCGTGGCGGTCGTTCTGCTTGGTTCCGGAACCGTGGGCGTTGACGTAGTCGATGTCGTGCGGATCCACCCGGGCATGGTGCAGGGCCTGTTCGGCCGCCTCCGCCATCTCCAGCCCCTCCCTGGTCAACCCGGTCATGTGATAGGCGTTTCCGCGGGTCGCGAATCCGCTGACCTCGCAGCGGATCCTCGCGCCCCGGCGGCGCGCGTGGTCGGCCTCCTCCAGGACGAGGACGGCGGCGCCCTCCCCCATGACGAAGCCGTCACGGGTGAGGTCGAAGGGCCGGGAGGCGTGGGCCGGATCGTCGTTCCGGGTGGACGTCGCCCGGATGGCGTCGAAGCAGGCCACCGTGATCGGCGAGATGGGGGACTCGGCCGCCCCGGTGATCACCACGTCGGCCTTTCCCTCCTCGATCAGTCGCAGGCCGTACCCGACCGCGTCCAGCCCCGAGGTACAGCCGGTGGAGACGGTGTGCACCACGCCGCGGGCCCCGGCCAGGTCGGCGATCTCACCGGCCAGCGGCGCCGGCGAGAAGACCCGGAATAGGTCGCGTGAGACGCTGCGGTGGTCGACCGCCCATGATCTGCCCCGGTCGCTGGCCGCCACGTATTCGGTCTCCAGCCGGGTGGTGCCACCCACCGCGCTGCCCATGGAGACCGCCGTGCGCCAGGACCCGCTCTCGTCCAGGTCGAGTTCCGCGTCGGCCAGCGCCTCCGCCGCGGCGACCACGCCGAACTGCACATACCGGTCCATACGGGCGATCTGCGCCGGCTGCAGAGCACTGTCGGCGTCGAACCGGCACTCGGCGGCGATGCGGGACCGGAATCCGGTCGCGTCGAACAGGGTGATGGCGCGGGTGGCCGTACGGCCGGAGGTGAGCAGCTCCCAGAACGCCTTGGTCCCCGTCCCGCCGGGTGCCACCACACCGACTCCGGTCACCACCGCGCGCCGGGTCACGCCGGCTCCTCGGTGTCCACATGCCCGAGCTCGGGCTGCGGGGCCAACGGACCCAGGTGGAAGACGATGCGTGCCTCCTGCTCCCCGGTGTTGCGGACCCGGTGGCGGACGTTCACCGGCACCAGGAGCCCCTGACCGGCGCGGGCCCGGTGCGGCTGACCGTCCAGGTCGACCGTGACCTCACCACTCGTCAGGTACAGGAACTCCTCGGAGTAGGGGTGGTAGTGCTCGACCACCCGTTCTCCGGGCTGCAGGATGGCGACCCCCATGAACCCGGAGGTGCTGCCGACGGTGGCCGGGCTCAACAGGGTGCGCAGATCGCCACCGCGTTTGCGGTTGGCGGGGACCTCGTCGATGTCGACGACTCGGACGGGCTTGCTGGTCACGTGGGCTCCAGATCGCGAAGGGGTGTTGACGGTGCCGTGTCCTGCGTTCACACACGCGCCCGGACGGCGGCCGGGAGCTTGGATCCGAACAGCTTTCGGGCGTTGTCCTCACGTACGGCCTGCCGCTGCGGCTCCGCGACGTCGAGGCGACCGACGAGCTGCAGCCCCTCCTGAACCGCCGTTCCCGGCAACGGCGGGGAGTCACTGCCGTAGAGCACCTTGTCGGGGCCGAAGACCTTCAGTGCGAGTTCCAGCGCGGCCGCGCTGGGCGTGGCCGTGTCCACCCACAATCGGGGGAGGTAGCTGCTCGGCGGCGCCTTGAGCACCGGGGTGCGGTGACCGGCGGGGCCGTTTCCCGGCCGGCCCGGGCCGGCGCCGGCCCAGTGCTCGGGCGACCAGGCCCGGTCCAGTTTCTCGCCGAGCAGGGCCAGCGCCCCACCGGCGCCCTGGCCGATGAGCCGCAGGTCGGGGTGGTGGTCGAGCCAGCCGCCCAGGATGCAGCAGGCGAGGCCGATGGTGACGTCGCTGAACCTGCCGAGCTGCTCCACCGCCATCAGGTCCGCGAGTCCTGTCCCGGCTGCCGGAGCTGCGGGAGCATGCATGAGCACCGGAGCGGCGGCCTCTGCGGCCAGAGCGAAGAAGTCCTTGGCGTCGGGGTGGTCCAGATAGCGTCCCGCGACGCTGGTGTTCGCGATCAGGCCGACGAACTCGGCCTGATCGAGCCGTCGGGCTGCCGCGGCCAGGTGGGCGTCCCCCCCGAACGGGTTGACGTAGACGTAGGCGCGCAGCCGCTGGGGGTACCGTGCGACCAGTTCACTCGTCCAGTCGTGGAACCGGGCGAGGTCGTCCTCGCTCTGCGCGTAGTTGTCCACACCGGGCAGCGGGACCATCGCCCCGGCTCCCACCGGGCTTCCGATCACGGTCAGCTCCACCCCCGCGGCGAGCTTGGCCTCGATCATGCCTTCGGCGTCACCGAGCGATCGCGGCATGGGGAACCTGCGCAGCGACTCCGGCGGGCTGAGATGACCGTGCACGTCGATGGTCACAGCCGGGGGCCCTTCTCGTCCGCGCCGCCGACGGTGCGTGAGATCGCGGCGCAGTCCAGGTCTCCGTCGCCGCGCCGAACCGCTTCCGCATGGGTGGCCAGGGCGGCCTCGACCAGGGGAAGTCCCAGGCCGCCGGATTGCGCCTCGGCGACCGCGAGAGCGAGGTCCTTGGTCATCAGGCGCAGCCGGAAGTCCGGATCGCCGTACCTGCGCGAGACGAGGCGGCGCGCCTTGTACCCCATGACCGGGGTGGCGAAGCCGCCGGCGGTGATGGCGTCGAGTACCACCCCGCGGTCCAGGCCGGCGCTCTCGCCCAGGGCCGTGGCCTCGGCCATGGCCTGGACCTGGATCCCCATCAGCGTGTTCATCAGGAGCTTGAGGCGCATCCCGTCACCGGGGCCCCCGACGTGGAGCACCTCCTTCGCGAGCAGGTCCAGGGTGCCGCGCACTCGGGCGAGGTCCTCGGCCGAGCCGCCCACGTAGATCCGCAGTGCCCCGGTCCTGGCGTGCTCGCCGTTGCCCAGCAGGCCCAGGTCGAGCACGCGGGGTGTGCGTTCGCGGACGACCGCGAGCGACTGCGGCGCGATCGTGCTCGCCGAGGCGAGAACGGCGTCGACGGGACCCGCGGTCAGCACTCCGTTCGGGCCCAGCAGGACCTCCTCGGTCGCCGCGCCGTCGGCGACCGAGACCAGGACCAGGTCCGCCCCCTGGGCGGCGGCCCGCGGTGTCCTGGCGTGGACGGCGCCCCGCTGCTCCAGAGCCGCGCCGCGCTGGGCGGTACGGTTCCAGACGCGTACCCGGACCCCGCCGTCCAGCAGCCGGCCGGCGATGCCCCCGCCCATCACGCCGAGTCCCAGCACCGCCACAGTGGTCGCGCTCACGCGGGCACCCCCAGTCGACGGTCCGTCAGCATCCGCACGGTGATCCGCTGCAGGAAGGCCCGGAACCCCTGTGGGTCCTCCAGGTCCTCGTCCGCGGTCACCAGGGGGGCCAGCTTCGCGCCGCCTCCCGAGCGGACGGCTGCGAGGGCGATTCGGTCGAGTGCCTCGTCGGTGTCGCCGTGCACCTCGACCAGCCGGAGCACGACATCCATGCGCTGGAAGATCGTCGTGCGGGCGAGGATGGTGGCGGCGTCGGGCCGCAGCACACGGGTGGCCGCCAGAAGCTGCGCCACCTCGGCGCCGGCCCCCTGCCGCACCGGGTACAGCAACGCCAGCCGGCGCTCGTGCAGGTGCTCCGGGACCTCGGGGAGGAGCCCGGGGGGCGTTCGACGATCGTGCACCAGCGGCAGGACCGACCGCTCCTGGAACGCACGGATGCTCTGCGCGTCGGCCAGGTTCCGCGGGATCTCCAGGTGCGGGTTCAGTGCCTGCTCGACCGCCTGGATCTGGGGCTGTCCGGCGAGGTGGGCCAGGGCCTCGTGCAGGTCCCCCTCGACATCGATCACCCGGATCACCCGATTGCCCGCGAGGAACACCGAGGTACGCCTGAGCAGAGCCGGGCCGCCGGGGCGCCGACCGGCTGCCGGCCGGCCGTAGCTGGAGAGGATCTCGGCCACCTGCGGCTCGCTGCCCGGCTTGACCGTGAACGAGAGTGCGTGTCGTTCCATCAGGCGCTCCTGCGTGCGGTGTCGGATACGGGACTCAGCCCCATACGGCTGAGCCATTCGGCCTCAGAGGTCGCCTGGAAGCGGCGGTTGCGCAGCTCGACCTGCTCCGGATCCAGCTCGTGGTGCAGGCGCCCGGAATGCCAGGCCGCCTGTGCCGCTGCCGTCACCACGGGAAAGCGCTGTTCCTCGAAGGCCCGCAGTCGCCGGGCCAGATCGCCGCGGTCGCCCAGGTCGGCGTCCTGCAGCAGGTCCGCCAGCGCGACGGCGTCCAACAGCGCCTGGCCGGCGCCCTGACCGGTGGTGGGCACCATGGGATGCGCGGCGTCGCCCACCAGCAGCGTGCGTGCCGTGGCCCAGCCGGGGGTGGGCAGCCGGTCCAGGATCGGGGTGCGGACCACCTGGTCCGGCGGTGTGGCCGCCACGAGTTCCGCCGTCGGCTCCGGTGCGCCCTGGAAAGCGGACAGCAACCCGGCGTGCTCCGCTGCTCCGTGCACCCGCGTGCGGTCGTCGGCCCCGGGTGCCGACGCCAACTCGTCGGCCAGAGTGGCGACCCAGTAGGTCCGGCCACCGGTGAGCGGCCATGAGCCGAAGGTGGCTCCGGTGCCGAGCACCTGGCGAGCGGTGGACGGGCGCAGGCCCGCCGGCGCCACGTTGCTGACAGCACGCCAGGAAGTGAATCCGGCACGGCGCAAGGGGGCGTCCCCCAACGTCTGGCGACGCACGACCGAGTGGAGTCCGTCCGCGGCGATCAGCAACTGGGCCCGGTCCCGGGTACCGTCGGCGAGCAGCAACTCGACGCCGTCCGCTCCCTCGCGGTATCCGGTGGCGATCGACCCCAACCGCAGGTCCTCCGGTCGCACGGCCGCGTGCAGCGCCCGTTGGAGCTGTGACCGCAGCACGGTCACGCTCGGGGCCCCCATGGCCTCGGACACCTTCGACTGCGGCCACCCGCCGATGCGCTCACCCTCCCAGGACAGGAACTCCCAGGTCCGCACCTCTTCGCCGGCGGCCACGACCTGACGGTCCAGACCCAGGCGCCGCAGTGCCAGCACCGCTCCCGGATGCAGACCCAGGGCGGATCCGGCCGCGTCGAGCCGGCGCTCGCGCTCGTGGACGGCGACCTCGAAACCGGCCTCCCTCAGCGCGATGGCTGCGGCCATTCCGGCGATGCCGCCGCCCGCGACGGCGATCCGTCCGCGGACCATCACAGCGCCCCGGCGTGCTTGCGGGTTTCCCTGCGCACGGTGAAGCGCCGCGACTCGCGTGCGGTGGTCTCGGCCACCAGCGGGCCGGCGAGCTCGTGGTGCCCGGCACCCGATTCCCAGGCGAGGAAGTCCGCGCCGGAACGCCACTCACTGGTGATCACCCATTCCCGGGGATCGGTGAGCGACTGGCACACCTGGTCCACCAGGTGCCCCTCGACGGTGGCGACGTCGGCACAGATGCGGTCGTAGGCGGCCAGGAACCGGTCCCGGGCCTCCTCCTCGACCGTGAGGAAGAACATCACCCGCAGGTGGTCCGTCTCGACGGTGGGTTCCTGGACGCTCATACTGCCTCCCAGTGCCGGGTCCGATGACTGCGCTTGACGGCGTCGACGATGCGCGCCACGCGCCAGCCGTCGTCGAGGGTGGGGTACTCCACGGGCCGACCGGTGCGGATGGTGTCCAGGAAGCTCGACGCCAGCTGTTCCCAGCGCTGGAGGCCGACCTCATGGCGGGTGTTGGCACCGGAGCCGGACATCTCGTCGACCGCGAGCCGTTCGGCCGCTTTGCCCGGCCTGATGACCGAGAGTCCGGCCGTGCCGTTCCAGATCAGGGCGCCGTCGTCACCGATCACCGCGATCTCGTCCTCGGCCGGGCCGGTGAGGTGCGTCGACTCCCAGAACCGCGCCCGTGGCCCGGTGCTCGTCTCGGCGAGGAAGTCGTAGCCGACGTCTGCGGTGACGTCGTGGTGGGCGACGCCACCCGGATCCCGGCCCTGGTTCTCGCGGGCCCAGGCGAACGCGTCCAGGGTGTGGTGGAAGTCGGGGCCGACCTGCGCCCGGTTCACATCGTGGGACAGACGCCCGGAGACGGCGGTGAGCTCCGTGTCCAGGAGCCAGCGCACGCGGTCGACGACATGAGTACCGTGCTGCATCAGGCCGCCGCCGCCGGCCTGCTCGTCGTAGATCCAGTTCATGGCCATCAGCGGGGCTCCCAGGGCACAGGTGCTGTGCACCTCGCGCACCCGTCCCAGGCAGCCGGCTGCGATCAGCTCCCGCATGCGGACCAGGCCGGGGTCCCCGCGCCAGATGAATCCGGTCGCGTGGCGGACGCCCTGCTTGTCCGCGGCGAGCAGCATCTCCTGCGCCTGTCCTGCGGTCATGGCCACCGGCTTGTCGCACAGCACGTGGCAGCCGGCCGCAACGGCCGCCAGGACCTGCTCGTGGTGAGCGGCGGGAAGCGAGGCGACGGACACCACCTCAGGTCCGGTGGCTCGCAGGAGTTCGTCGAAGGTGTCGGCCACCACCGGAACTCCGTGGCGGGCGGCCAGGTCGTCGGCCCGGCCACGGGTGCGGCTGAAGATGCCGACCACTTCGGCGCCTGCGCGCCGGAATCCTTCGAGGTGCAGCTCAGCGGCCCATCCTGCGCCGATCACCGCCACTCGTGTGGGTGTGCTCATGGGAGCCTCTCGCCTCGGTCGTGCAGGGACGGGCCGTGCAGGGACGGGTCGTGCAGGGACGGGCCGTGCAGGGACGGAGCGTGCAGGGCGGGAGCGCTCAACCAGGGGTCGAGCTGCTGGGACAGCCGGGCCGCCTCGCGCCACCCGGCCAGCCGGGTGATCCGGCAGCCGACGAAGTGCGCCGCCTCGATCTGATCCGGCGTCAGGGCCCCGTTGCTCGGGGCTGTCACCGAGAGGCCGTAGGGGTTGCCGCCGATCCGGCGCAGCGCGGGGTGTGTGTATCCGGTCGGCACGATCAGCGAGCCCCAGTGGAACATCGTGTGATAGAGGGCCAGCAGGGCGGCTTCCTGCCCGCCGTTGGGGAGTGAGGCACTGGTGAATCCGGTGACCGGTTTGTCGGCGAGCCGGCCGTTGAGCGCGAGCGGACTGCTGGTGTCCAGGAACTGCTTGAGCCTGGCGGCGATGTTGCCGAACCGGGTCGGTGTCCCCAGGAGCAGTCCGTCGGCCCAGTCGAGGTCCTCGAGGCCCGGCTCGGGGAGTCCCCGATCGGCGGCCCGCGGCGCTTCGCCTGGCTCGGCCTCCTCGCGCAGAGCGAGCACCCGAACCTGTGCGCCCTCCGTGCGGGCCCCGTCGGCCAGGTGCCGGGCGATCTCGGCTATCACCCCACTGGAACTGAAGTAGATGACGGCGATGCGAGGTTGCATGTCCCTGATCCCTTCTGCCGTGATCCATCCTCACGTGCAGGCCCCCGCAGGAGCGTCAGGGCAGTACCGTCACAATCACCCGGCCCCGGCGGTTTCCGGTGAACGCAGAAGTGGGGTCCAGGGTGGTGCCGACGTGCGTCGGCACCACCCTGGACCCCACGATTCCGGGGAGTCCCCCGCTACCCGCCGATATGGGGGGCACGGGCGGCGGAGGACCCGTCCCGCACCACCTCGCCGGTGAGGTTCCCGTTGGCGCCCGAGCCGAGGAAGACGATGATCCTGGCGACGTCGTCCGAGTCGGAGAGCCTGCGGCTCGGCGTGGCGGCCGCCAGGGCGTCGGTGACGAACTGGGGGATGTTCGGGCGGCTGTCGGTGAGGGTGAACCCGGGGGCGACCACATTGACCAGGATCCCGTCCCGGCCCCCTTCCCAGGCAAGGCTGCGGGCCATGCCGTACAGGCCCGACTTGGCAGTTCCGTAGGGACCGGGTCCGGGTACGCCCTCCTCGGCGACGCTGGAGGAGATCAGCACGATGCGGCCCCAGCCGCGGGCGCGCATGCTCGGCAGGACCGCGCGGACCTGGGCGGCGGCCCCGACGAGGTTGGCGTTGATCATCGCCTCCCACTCCGACAGCGGGACGTCCTCGAAGCGGATGCTGGGGTCGGGAGGCCCGTCACCGCCCCAGCGCACCGCATTGGCCACCAGGACGTCGATGCCGCCCCAGTGCTCGATCACCGTCGTCGCGGCCTGCTCCACGGTGGACAGCTCCTCGAGGTCGAGCCGCACGACGAGCGCCTGCCCCCCGGCGGCCTCGACCTCTGCGGCGACCTTCTCAGCCTTCTGCGGGTTGTTGCGGTACGTGATGGCCACTCGGGCGCCCTCGGCGCCGTAGGCACGCGCGGTGGCGGCCCCGATCCCGGTCGATGCGCCGGTGACCAGGACCACGCGGTCCTTGAGTCCAGTGTCCATGGTGGGAACGTCCTCTCGTCATGCGGAACAGGGTGCGGTCCTATGCGCAGGTCAGGCAGCCGACGGGGCCGGCGTCGGGGTCCGGGCCGCCAGGGCGCGGACCGCGTCCAGCGCGGCGGCCTGCGAAGCGTCGTGCGTCTCGCGGAACTGGGCCAGGAAGGGCATCACGGTGGCGTGCGTGAGCTCGGTGTGCACGAACTCCACGTCCTCCAGCCCCAGTGCGGAGAAGTACGCGCGCAGGTAGGGCTCCTGGAAGTCGAAGGGCTCCCGGGGCGCACCCGGTCCGTAGGCCCCGCCGCGTGCGCTGAGCACGACGGCCGACTTGCCCCCCAGCGGCAGCCAGGGGAGGGTGACCCGGTCGATCCAGGCCTTGAGGGCGGCCGGTACCGAGAAGTTGTACATCGGAGTACCGAGCACCAGGACGTCCGCGGCCAGGAGCTGCTCGATCAGCGGCCGGGTGGCCGCCCAGGCGGCGGCCAGCTCCGGCGCGGCGGCGACCGCGTCCATCGCGTCGAGGTCACGCACGCCGTTGACCGAGGACTGGGTGGCGAGCCGGACGCGTGCTTCGTCGATCGGTGCCACCGGATCCGCGACCAGGTCACGGTAGACGTAGGCGCCGTCCGGGTTCGCGGCCTGCCATTCCGTGGCGAAGACCTGCCCCAGCCGGCGGGAGAAGGAGTCGCCGCGCGCGCTGGCGTCCAGATGCAGCAGAGAGGCCATGCCGTTGATCTCCAATCGAGATGATTTTGATTCGAGACCAGAGTATTCAGAAATAGTTTCAAGTCAAGATGATATTGGTTGTTTGCTAGTCTGTGGACTATGGCTGCCCCCTACACCACCGGCGTCCCCGCCGGCCGACTCCACGAGGATCTGCACTGGCTCTTCGCCCGGCTCAAGCAGGGACTCGCGACCGCCGAGGCCGCGGCGGTGCGCCCGCACGGGCTCAACCTGTGGGGGTACACGGTGCTCATGGCCATCGTGGAGGCCCCTGCGCGCAGTCAGTTGGCCCTGGCGCAGGCCGTGTCCGTCGACAAGAGCAAGCTGGTGGCCATCCTCGACGAGCTCGAGGACGCCGGCCTGGTGCGCCGCCGTCCCGACGCCGCGGACCGCAGGGCCCGCATCATCGAGGTCACCGAGCAGGGCCACCGCGCCCTGGACTCCGCCCGCGCCGATGTCGAAGCGATCGAGAGCCGGCTGCTGGCCGACCTGGACCGCCCCGCGCAGACCATACTCAGGGACGCGCTGCGCCGGCTTGCCGGGGAACCCATCGTCCGCATCGAGGAAGGGCGCCCGCCCACCACCGCCTGCGCGCCCCCGGAGGCCTGAGCACCCGTTCATGCCTGCAGCGCGCGGCCCAGTTCGGCGCGACCGCGAATACCCAGCTTGCGGTAGGCCCGCGTCAGATGGGTCTCGACGGTACGCCGGGTGACGAACAGCTCCCGGGCGATGGATCCGTTGGTGCATCCGGTGGCGGCCAGCGCAGCCACCCGGCGCTCGCTGCCGGTGAGTGCCCCGGTCCCGAACTGATCGCTCCGCCTCGGCAGGGCTCCTGCGGTGAGCAGTTCCGAGAGCACCCGCTCGGAGAGCGTGGCCGCGCCGATTCTCTGCGCGAGACGCAGTGCGCGCTTCAGCGTCTCCCTCGCCTCACGCTTGGCGTTGCCCCGGCACTGCACCACGCCCAGGGCAGTGAGCGTATAGGCCAACTCCAGCTGCGTGTCGCTGGGTTCAAGGATCTCCACGGCCCGTTTCAGGGCCGACTCCCCCTCCGGTCCCTGCAGGACCAGGCCCTGTGCGCGCAGCGCCACCGCGACCGTGCGCGGGCTTCCCCACAGGTACGCCGCCCGCAGTTCCTCCTCGGCCAGGCGCCCGGCCTCCTCGGTGTCCCCGAGCTTGTTCCACATCAGCGCGGCCTCGGAGCGCCACCGCAGCACCGCCGGATTGCTCACCCCCCACTCCTCCAACTGGCGTCCGCTGCGGGTCAGATCCTCCGCCGCGCCGTGGAAGTCCCCCTGCGCGGCACGGACCCTGGCGCGCATCGCCGCCAGCAACGGGTACGGCCACAACTCGGGGAGCGTTCCCGAGTATCCGCGGGACTCCAGCAGGACGGACGCCTCCTCGGCCCGGCCGGTCTCCACCAGGGTGGCCACCAACGGCACCAGCACCAGTGCCTGCAGGGGATCGGAGTAGCCCGGGTCCCCGAGGAACTCAAGGGCGTGCCGCGCGTCCTGCTCCGCGTCGCACAGCCGGCCCGCCTCGAAGCGGGCGCCGGCCCTCGCGACCAGTGCGACGACGGCGGTGAGCAGACCTCCGGCTTCGAGCGGCGCTGCCAGGACCGTGCTGCACCAGCGGTCCACCAGGCCGAGTTCGTCCGCCCACAGCAAGGTCAGGAGAGCGAGCAGCAGAGCCGTCCAGTCCTGGCAGCCGCGGGCGCCGTCCGTGAGCAGCCTGCGGATCCGGGAGACGGCATTCTTCGCCGTCGTCTCGCCCCTCGCCGCCGCCCGGGCGGTGTGCACCGCCGTCACCAGAAAGCCGTCGCCGGCCGGTCCGGCTGCGACACCCTCCAGCAGTTCCGGCTCCAGCGTGGACGTGGCGCGCCCGAGCCGGGCCACCAGGACCGCTCCCGCGTCCAGCCGATGCACGAGGCCGTCGCGCGACTGCGAGGGTGGATGCGCCAGCAGACGCGCCCGGCCCTGCGCAATGACCTCGCCGGCCTCCTCGGCCCGGTTCACCCGCACGAGCGCCTGCGCGCAGGTGAGGGCGACAGCGACCTGACGCTCGGGCGAACGCGCGGCGGACAGGCCGGGCCGCAGTCGTTGGGCCAGGCGCAGCGGGTCCGTGATCAACTCGATGTGGTCGAGATCCGTCTGCAGCTCCTCACGCAGCGGGCCCTCCATCGGCTCGCCCAGCGCGCGCAGCAGCAACTCCCTGGCTTCGTCCAGGCGGCGAGCGCGGACGGCCCCGGCCGCAGCCGCGCGCAGGACCTGCGGGGCCCACTCCGTGTCCGCGGGTTGCGACCGCAGCAGGTGGTGGGCGATGTCGTCGGGCGGTGCGTTGCGCTCGTGCAGCGTCCGGGAGATGCGGCCGTGCACCTCCTGCGGGTCGATGCTCGCCGGCATCCTGTGCAGAGCACCACCGACGACCGGATGCACGAAGGTCCACGGTTCGGACGCGGTGAGCAGGCCCATCCCGCAGAGCATGTCCAGCACGGTGGCCAGTTCCGACTCGGAGACCTCGGCGGCCTGCGCGACGAGCGCCCGGTCCTGGCGGCCCCCCAGCAGCGCGACGGTCTCCGCCACCCGCAGCACGCACGCGGGAAGGTGCGCCAGCCGGGCGCGCACCGCCCGGCCCACCACCTGGTCCAGCTCACCCGGGGGCTGCTGACCCGCCACGTCCGTGGCCGCGGTCAGCAGCCGTCCCTCCAGCAGGGTCGCGAGCAGCAGCGGATTGCCCCCCGTGAGTTCGTGGATGCCCAGCACGAGCGAGGCCGGAGTGGGGCCGAGCGTGCGATCGGCGAGCTCCTGGGTCCCGGCGACACTCAGCGCCGCGCACCGCAGGACGGTCCACACCCCGGCACCCCGAAGTCCGGCCGTCACCAGCGGGGCGGTGTCCGGCTCACCCGCTCTACGCGTGACGGCGATCAGCACCGGCAGTCCCTGAAGCCTGCGAGCCACGTAGGCCAGGGCCTGCAGGGAGGCCGCGTCGCAGAAGTTGAGGTCGTCCACGGCCAGGATGACCGGCGCCCGGCGGGCCAGCCGGCGGATCAGGCGCAGCACTCCGTCCAGCAGGTGCAGGCCGACCGGCAGTTCGCGGTTCCCGCGGTCGCCGGCGACCGCTGCCGGGCCGAGCGCCCGCAGTACGCTCGCGTCGCCCGGCTCCAGGGCCGGGAGTTCGGGCTCCAGCAGCTGGCGCAGCACACCGTAGGGGAACTCCGATTCGAGCACACTGCTGCGGGCGGTGCACACGGTGAGCTGACGGCCGCAGGCCAGTCTGGCGAGTTCGAAGAGGAGTTCGGTGCGGCCGGTTCCGCACTGCCCCTCGATGAGCAGGAGACCCCCGACGCCACGGCAGAGGCCGTCGATGAGGCGGTTCAGTGTGAGTGTCTGGGACCAACGTTCTGTCAGGATGTGGTTCACAGTTTCCCCCTGTGGTTGTGCTGCACCCTCTGTCCTCGGGTGGAGGCCCGGGCACGGTCGACCGCCCGGGCCTCCAGCACCGGATCACTGCAAGGTGCCCCTCCCGTCAGTTGATGCTCTGGGCGAAGCGGAAGAAGTTGGTGGGGTCGTAGCAGGCCTTCACCCGCTGCAGCCTGGGGTAGTTCTCCGCGTAGTAGGCGGAGGACCAGTCCGCCAGCAGCGGATCGAGGTAGTTCACATAGCTTTCCCTGTTGGAGTAGGGGTCGACGGCGTTGAAGCCCCCCGTGGCCCAGGCCTGGGCGGCGGACTGGTCGGACACGCTGGGAGTGGCGCTGGGCAGCCCGATGTCGAAGCTCACGATGAACTGCGAATCGCGGTGCACGTAGGCGGTGTCCGTACGCCCGAGGTCGTTCGCCCTGCCTCCCAGGACGATCGCGCGCATGAAGCGGGACTGCCCACTGGTTCGGTTGGCGTCGAAAGCGGCCAGCAGCGCATCGATCCCCGCCGCGGGCAGCGGGTCGCTGAACAGCCGGCTGCGGTCCAGCGACCATCCGAACCGGCCGAGCTGTCCGTCGCCGGTCGTCCCCACGCGGTGGCACTGCGACACCGTCAGGTTGCTGCAGCCGTACCAGTTCAGCATGCCGTTCGTGTAGGTGAAGTCGGCGGAGGTCCGGCTCGCGGGAGCATGGCCGACCAGCGCGACCAGGGCATCCAGAAGCGGCCCGGCCGCCGCCGGGTTCCCCATCCACACGCCGGCCACGCTCACCAGGGGCACATTGCCCGCCGCCGCGTCGAACAACGCGATGGCCGGCCCGGAGCTGAGCTGCCGGGGCCCGTCCAGCGCCCACTCCTGCCAGCCGGCCAGGACGTCGGCCGCCTGGTCCCAGGTCCAGGTGAGGGTGAAGTTGGTCATGGTGGTCACTGCGGTCGGCGCCATGCTGTACGAGGTGACGACCCCGAAGTTCCCGCCGCCGCCGCCGCGCAGCGCCCAGAACAGGTCGGCGTCATGCTTCGGCGAACAGGTCACCACCGTTCCGTCGGCGAGGACCACCTGGGCGGAGAGGAGGGTGTCGCAGGCCATGCCCAGCAGACGGGTCTCCCAGCCCAGGCCGCCACCTTGGATGAAACCGCCCGACCCGACCGTCGGGTAGAGGCCGCCGGGCAGGGCCAGCCCGGAGCCTGACAGGCCGTTCAGGACGTCGATCTGCAGCGCGCCGCCGCCGACGGTAGCCGTGCCGCCGCTCAGCTGGACGCCGTTGATCTGCGACACGTCCATGACAAGACCGGGGCCCAGAGAGAAGCCCGAGAAGCTGTGACCGCCGCTGCGCGGCGTCGCCGGCAGGCCGTTGGCACGGGCGAACACCAGACACGCGCTCACATCCGCGGCCGAACGGCAGTACGCGATGGCCGCCGGGTTGACGGAGTCGAACTGGGACCACTGGATCTGCTTGGCCGTCGCATAGTTCGTGTCCGAGGGCAGCACCAGCGGCCCGCTCAGCCGTCCCGCCAACCCCGCCCAGTCGGGCCCCGCGGCCTGCGCGAACACAGCGGGCAGCGCACCCGACGCGCTCACCGCCGTCGCCGCTGCGGTCGCCGCCGCGGTCGCCCCCAGGCGGATGAACGATCTCCTGCTGACCATGAATTCAAGCCTCTCGCTCAGGACGTGACAAGCGGTCGCCTGTCACGCAGTGCAGGGTGTGCGCGGGTGTCACACCCGTACTGCCTCGACCAGGCCGTGAACCAGGGTCCCGCCGGTGTTCTCGGCCTGGACGACCTTGGTCAGCCGGAAGCCCGCGCTTGCGAGCAGCACGCCCCAGTCGCCCTCCGTGCGCTCCTTGCCCCCGAGGATCACCAGCATGAACAGGTCGGCGAGCATGCTCGGATGCAAGCCGCCCCCCTCGGGGACCACGCTGTCGATGACCACGAGCCTGCCGTGCGGCGGCATCGCCTCGTGCACACGCCGCAGGATCCGCCGCGAGTCGTCATCGTTCCAGTTGTGCAGGACCCGGGAGAGGATGTAGGCGTCCCCTCCGGAGGGGACCGAGTCGAAGAAGCTTCCGCTGACCACCTCCACCCGGTCCGCCACGCCCAGTTCGGCAAGATGCTCCGGGGCCTCGGCGGTGACCACCGAAAGGTCGTGCAGCACCCCGGTCATGCCCGGGCGCCCCTGCAGGACGGCGGCGAGCAGCGTCCCGATCCCGCCACCCACATCGACCACCCGCCGGACACCGGCGAAGTCGTACCGTTCCAGGGCGGCGACCGCGGGCGCCAGCGACGTCACGCCCATGGCCCTGTTGAACAGTTCGTTCTGCGCGGGGTTCGCGTCCAGGAAGTCGTAGTACGCGGCACCGTGGACCCGGTCGAAGGCCGGCTGCCCCGTGCGGACGCTGTGCAGGACCTCGGTCCAGGCGCCGAAACAGGCTCCGCTCTGCAGCATCACGCCGTAGCGGAACCCGCCGGGCGCATCGCTGCGCAACAGGCTGCCGGCCTCGGTGAGCGAGAAGCGCCGGCCGGGATGGCTCGCGAGGACACCCAGCGCGGCCAGGACCCGGCAGAAGCGGTACAACGCGTCCTCGTCGGCCTCGACAGCGGCGGCGAGGTCGGTGACGGACATGGGCTCGGAGCTCAGGAGATCGGCCAGCCCGAGCTCGGCCGCCACATAGATGGTCTGGCCGATCCACGGTCCGCCCATCTGGTACAGCTGCATCAGGTCCAGGCTCATCGAAGGGGCTTCGGTCGACACAGGGTTCCTCCTCGGGTTACGGATCATTCCGGGACTCACGAACAGGGAACTCATCCGGGCCAGAAGTCGGACGTACGCGCAACGGATGGACTGCCCAGTGAAGCGGTTCGGACGAAATGTCGGTACCGATCGCATATATAAGATCCCCCCGGAAATCGCACAAAGCTAATCACCAAAGGTGGCGGGACGCCAGATAGCTGGCTCGAAATATGCCCAAGACGGCGAGAAATGGTTGCGAGTCGAACAGTGATGCACCTGAAGTGCAAATTTGCCCCGATTCGCCCGGCCCTGCCCATGCAAGAGTTCTTACCGAGTGCCGTTCGGACCTTCGGCCGAAGCGGAACGGACCGGTGCACTCCTGTCACCCCGGAGGCACCAGTACAAAGACCACGATATTTCTGTCCGAACCATCGTTACGGCCCTATCCAATTGCCGTGTCTAGCATTCGCTGGATTCCCGGCGCATACTGGATCGGCAGCTGCGAGATATCCGCCCCCCATTCAGGAGGACCCATGTCGGCCGGCAATCGCGAAACACCCGATCTGATGGCGCTTTACCACGCCTCGGGCCCGTGGATCAGCCAAACCCTGTTCGTGGCCGCTCAGCTGGGGCTCGCCGACCTTCTCAGCGACAAGCCCAGGCGCGTGAGCGAGATCGCCCAGGCGACCGACAGCAACGAGGATGCCCTCTACCGCTTCTGCCGGGCACTGACCGTCTTCGGCATGCTGACCGAGCACCCCCAGCGGTCGTTCGCACTCACCCCTTCGGGCGCGGTGCTCGCACGGGACGCGCCCAACGGCTTCCGGGACGGAGTGCTCCTGCAGAGCGGCGCGGTGTTCCGCGCCTGGGGCGACGTGCTGCACACCGTCAGAACCGGGCTCCCCGCCTTCGACAAGACCTTCGGCATGGACTACTTCGAGTTCCTCGCCTCGCACCCCGAGGAAGCCGCCCTGTTCAACCGGGCCATGGGCGCCACCATGGCCGGCGCGGTAGCCGCGATCCAGCGCTACGAGTTCGCCGGATGCAACACCGTCGTCGACGTCGGTGGGGGCGACGGCAGGCTCATCGCCTCCGTCCTGGCCCGCCACCCCCAGATGAAGGGCATCCTGCAGGACCTCCCCGAAACCGTCGAGCAGGCCCACCAACAGCTGGTCCCCGCCGGAGTCGCCGACCGTTGCGCACTCCTCGGCCAGGACTTCTTCGAAGCGGTCGCCCCCGGCGGCGACGCGTACCTGCTCTCCCGGGTCCTGCACGACTGGAACGACGACAAGGCCCTGCAGATACTGCGGCAGGTCCGCACCTCCATGCCCCCGCATGCCCGCCTCGTCATCGTCGACAGCGTCCTGCGCCCGACGGACGACGAACAACTGAGCGTGCTCGGCGACCTCCTGATGCTCGTCATCCTCGGGGGGAAGGAACGCAGCGAGGCCGACTGGACCGCTCTCCTGGACTCGGCCGGATTCGACATCCGGCACATCACCGACGACCCCGGAACGGAGACGACCCGCGGGCACAGCATCATCGAAGCCGTACCGCAGCCACGCTGACGACGCCGCGTGCCCGGTTCACTCCTCCCACTGGTGCGGGCCGCCGCCGATCCACTGGACGCTTCCCTCAAGCTCCAGGTCGAGGTCCTCCAGGCCGGCGCGGCGGCAGAACTCGACGACGTCCCGCAGCGAGTGGGCCTTGCCGACCTGCACGCCCAGGATGTCGACGCGCCGGAACGGCGGAGTGGCGTCGACGACGGGGTGGACGACGACATGCGGGTGGTGGTGCTGCGGGTCGCTCATGTGCCCAGCGTGGCGGCAACGGCGCAGCTCGGCATCCCGAGGCCGGTCAGGACCGGGACGGCTCAGATGCTGAGCGCCACCGGGTGGATCTCGCTGGCCGGGTGGCCGCTCCTGGCGTGGATGCGCTGGACCGCTTCCGCGGAGGGGGCCTCGGACAGGCAGTACACGGTGCCCGAGACCGGGTCGGCCCAGGCCTTCTCGAAGTGGACGCCCTCCTCGCCCTCGATCGCGAGGTCCGCGTTGTGTGCCTCCTTGAGCTGCTCGGCCGTGATCCCGACCATCCCGTGATGGACATCCATGAACGTGGTCATCGCTCTGCACCTCCGGTATCGGGACGGGGCTCGGCGGAACCCCGCCGAGCATTCCCGTCAAGAATTCCCGCCAAGAACCATGGTCCGCCTGATGCAGGACCGTCGCCATGCAGTGGCGTCGGCCTCGCTCACCCCGCTGTCGCGGTCGCCGCCAGCTCCTCCATCGACTCCCTGACGACCTTCGTCAGCGGCCCCTCCGCGGAGTCCGCGATCCAGCGGGCGAACGCCACCCGGAAGGCGGCCATGCCCGTCTCCGCGACCAGGCGCGCGGGCCAGAGGCCGAGACCGCGCTCGCCCAGCGCCGCGGCGATGTCCCCGGCCATCGCGGCGAGCTTGACCAGCTCGCGTTCCTGCAGCTCAAGGTGGGCGTCGATGACAGCCTGACGCAGTTTCACGTCCTCGGGCCGTTCCTGGACCATCCCTGCCGCCGCCTCCAGCCCGAGCGAGACCACCGCGAAGGGAGGCAGCGAGGCCGGCGCCTCGGCGATCGCTCGCACGACCACCTCCCGCAGCAGGTCCGTGCCGGCGAACAGCACATCGCGCTTGTCGGCGTAGTGCCGGAAGAAGGTGCGTTTCGTCAGGCCGGCGCGTTCGGCGATCTCCGCGACCGTGGTCTGGTCGAAGCCGCGCTCGCGGTACAGCTCCATCGCGGCCCGCCCCAGGCGGCCACGCGCGTCCGGCTCCCATCGTCCCATCCCCCCATCATAGTGATGACATCTGGTGTCATCATGGGTAGAGTGATGACACCAAGTGTCATTGACTCTCCGGAGGTTTCCCTCATGCACGTTCTCGTCACCGGCGCTTCCGGTCACCTGGGCTCCGCGGTCCTCCCGGAACTGCTCACGGCCGGCCACCGCGTCGTCGGCCTGGCCCGTTCGGACGCCTCGGCCGCCGCGACAGCCGCGCTCGGCGCGGAGGTCCGTCGCGGCGACCTGGACGACCTCGACGGCCTGCGCGAGGCCGCCGCGGCAGCGGACGGCGTCATCCACCTCGCGTTCAAGCACGAGGCGATGCGCAGCGGCGCCTTCGCCGACGCCGTGGACGCCGACCTGCGCGCCGTCCAGGCCATGGGCGACGCCCTGGCCGGCTCCGGCACCGGCAAGCCGCTGGTCATCACCGCGGGCACGCTGATGCTCGCCCTCGGCGGCATCAGCGGACGGCTCGGCACCGAGGCCGACACCCTGCCGTCCGGGCCGCGGGTCGACACCGAGAACGCGGTGATCGCCATGGCCGAGCGGGGTGTACGGTCCTCGGTCGTGCGGCTGCCCCCGCTGGTGCACAGCGACCTCGACCACCACGGTTTCACCCCCGCGCTGATCGGCTTCGCCCGCGCCAACGGCTACTCCGGCTACCCCGGCGAGGGCGACAACCGCTGGCCGGCCGGCCACACCCTGGACGCCGCCCGGCTGTTCCGCCTCGCCCTGGAACAGGCCCCCGCGGGCACCCGGCTGCACGCCGTCGGCGACGAAGGCGTGCCGATCCGCCGGATCGCCGAGGCCATCGCCCGCAATCTCGACCTCCCCGCCAAGTCCGTTCCCACCGAGGAGGTTCCCGACTACTTCCAGTTCCTTGCCGCCTTCATCCCCCTGGACAACCCCGCCTCCAGCGCTCGCACCCGCGAGCTGCTCGGCTGGGAGCCGGCCCACCCCGGCCTGATCGCCGACATCGACGCGGGCCACTACTTCGCCCCCACGGGCGGGCAGGAGCGCTGACGGACTCCGCCACCCTGCTGAACAGGCGGCGCATTCGGGGGACGCCGCTGCCGCCGGAAACCGGACCGCACCAGCGCTGGGTACGGTGCGCCGCGGGGACATGACCTGAGGAGGCGGCGCATGGACCGGACCGTGATCGCGAACCTCGCGGACCTGCGCGAGGACCTGGCCGCGCTGTACCGGGACCTGCACCGGCACCCGGAGCTGTCCCTGCAGGAGACCCGCTCGGCCGGCCTGCTCGCACAGCGTCTGCGCGACGCCGGCTTCGACGAGGTCGCCGAGCGGGTCGGCACCACCGGCGTGGTCGGCGTGCTGCGCAACGGGGACGGCCCGGTGGTCATGCTGCGCGCCGACTTCGACGCCCTCCCGGTGCAGGAGAAGACCGGCCTGCCCTACGCCAGCCGGGCGCGCGGGGTGGACCCGGAGGGCCGCGACGTCCCGGTGATGCACGCCTGCGGACACGACATGCACGCCGCCTGCCTGGTCGGTTCGGCCACCCTGCTGGCCGGGGCGCGCGACCGCTGGCGCGGAACGCTGCTGGTGGTGTTCCAACCCGCCGAGGAACTGGCCTGCGGCGCCCGCGGCATGGTCGACGACGGCCTGTTCGAGCGATTCCCCGCACCGCAGATCGTGCTGGGACAGCATGTGGCACCGCTGCCGGCCGGTGTCATCGGCTACGGCACCGGCCCGGTGATGGCGGCCGCCGACTCGCTCAGCGTCACCCTGCACGGCCGCGGTGCGCACGGCTCCCGTCCGGAGGCCTCCATCGACCCGGTGGTGATGGCCGCGAGCGTGGTCACCCGGCTCCAGGGCATCGTGGCGCGCGAGGTGCCGCCGGCCGAGTCCGCCGTGGTCACCGTGGGTCGCCTGCAGGCGGGGACCAAGGACAACATCATCCCCGACACCGCCGAACTCGGCGTCAACATCCGCACCTACACCCCGCAGACCCGCGACCTGGTCCGTGCGGCGATCGAACGCATCGTCCGCGCGGAGTCCGCCGCCAGCGGCGCCGATACCGAACCGACCCTGACCTGGTTCGCCAGTGCCCCGGCCCTGGTCAGCGAACCCGACTCGACGAGGGCCACGATGGCCGCCTTCACCGAGCACTTCGGCGAGCAGCGGATCCAGACGATGCCGCTGGTGAACGCGAGCGAGGACGTCGGCGTCTTCGGCGAGGTGCTCGGGGTCCCGACCGTCTTCTGGTTCTGGGGCGGCCTGGAGCCGGAGACCGTCGTCGCCGCGATGCGGGAGGACCGGTTCGACCAACTTCCCGGCAACCACTCGCCCTTCTTCGCTCCGCTGATCGAACCCACCCTCAGCACCGGCGTCGAAGCCCTCACCCTCGCCGCCCTGACCTGGCTCGGCACACCCTGAACCGACACACCCTGAACTGACGCGGCCTCAGTTCGAGCCGGTCCAGCGCGGTAGGTCGCTGCCCCAGCGGGTCGACGGCCGGGCCCAGGTTCTGGGTGCTCCCTCGTAGTGGACGGGCGGGAGGGCGTACCGCAGCCGCCCGTAGTCGGAATCGGTTTCGGCCAGCCACAGTTCCGGCTCTGCGTCTCCGGCCGACACCGCAGCGCTCTTGACGCTCCGCACCAGCCAGGCCGCCGTCCCCGCCAGCGAGAAACCCAACTCCGCTCCCCCTCCGCCCGACTGACGCTCGCTCAGAGCCCGCAGTACACCGGCGGCGAGCAGGTAGCCGGTGCCGTGGTCCAGGGCCTGGGCGGGCAGGACGCCGGGGCGGCCGTCGCGGCCGCGCTCGATCGCGGCGATGCCGGTCGCGGCCTGGACCAGGCTGTCGAAACCGCGCCGCCGCGACCACGGTTCCGACCCGCCCCAGGCCCGGAGGTGGGCGACGACCAGGCCGGGGCGGCGCGCCAGCAGGGCCTCGGGCGAGAGCCCGTGCCGATCGAGCGCGCCCGGACGGTAGCCCGTCACCACGACGTCCGCGGTGTCCAGGAGGGCTTCGAAGGTCTGCCGGTCCTCCGCCGCGGTGAGGTCCAGCAGAGTGGAGCGCTTGCCCATACCGGTGTCCGTGTGGGCGTCCGCGGCCTCACCGGGCGACGGCGGGTCGACGCGCAGCACGTCCGCGCCGAGCAGCGCGAGTGTGCGGGTCGCGACCGGGCCCGCGATCACGCGGGTCAGGTCGAGCACCCGCACCCCGCTCGCGGGCAGCGGTCCCGGCGGCAGCGCCCGGGGCGCGCCCCCCGTCGCCGGGGTCCGACGCATCGTCACCAGCGGGCGGCCGTCCAGCAGATGGGCTCCGTCGCCGGGCCACTGTGCCACCGCGACGGCCAGTCCGCCCCGGGCGTAGACGGACTCCTGGACCGACCGCGCCGGCCGGGACGCCAGAGTTCGCGCCAGCGCCTGTGCCAACTCCTGGTCGTCGCCGGTGTCCTGGATGCCCAGGGCGTCCAGCAGCCGGGCCCGGTGGTGCGGGTAGTTGGCGTGGGTGCGGACCCAGCCGTCGTCCGCGCGCCAGAAGCCGGACAGCGGCGCGAAGGACGTGGGAGCCCTGCCGTCGATCCGCAGATGGCGTTCGCTGACGAACGCGGTCGCCACCGCCGCCTCGTTCACCCGTACCGCGGGGAGCGGAACCCCGTCGCGCAGGGCCAGCAGCTCCGCCGCCGCCAGCGAGCAGACGCCCACGCAGGCGCGGGCCAGCTCGCGCACGGGCAGACGGGCCGGCAGGACGTCCCCCGCGCCGTCGTAACGGACCCCCGCCGCGAGCTCGGCGCGGCCTCCCAGCGCGGTCCAGGCGTCAACGGTCGCCGCATCGTCTGTGTACGTCATCCCGCAATTCTGGCGGACGGCGGCGAGACGGAGCGAGCCCGGTCAGCCGCGCAGGTCGGCGAGCTCGGACAAGTCCAGCACCCGGGCGATGCGCCAGAGCCCGATCCAACTCTCCGGGAAGACGGACGCGTCGATCAGCGCGGCGTGCGCCCGCGCGTCGGGATCGGCGCAGGCGTCGGCGCAGACGGCGACCTCGTAGCCGGTGTCGTACGCCCACCGGGCGGTGGACAGCACCGTACCGGAGGTGGCCACACCGGCGATGACGACCCGTTCGACGCCGGACGCGCGCAGCCGGGCGTCCAGGTCGGTGCCGGCGAAGGCTCCCATGGTGGACTTGGCCAGCACCGGTTCGTCCCCCACGGGCCCCAGCAACGGGTGCAGTTGACCGCGCATCGCCTCGTGGACGATGTGGAACACCGGCAGCCCGGCGGCCCTCGCCGACTCCAGTGCCTTGGCGGCGTTCGCCGCGACATCGTGGTCATGGCTGAAGTTCTCGACGATGTAGGTCGCGAAGTCCAGCGCGAGAAATGCCGTCCGCGCGGGTGTCGTCCGATCAGCCGTGGTCATGCGTTCTCCCTCAGCGAGCACGTCGGGGCAGCCAATCGGAGAGTGCGCCCCGGTTACCCGGTTACGCTAGCATAATCGGAGACAGCGCCCCGGTTGATGCCCAGGGGACCGAACCGCAGCCGGACCCAGGGACGGAGACCCGCGTGCAGGCCGAGCAGAGACCGCTGCGTGCCGACGCGCGCCGCAACCGGGAGCGGCTGCTGGAGGTGGCCCGGCAGGCCTTCGCCGCCGAGGGGCTGTCCGTCCCGCTGGACGAGATCGCGCGCCGGGCCGGGGTGGGTCCGGGCACCCTCTACCGGCACTTCCCCACCAAGGAGGCGCTGTTCGAGGCCGTCGTCCATGCGCGGCTGCGGCACCTCGTCGACCAGGCCCGGGCCCTGCGCGACAGCGAGGACCCGGGAGCGGCGCTGTTCCTGATGCTCGACCGCATCGTCGCCGACGCCGCCGCCAAGGCCGACCTGGTCGACGCCCTGGCCGGGGCGGGCGTCGAGGTCCGGACCGCGGTGGCCGCGTCGGCTGCGGACCTCCGCGGCGAGATCGGCCATCTCCTCGCCGCGGCCCAGAAGGCCGGCACGCTGCGCGACGACATCGACATCGCCGACCTGATGACCGTCCTGTCCGGCGTGCTGCTGGCCCTGCGCCACCCGGCCACCCGGGTCACCGACCCCCGGCGCACCCTGGCGATCCTGCGCGACGGCCTGCGCGCCCCGGTCAGTCCACCGCGGGGAGCGGGTTCTGCCGACTGACCTCCGCCCGGTGCCGGACGACGACCAGGGCGAGGACGGCGAGCAGCACCAGCCCGGTGGCCAGGCTCATCGGCCCCGTCCCGAGCTGGAGGCCGTCGCCGTAGGGGGCCGGGACGCCGAGCCAGTCGGCGAAGGAGGCGCCGAGCGGGCGGGTGATGGTGTAGGCGAACCAGAAGGCGAACACCTCGTTGAACCGCAGCCACGTGTAGCCCGCCGCCGGCAGCAGGATGACCGCGAGGAACACGAACGTGGAGTCGAGCGTGCCCAGGCCGAGCGGCCCGGCCACGAAGTCACCGGCAGCGGTGCCGAGGGCGAAGGTGAAGATGACGGTGAGCCAGTAGTACACCTCGCGCTGCCTGGTGGTGATGGAGTGCATGTCCAGGGTCTTCTGACTGCGGTACCAGGAGATGAACACCGCTCCCTGCAGACCCAGCAGCATCACCGTGGACCCCCACAGCGGCATCCCCAGGTTCTTGTTCAGGTAGTCGGCCGACATGGTGCCGAAGATGCTGACGGCGGTTACCGTCAGCCAGTAGACGGCCGGGATGTACTTCCTGGTGGCCACCTGCCAGACCAGGCAGACGGCCAGCAGGCCCATGGCTCCCAGGATGGCCACGTTCCTGCCGATGTAGTCGTTGAAGAAGACGTAGTCGGAGAGCGCCTCTCCGAACGCCGTCGTCCCCAGTTTCGCCACCCAGAAGATCAGCGTGACTTCCGGAACCTTGACCAGGAGGTCCGTTCGGACCCCGGGTACGACCGTGCTCTGTCCCATGCGACACCTTCTCCTTCATCCGCTTCATCCGCCCAGGGCTCCGCCTGCCTCCGGGGTGCACCGAAGAGTACGAACCCACCCCTGTTGTGTGGATCGGACGATCGTCGTCATTTCGCACGGGCCGTACGACCTTTGGATGACCCGGCCGCCCACCTGCGCCTTCCCGGGGTGCGGGCGGAGCCGGGCCCCGGGGCCCGGAGTTGACGTCCCTGTAGGATCCCGACGGTGATTCCCCTCAGCCCGCCACCGCGCCCCGCCGCCGGCCGGCCGCACCCGGCACTCACTCTGGCTGTGCTGGTCGGGCCACCGCTGGTCGTCGCCGTCGCCGCGACGCACGCACTGCTCTACGACGACTCCGACCCGCTGTGCTGGACCCTGGCGATGGCGACGATCTGGCCGCTGCTGCTGCGCCACCGCGCGCCCGTCCCGGTGTTCTGGCTCTGCTGGGCGGCAGCGGTGGGGTCATGGGCGCTCGGGTCCATCGAGGTCCCGGCGTTCGCGGTGCTGGTCGCCTTCTACACCGTGGTCGCCCTGCGCGGGGCGCGGTACGCCGCCGCAGCGGCGGTGGCCGTCGAGGCCGGGGTCGTCCTGGTGGCCCTCCAGGTCGCCCCGCCCGGCAGCCTGAACGACGCTGTGATCATCCTCACCGGCCTGGCCGCCGCGGTGTTCCTGCTGGGCACCACCATGCGCAACCAGCGCCGGTACCTGGCCTCCGTCGAGGACCGGGCGCAGCGCCTGGAGCAGGAACGGCTCCAGCAGCAGCAGCTCGCCGCCGCGACCGAGCGGGCCCGGATCGCGCGGGAGATGCACGACATCGTCGCCCATGGCCTGGTGGTCGTCATCGCCCTGTCCGAGGCGGCGGCCGCGACGGCCGGGACCGACCCGGAAGCCGCCCGCGGGCAGATGCTCCAGTCCGCGTCCGCCGGGCGGCAGTCCCTGGCCGGCATGCGCCGGCTGCTGGGCATGCTGCGTGCGGACGACGGGGCGGACGACGGTGTGGACCTCGCCCCGCAGCCGGACCTGGACGCGCTGCCGCCGCTGGTCGAGGAGACCCGCCGCACCGGCCTGGACGTGCGCCTCACCGAGACCGGCAGCCGGGAGGCCCTGAGCGCGGCGGCGCAGACCACGGTCTACCGGATCGTCCAGGAGTCGCTCACCAATGTGGTCAAGCACGCCCCCGAGGCGTCCAGGGCCGATGTGGTGCTGCACTGCGGCCGCGACCTGGTGCGCTTCTGTATCACCGACGACGGTTGGCGAGTAGCCTCCCTCCGCGGGGAGCACCGCATCGCGATCGGCGCCGGGGACGGGCTCACCGGGATGCGGGAGCGGGCGGCGATGTTCGACGGTGAGCTGTACGCGGGTCCCACCGCGGACGGGTGGGCGGTCGCCGGTGAGCTGAGACTGGAGGATCCGCGGTGACGATCTCGGTTCTGCTCGCCGACGACCAGGCGCTGGTGCGGATGGCCTTCCGCGCCCTGTTGGACACGATGCCGGGGATCACCGTGGTCGGCGAGGCCGCCGACGGCGACCAGGCGGTGGACCTAACCCGAAAGACCTGCCCCGACGTGGTGCTGATGGACATCCGGATGCCCGGCACGGACGGCATCGAGGCGACCCGGCGGATCGCCTCGGAGACGGCCTCGCGCGTGCTCCTGCTCACCACCTTCGACCTGGACGACTACGCCTTCGGCGGGCTGCGCGCGGGCGCCTGCGGCTTTCTGCTCAAGGACGCGGTCCCGGCCACGCTCGGCGAGGCGATCCGCGCCGTCGCCTGCGGGGACGCCGTGCTCACCCCGCGGATCACCCGCGGCCTGGTGGACCGCTTCGCCCGGATCGCCCCCTGGCCCCGCGACGAGCACGCCGGCACCCGCTTCGCCCAGCTGACCCCGCGCGAGCAGGAGGTCTTCCGCCTGATCGCGGCAGGACTGAGCAATGCCGAGATCGCCGAGCGGCTGTTCCTGACCGAAGCCACCGTCAAGACCCACATCACCCGCATCCTCGCCAAGCTGCAGCTCCGCGACCGGGTCCAGGCCGTCATCTTCGCCTACGAGCACCAACTGCGCGGCCGAGCGGGCTGAGCCCCCATGTCACATCCGGTCGGGCTGTTCTGTCCTAGGGGTGTAGCAACCACCACCAAGGCATGGGAGTTCACCACCATGGATGCTCGCCTCAACCTCTTCACCAGCACCGTCGGGGCCCAGGCCCTGAAGTACGTCAACTCGGCGGGGAAGGTGATCTCGGACTCGACCCTGCCGGCCGCGACGCAGGAGCTGGTGAAGCTCCGCGCCAGCCAGATCAACGGCTGCGGGTTCTGCACGGACATGCACTCCAAGGAGGCCGCGCACGCCGGGGAGACCTCGGTACGCCTCAACCTGGTCGCGGCCTGGCGGGAGGCCACGGTCTTCACCGACGCCGAGCGCGCCGCGCTGGAGCTGACGGAGCAGGGCACCCGTATCGCCGACGCCGCCGGCGGCGTCACGGACGAGGCCTGGGCCAGCGCCGCCAAGTACTACGACGAGGAGCAGCTCGCGGCCCTGGTGTCGCTGATCGCGCTCATCAACACCTACAACCGCGTGAACGTCATCGTCCGGCAGCCGGCCGGCGACTACCAGGTCGGCATGTTCGGCTGAGCCGTACCTGAACGAGGTCCCGCACCGTCGTTCCGGGCGCCGTCCCCACGGGGGCGGCGCCCGCGTGCGTGGCGGTCAGCGCAAGGGTCGACGCCCGAGGAACAAACCGCTCAGATGGTTTGTATACTGTCGAGCGTCGAGCCGACGAAACCAAGCACAAGGGGTGGTGGAGGATGCAGGAGCGGGCCTTGCGTACGCGGATGTTCCTGGTGGAAAAGGCCGCCGAGGTGTTCGCCCGGCGTGGCTACCGGGGCGCCTCACTCGACGAGATCGCCACGGCGGCCGGGGTCTCCACCGGGGCACTGCACTTCCACTTCCCGACCAAGGTGCAGCTCAGCGATGCCGTCCGCGCGGCCGGGCAGCCGGCCCTGCGCCTTCTCGTCCAGAGTCTCGACACCCGTCGCCCGGCACCGGTGCAGCAACTGATCAATCTGTCGCAGCTGGTGCTGGAGTGGCTCGCCAGAGACGTGAAGGTGCGGATCGCCGTCCGGATGCACCATGAACTGCCACCGGCCCCGGAGTCGGGGCCCGACTTCTGCACGGACTGGCTGTACGAGATGCGCGTGCTCACCGCCCTGGCGGCCCGGAGGGGGAACCTGCTCCCCGGGCTCGGCCTCCCGGAGGTCGACGCGACGATCGCCGCGGCGACCGCGGGCGCGGAGCTGCTCGCCGGGCGACAGGGACGCTGCCGCGGCGTCTCCGAGATGGCGGCGACCTGGCGGCTCATCCTCCCCGGACTGGTGGGCGAGACGGCGGCCCGCGGCCTCGATCCGTACGGCGGCCTGCATCTGGGAAACGGATCCCGGCCCTCGCCGATCAGCCGGACGGCGCCGCCGGCGGTCCCCCGGCTTCCGGCGCCTGCGCTCCCCGCGCGTGTGCCCGCGCCCGTGCCTGCGCCCCGGCGATGAGCAGTTCGCAGGAGCGCTCCGCCTTCGCCCGTGCACGGTCCGGTCGGCCGAAGGTCCGAGCCATCGCCTGAGCTCCGAGCAACGCGCCCATCAGGGCGAAGGCGAGGGCGTCGGCCTCCGCCCCGGCAGCGGGCGACGGTGGGCGGCCGCGCTCCCCCCGGGCGGCCAACTGCCCTGCGAGCGCGTCGATCAGGAGCCGGTACCGCGGGGCCGGAGGATTCGGGCAGCCCTCGACGATCAGCCGCAGCCCGGCCTGCACGATCAGGTCACCGTCCGACAGCGCCGCCAGCTCGCGGGCGAGGCCGTGCGCGCTCGTCTCGGCCGCGGCCCGGACGAATCCGCTCACCAGCTGCGCCTCGCAGGCGTCGACCACCACTTCGGCGAGTTCCTCCTTGGCCGCGAAGTGGAAGTACAGCGCGCCCCGGGCCGTACCGGACCTGCGTACGATCTCGGCCACCCCCGCGCCGACGTAACCGCGCTCGCCGAACGTCGACGCGGCGCCGGCGATGATCGCACCCCTCGTACGCTCCGCCCGCTCCTGCACCGTCGGGTACCTCCCTGTCAGCGCTGGGAACGATTGCCCCGACTGTAGCCCCAGCAAATCCTTGACCCAAATAAAAACCGGATGGTAGGTTTTTTTTATGGCCACGGAAGCCGTGCTTCAGCCAGAGGGGGACCATCCATGTCGCTCAAGGAAATCGCCTTACCGTCCGCTGTCGCGGACCACCGGACAGCAGGCCGATCAGCCGACCGCACAGCGTCCGAGCCCAGTGGGCCGGGGGGCACGATGGTCGAGGACTTCTTCGCCCGCACGGTACCGCGCAAGCTGGTGCACCGCTCGGCGATATCCGAAGTTCTCGTCACCGCCTGCCGGGCGGTCGCATCCGACAGCTTCACGGTGGGGGCCCAACTCCCGCGCGCACACAGTTTCTACGGTCCGGTCGCGGCCCGCTGGCACGATCCGCTGCTGGTGGCCGAGGCCATCCGCCAGGCCGGCCTGGTCGTCTGCCACCAGGAGCTCGGTATTCCCCTGGACCACCAGTTCCTCATGCACGAGCTGGCCTACGACATCGACCTGAACGGGCTGCTGGTCGCGGACCGGCCGGCCGACCTGGTACTCGCCGTCGAGGTCCGCGATCTGCGACACCGGGCCCGGACCGTGTCGGGCGCCCGCCTGGAGATGACGGTCCACCGGGACGGGCGCTGGCTGGGTACCGGCGGAGCGCGCTTCGACTGCGTCTCCCCCGCCGCGTACAGCCGGATGCGCTCGATCGGGGGTTGTCCTCCCGAAGCCGCAGACCCACCGGCCGAAACGCCAGCCCCGGCCCTGCCGACACCCGTCGCGCCGGCCGCGGTCGGCCGCGACCGTCATATGGACGTGGTCCTCTCCCCGGCCACCGGGCCGGCCGCCTGGCTGCTGCGGGCCGATCGGTCGCACCCCGTGCTGTTCGACCACCCGGTCGACCACGCCCCCGGCATGCTGCTCGCCGAGGCGGCGCGCCAGGCGAGCGCCGCGCTGCTCGGCCGGCCCGAGGCCCTTCCGGCCGCCTTCCGGATCGACTACCTGAGCTACGTCGAGCTGGACGCCCCCTGCGTGGTGCGTGCACAGGTCCTGGAGCAGGCCGGCGACCTCGCGCAGGTGCGGGTGACCGTCGCCCAGGGCGGGGAGGTGGCGGTCCGCGGCCAGGTCACCGTCGTGACCGGGACCGGTGCCTGACCGGACGTCCCGTCCCCTGCTCGTGACGGGGGCCACCGGGTTCGTCGGCAGCGCGGTGGTCCGGGAACTCCTCGCCCGGCAGGACCGCGCGACTGCCGGCGCTGCCGCCGTCGCCGGATCGTCCGGGCACAGGTTTCTGGCCCGCCGCGTTCCGGCGGGCCGCCCGGCCGGGGTCGGTGAGTGGCGCACGGCCGACCTCGACGACCCGACCACGCTGCGGGGTTGCTGCGACGGGATCGACACGGTGCTGCATCTGGCCTCCCGGATAGGAGGCGACCCGGAGCAGTGCCGGCGCACCAACCTGCTGGGAACCGAGGCCCTGCTCGCCGAGGCGCACCGGGCGGGGGTCCGCCGGGTGGTCATGCTGAGCACCGCCGCCGTGTACGGCGACGGCCCTCACCGCGGCTGCCGGGAGGGCGAGTTGACGCCGGCCCCGGTGTCCGCGACGAGCCGCAGCAGGCTCGCTGCGGAGCGCGTGGTGCTCGCGCACGGCGGAACCGTGGTCAGGCCGCATCTGATTCACGGGCCGGGGGACCGCTGGGTGCTGCCGGGCATCGCCGACCTGGTCCGCAAGGTGCCCGCCTGGCCCGGCGGAGGACGGGCCAGGCTGTCGCTCGTCGCGGTCGAGGACCTCGCCAGGGCCCTGCTGGCGCTGGCGCTCGACGACGGGCGCCCGCTCCTGTCCGGACGCGTGCTGCACGCCGTCCATCCGGAGCCCGTGAGCGTACGGGAGCTGATCGGAGCGGTCTGCGGACTGCTCGAACTTCCGCTTCCCGGAACGGAGCTGGACCGCGACCGGTTGACGCGTCGTCTGGTCGCGGCGGGCGCGGATCCCGCGGACCGACGGCCCGCCCTGCTGACCGTCGACCGTTGGTACGACGGCGACGCCTTGTGGCGCTGCACCGGAGTCGAGCCGGGGCCGGGATTCGCGCACCGGCTCGGGGAGCATTCCGGCTGGTACCGGGCGGCGCTCGGCGTGGGAGCCCGATCGGGCTGAGTCAGCGCCGGCTCGCCGCCAGCGCCCGCTGCACCCGGTTCCCGACCTCGGCGACCGGGCCCAGCGCGTCCACCCGGCGCAGCAGGCCCGCCCTCAGGTAGTAGTCCACCAACGGGGCGGTCTCGCTCCGGTACAGCTCCTGACGGCGCAGCACGGTCGCCGGTTCGTCGTCGGTCCGCCGATGGAGCGCGCCGCCGCAGTAGTCGCACTCCCCCGCCCGCAGCGGGGGTGCCGTGTCCTGGTGGAAGGTGTGGGACGGGTCGCGGCCGCACACCCGCCGACCGGCGATCCGCCGGACCACCTCGTCGTCGGGGAGGTCGAGGAGCACCGCTGCGCTCAACTCCTGTGCGCGGGAGGCGAGAATCCGGTCCAGGGCCTCGGCCTGCACGGTGCTGCGGGGGAAGCCGTCCAGCAGGAAACCGTCGGCGGCGTCGCCGTGGGAGAGCCGTTCTTCGACCACGGCCACGGTCAGCGCCGTGGGCACCAGCCCGCCGGTGGTCATGATGGCGCGCACCTGTTCGCCCAGGGCCGTCCCCCGTTCCACATGACCCCGGAACAGGTCCCCGGTGGAGATGTGCGGAACGTCCAGGGACGCGGCCAGGAGCACGGACTGGGTGCCCTTGCCGGCACCCGGCGGGCCGAGCAGAACGAGGCGCATGGTGAACCTTTCCGAGTGGGTGCCGGCCAGGCTGTCCGTCCGGCGCCGGACGGACAGCCCCCTGGCTGGTGGACGGGCGGTCAGCGGGTGGAGGCCTGCTGCGGCGTCTCCGGTGCGGCGATGCGTACCGGTGCCACCGGTGCGGTCACCGCGACCGCGGAGTCCTCCACCCGCCCGGGTCGGCTGCGACTCAGCATCGCGACCAGCCCTGCGGAGAGGATCATCATGGCACCGGCCAGCCACAGGCCGGGCCTGGTCGAGCCGCTGTATTCCTTCAGCCAGCCGGTGACGTACGGTGCGGCGAATCCGCTGAGGCTGCCCACCGTGTTGACCAGCGCTATCCCGCCCGCCGCCGCCCGCCGGCTGAGCATCTCGGTCGGCAGCGCCCAGAACACCGGGATCGCGGACAGCACGGCCACCGCGCACACCGAGATGGCGGCCATGGTGGGCAGCGGACCGCCGAGGTAGAGCGCGCACGGGATGACCGCGCCGGCGACCAGCGCGGGTACGGCGACGTACGGGGCGCGCGACGGCGCCCGCTGGGCCCGCTTCGCCCAGCCCACCATGGCGGCCGCCGCCAGCACGTACGGAACCGCGTTGATCAGCCCCCGCTGGATGATAGAGAAGTGGCCGCCGGACTGCGTCTCGAAGCCCTTGATGATGGTGGGCAGGAAGAAGCCGAGGGCGTACTGACCGTAGATGATGCCGAAGTAGGCCAGCGCCAGCCCCCACACCCGGGGTGCCAGCCACTCCCTGGAGGCGCTGCGGTCCGCCGGTGCCGCTGCTCTGGACGACGCGGCGGCGTCCTGGTCCAGCCGGGCCGTGAGCAGGGTCCGCTCCTCCCCGGTCAGCCAGCGCGCGTCGCGCGGTCCGTTGGGCAGGAGTCTCCAGACCGCGACGGCCAGGAGCAGCGCGGGCGCTCCTTCGAGCAGGAACATCGCCCGCCAGCCGGCCACCCCGAACAGGCTGTCGCTCCACTGGATCAGCATCCCGGACAGGGGCGCCCCCAGGGCCGTGGACAGGGGCAGGGCCAGGAAGAACCACGCCGTCAGCCGGGTGCGCACGTCGTCGGGGAACCACAGCGTCAGGTAGAGCACGATGCCGGGCAGGCACCCCGCCTCGGCGGTGCCGAGCAGGAACCGGGCGACCTCCAGCTCGGTCGCGTTCTGGACGAAGGCGGTGAGCGTGGCGACCACGCCCCAGACCACCAGGATCCGCGCCAGCCAGGAGCCGGCGCCGAATCTGTGCAGGGCCAGGTTGCTCGGCACTCCCAGCAGCGAGTAGCCGAGGAAGAAGATCCCCGAGGCCAGGCCGAAGGCGGTGGAGGTCAGGCCGAGGTCGTGGTTCATGCCGTTGGGCCCGGCGAAGGCGATGTTGCTGCGGTCCAGATAGCTGATCAGGTAGAGCAGGCCGAGCAGCGGAAGCAGCCGCTTGGCGGCCTTGCGGTGGAGGGCGGCGAGCAGCCGGCCGTCGTCGGTGGGCAGGGGTGTGCTCAGGTGCGTCATTGATCGTCTCCAGACAAGCATGCGGACGATGGGTTGCGCGAGAAGAGCGAAAGAACGGAATGCGCCGACAGGGCACCCGGGAGAAGTCCGGTCGTCGTCGACCGGCACGGAACTCGAATGACAACTGCTTCCGGAGCGGCCGGGTGAAGATCACGGCAAGTCTCCGCAGTATGTCCGATCGAAAATGACCGTAAATGGCGTGAGCGGCCATTGGCAAGCCTTTTCTTGAATCCGTCGGCGGGCGGTGCGAAAGTTATGAAGAGTCCTTTTTGTCTGCTATGCGATGAAATGTAAGCTGGTTGACAACAGACCGCGTATGCGGTTTTCTTTGACTGTCAGGCGAAATCGCGGTGCCCGCAATACGAGACAGGAACTGTGAAGTGACTGGTCAGACCCTTGCCGAGAAGGTGTGGGACGCACACC
Organism: Streptacidiphilus sp. EB103A; assembly: GCF_041261405.1. Taxonomy (NCBI): domain Bacteria; kingdom Bacillati; phylum Actinomycetota; class Actinomycetes; order Kitasatosporales; family Streptomycetaceae; genus Streptacidiphilus; species Streptacidiphilus sp. EB103A. Next base: position 351,472 of record NZ_JBGCAQ010000005.1, on the reverse strand, counting down.
TGGTGAGCCGGCAGCCCGGAGAGCCGGACATCCTCTACATCGACATGCACCTTCTCCACGAGGTGACGAGCCCTCAGGCGTTCGACGGACTCGGGCTTCGCGGGCGGCAGGTCCGCCGCCCCGGACTCACCCTCGCCACCGAGGACCACAACACCCCGACCCTGAATATCCTCAAGCCCATCGAGGATCCTTTTTCACGGGCTCAGGTCGAGGCCATTCGGGAGAACTGCAAGAAATTCGGTGTACGAATTCATGAACTCGGCGACCCCGGCCAGGGAATTGTTCACGTCATCGGCCCGGAGACCGGTCTCACCCAGCCCGGAATGACCGTGGTCTGCGGCGACTCGCACACCTCGACGCACGGGGCCTTCGGCGCGCTGGCGTTCGGCATCGGCACCAGCGAGGTCGAGCACGTGCTCGCCACCCAGACCCTGCGGCTGCGCCCGTTCCGCACCATGGCCGTCAACCTGGTCGGCACCCCGCGGCCCGGCGTCACCGCGAAGGACATCATCCTCGCGGTGATCGGCCGCATCGGCACCGGGGGCGGCCAGGGGCACGTCATCGAATACCGCGGCGAGGTGCTCGCGGGGATGACCATGGAGGCCCGGATGACGATCTGCAACATGTCGATCGAGGCCGGCGCGCGGGCCGGGATGATCGCGCCGGACGAGACCACCTTCGCCTACCTGCACGGTCGCCGCTACGCCCCGGGCGGCGCGCTCTGGGACCAGGCCGTCGCGCACTGGCGCACGCTGCGCACCGACGAGGACGCGGTGTTCGACAAGGCGGTCGACATCGATCTGACCGAACTCACCCCCTACGTCAGCTGGGGCACCAACCCGAGCCAGGTGCTGCCGCTGTCCGCCGCCGTCCCCGCCCCGGAGGACGTCGCCGACCCGGACCAGCGTGCCGCCTGCGAACGCGCGCTGGAGTACATGGGCCTGAAGCCCGGTCAGGAGCTGACCGGCATTCCGGTCGACGCCGTCTTCCTCGGCTCCTGCACCAACGGCCGGCTGGAGGACCTGCGCGCCGCGGCGGCGGTACTGCGCGGCCGCTCGGTCGCCCCGGGCCTGCGCATGCTGGTGGTCCCCGGGTCCGACCGGGTCCGCGAGGCAGCGGAGAGCGAAGGGCTGCACCACGTCTTCCGGGACGCCGGCGCCGAGTGGCGCAATGCCGGCTGCTCGATGTGCATGGCGATGAACCCCGACTTCCTCCAGCCGGGCCAGCGCGCGGCCTCCACCTCCAACCGCAACTTCGAGGGCCGTCAGGGAGCGGGGTCCCGCACCCACCTGGTCTCGCCCGCCGTCGCCGCGGCCACCGCGGTGGCCGGGGCGCTCAGCTCCCCCGCCGACCTGCCCGCACCCCCTGCCGCCCGCTCCGTCACCGACGAGGTCTGACCATGCAAGCCTTCCGTATCCACACCGGCCGCGTCCTGCCGATGCGACGCAGCAACGTCGACACCGACCAGTTGATCCCGGTCCGCTTCCTCAAACGGCTCACCCGGACCGGCTACGCCGACGGGCTGTTCGCCGCCTGGCGTGAAGACTCGGAGTTTGAACTCAACCGTCCCGAGTACGCCGGCGCGAGCGTGCTGGTGGCCGGCCCCGAGTTCGGCACCGGCTCCTCCCGCGAGCACGCGGTGTGGGCACTGCTCGACAGCGGCTTCCGCGCGGTGATCTCCTCCCGGTTCGCGGACATCTTCCGTGGCAACTCGCTGAAGAACGGTCTGCTGACGATCCAGCTCGACCAGGGCACCGTGGAGGCGCTCTGGCGCCGGGCCGAGGAGTTCCCCGCCGAGGCCGTCACGATCGACCTGGAGTCGCTGGAGGTACGGGCGGGCGACCTGCGGGTCGGCTTCGAACTCGACCCCTACCACCGGATGCGGCTGCTCGAAGGGCTCGACGAGGTGGACGCCACGCTTCGGCACGAGGCCGCGGTCAGCGCCTACGAGGCAGGTCGTCCGGCGTGGATGCCCACGGTCGGGGCCGTCTGAGCCATCCGCCACCAACTCGGAACGGAGGACCCGATGTCCAGCGCCGTACGGAGATTCACCGCGTACCGAATCCTGTCCCGGAGCTACTTCCACCTGACGATCCTCTTCGTCTTCTTCTACGACCGGGGGCTGTCCCTGCCCGGTGTCGAGGCCGTCCTCGCGGTCTACGGGGCCACCCTGGCACTGGCCGGGCCCGTGGTCCGGCCCATCGCCGCACGGCTCAGTCTCACCGCCGCGGTCTCCCTCGGGGAGGTGCTCAAGGCCGTCGGGCTGCTGCTGCTCGCCGCTCCGGGCGGCATACCGGTGGCCGTGGTCGCCCAGGTGGTCGCGGCACTCGGCTTCTCTCTGGCCAGCGGCACCGACTCGGCGCTGCTCGCCGAGATCTGCCGCCGCGACGGCGAGGACGCACGCGCCTGGGAGAGCCGCAGCGGTTCGCTCACCTTCATCGCGGCCCTGGTCGCCGGGGTCGCCGGAGCCGTCCTCTACCAGGTGAGCCACAACGGCCCGTTCGTGCTCTCCGCGCTCATGTCGGCGCTGGCCGCCGCCATGGCCGTGAGCGCGGGCCGCGGCCTGGACCGCGGCACCGCCTCGGCGGCACCGCGGCCCACCGGCGCGGCCCCGGCCGCCCCGGCCGCCGCCGGCCGGGCCGGAACCGGTCCGCACGCCGGAGCGCTCCGCCGCTGGGCCGCCTTCTACACGATCGTCCGCGGCTTCGTCCTCGCTCTCTTCATCGGCTTCCTGCCCTACCTGCTGTACGTCCGGCTGCACGCCGCGCTTCCGGTCTTCGGGCTGATCCTCGGCTCGTACACGCTCAGCGGCTACTTCAGCGCCCGCTACGCCAAGCTCCTGACCGAGCGGATCGGCGCCAGGGGGACGGCTCTCGCCGCCATCGTGCTGACCGGTGCCGGGCTGCTGATCCTGCTCTGGCAGGAGAACGTCGCCGGCGCGGCCGTCGCCACCGTGGCCCTCGGCCTCGGCGTCGGCGGGGTACGGCCGATGGTGGTGGGCGCGGTGAACGACATCCTGGCCGATCGCCCGGCCACCGAGCGGGCGGCGGCGCTGCGTGCCAACGAGGCCAGGTTCGCGGCCTTCAACACCGTTCTGATCCTGCTGGCCGGACTGGCCCTGGACCGGATCCCCTTCTCCCATCTGCTCGCCGGGCTCGCCCTGGGCTACCTGCCGGTGGCCGGTCTGGTCCTGGCGGCGCTGCCGCGCGGCAACGACGCGGCGGCGGAACCGGCGGAGGCCGCGCCTGCTCCGGCCGCCACGGCCCGCTGATCCGCCCCACACACCGACCATCTCCCCCGCTGTCGACACCACATCTCCACCGAAAGGCACACCATCATGGCCGACATCCGCCAGCGCGCCGCCATCACCAACTCCCTCGCCCAGAAGATCCTGGCCGCCGCCCTCAAGGCCGCGGAGGAACTGGGCATCCCCTCCTCCGTGGCCGTGGCCGACGAGTCCGGGCACCTCAACGCCTTCGCCCGGATGGACGGAGCGGCCCTGCTCACCATCGACATCGCCCAGGACAAGGCCTACACGGCCGCGGGCTTCGGCCTGGCCACCGACGCCTGGCACGAGTTCATCAAGGGCGACGCGCCCCTGGCCGCCGGCGCCCCGACCGGCATCCGCCGGCTGATCGTCTTCGGCGGCGGCCTCCCCATCACGGTGGACGGCCAGCTGGTCGGCGGCATCGGCGTCAGCGGAGGCCACTGGTCCGACGACGTGAAGATCGCTCAGGCCGGGCTCGCCGTCCTCGACTGAACCGCACGGGGCGAGCCCTGTGCACGGGAACGGATCCGCCGGCCCTCCCACGCCGACGGATCCGCGTCCCGACCCTTCCCCGCACCCCTCTCCGACAGCCGAAGGAAACCGATCGACATGACAGTCGCCGCGAACGACACCACCAGCGAAGCCATCAGCGCCCACCTGAAGACCTTCATCGTGGACGCGCTCTTCATCGACATCGATCCCGCCGCCATCGCGGACGACTCCCTCCTCGGCACCGAGATCGGCGTCGACTCGCTCGGCTTCGCCGAGCTCATGGCCCATCTGGAGGACGAGTACGCGATCACCGTCTCGGACGGCGAGTTCCTGCCCGAGAACTTCGCCACCGTCGAGCGCATCGTGCACCTGGTCCGCAGCAAGCTCTCCGGCTCCGCGCCGCAGGCCGGCTGACACCACTTCAGCAGGGGGAGCAACGAATGATCGTCAATCTGGAACACTCGGTCCTCGACGCCGAGGTGGACGAGTTCGACGTGGTCCACTTCTCCAACTACGTCCGCTGGTACGGCGCGGCGCTCAAGGAGTTCCTTGCCCGCTACAGCGAGCCCGCCGGATTCTTCGGGGACGGTGTGGAGGTCCGGGTCGCCAGGGTTCGCGCCTCCTACAGCAACTCCGCCCGACGCGACGACGTCGTGTCGGTCTCCATCCGCCGGGTGGAGAACCTCGGCCGCTCCCTGCGGCTGTACTTCAGGGCCGAGGCCAACGGCGAACTGCTGGCCCGGGCCGAACTGAACCTGGTGTTCGTCCGCACCGAACCGTACGGCCTGGTGCGGGTGCCGGCGGCGCTGGCCGCCCGGCTGGCCGCGGACCAGGCCGAGAAGACCGCCGCCGAGCACGAGCTCGCCGAACAGCCGACGGTCGGGAGCGCGGCGTGAACGCCGCGACCGGGCCCCTGACCCGGCCCCAGGTCGCCGTGGCGGCCGCGGGCGCGGTGACCTGCCTGGGCGGGTCCGTCGAGGCGACCTGGGAGGGACTGCTCGCAGGCCGCAGCGGCCTGGGCCCGGTCGGGCTCTTCCCGGTCGAGGGGATCCGCAGCGCCATCGGCGGCGTCGTCGACGGGCTCCCCGGCCTGCGCGGCGGGGAGCGCCTCGTCCGGCTCGCGGTGCAGGCGCTCCGGCCCGCCCTGGCGCGGGCCGAACAGCAGGGCCTGACCCGGGACCAACTGCGCGACGCCTGGGTCGTGCTGGGCGTGAGCCTCGGGGACATCTTCGAACAGGGCGGCCCCGATGTGGAGCTCGACCACTTCTGGGAGGACATCGCCCGGGAACTGGGCCTCACCGGTCCGGTCGTCCCGCTGAGTTCGGCCTGTTCCTCGGGCACGGACGCCGTGGCCTACGGGGCGGAACTGATCGCGACCGGAATCGCCGACGTGGTGCTGGCCGTGGGCCTGGACTCGCTGGAGCCCAACAAGTTCTCCGGCCACGCCGGACTGAAGACCATGTCCCCGGACCGCTGCCGCCCCTATGACGCGGAGTCCGACGGCACCACCCTCGCCGAGGCCGCCTGTTGCCTCGTGCTGGCCGGCGAAGGGCTGGTGGCCGGTGCCGGTCGGCCGCTCGGCTGGGTCAGGGGGTGGGCGGCGAGCACCGACGTGGACTCGCTGACCTCGCCCGACATGTCGGGTCGCAATGCCTCGCGCATGATCGGCGAGGCGCTGGCGATGGCCGGGGGCAGCGTCGGCCAGGTCGGATACCTCAACGGCCACGGCTCCGGAACTCCCGTCAACGACGAGATGGAGGCGGCCGTGTACCGGGCCGCCTTCCCCGCGGGCGACGTCCCGGTCTCGGCCACCAAGGGCGCCCTGGGCCACACCCTCGGCGCCACCGGCACGGTCGAGGCGCTGGCGACCCTGCTCGCCCTGCGCGACCGGACCGTCCCGCCGACCGCCGGGCTGCGCGGCACCCATCCGCGCTGGGACGGCATCCCGGTGGTGATCGACCGTCAGGTATCGCTGGACGAACGCCCGTTGGGCGTCAGCGTCACCTATGGATTCGGCGGGGCCAACTCCTGCCTGGTGCTGAGCGGCGGTGCCCGATGACCCGCACCGCCGTGATCACCGGCGCCGGCGGGCTGGTCGGCTCCGAACTCACCGCGGCCCTGCTGCCGCACTTCGACCGGGTGCTCGCGCTGACCCGGGGCGAACCGGACCTGCCCGGTCTGCGGGCCGCCGTCGCCTCGGCCCGGCCGGCCACCGATCCCGGGGAGCTCCGCCTGGAGCGGCTGGACGCGCTGCGCGCCGACGCGATCACCGAAGCGAGTCTCGCCGCGCACGGCGCCGGCACGGTGGCCCAGGTCTGGAACGTCGCGGCCGAGCTCTCCTACGACAGCCGACGGCTGCGCGAGACGGTGGACGCCAACACGGCGGCGCCGCTGCGGCTGCTGGAGCTCTGCCGTCCGAAGGAACGATTCTTCCAGGTGTCGACGGTCGGCGTCACCGGCCCCGGACAGCGCGGACTGCGACGGGTCGTCAGAGAGGAACCACTCTGGGAGATCGACGCGGTGAACCCCTATGTCGCCTCCAAGCTCTTCGCCGAACACCTGCTGAAGGCCCGGGGGGAGCAGCTCGGGCACCCGGTCAGCTGCCTGCGGATCGGCTCCGTCCTCGGGCCGAGGAACCGGGCGACCGGGCGCCGCAACAAGGCCGGCTACTTCACCCTCGCCGAGATGGCCACCCGTGCGCTGCGCACCGGACGGCCGCTCTCGCTCGACATCGACCCGGACGGCACCCCGCCGCTGGCCCACGTCGAGGAACTGGCCGGGGCCTGCGCGGAACTCGCCCGGCGAGCGGCCGCCGGCGCCGCCGTCCACACCCACTACCACCTCGGCGACCAGCAGCTCAGCAATATTCGGGCGGTCGAGGCCGTCAACGCCGAACTGGGCCAGGAGGTCCTGCGGATCGGCGCTCCCGTCACCGCGCTGGACCGGGCCCACGCCACGGTCAACGGCGACAACCTCGCCTTCATGGACTGCGCGTTCCGCTTCGACCGCACCGTGCTGGAATCCCATCTGCCCGCTGCCGCCGCACCACGTGTCGACGCGCCGTCCTACGCGGGCTTCCTGGCCCGCGAGGTGCGCGCCGGAAGCGTCCGAAGCCCGAGGAGGGCGGTATGAGCAGCCCGTACACGGAGACGGCGGCACCCTGTGTGCTCGGCGCTCCACTGACGCTGGACCCGGTGCCCGACGGGACCGGCGGCTGCTCGGCCGAGCTGGAGCTCGACCCCGGCTGGCCGATCTTCGCCGAGCACTTCCCCGGCCGGCCGATGCTGCCCGGATCGCTCACCGCCCACCTGATGGCCACCGTGGCGGCGGCCGTGCCCGGGGCGGAGCCGGGACCACGACCCGCCTCGCTGCGCGGGGTCCGGTTCCAGGCTCCGCTGGTGCCGCCCGCCCGGATCCGGGTGACCGCGGCTCCGGACCCGGCCCACGGGGACACCGTGCGGTGCCTCGTCCTGCTGCTCGGACCCGCCGGGGACACCGTCGCGGCTCGTGGAGAGGTGGTCCGACATGGCTGAGCCGACCGCTGCCGGTCCCCCGGCATCCGATGCTCCCGGGACACGCCCGGTCGCCATCGTCACCGGCGGCGCCCGCGGCATCGGCCGCGCCGTTGTCGAGCAGCTGGTGGGATCCGGATTCGACGTCGAGTTCACCTATCTGACGTCGAGTGATCCGGCCGAGAAGCTGGTCGCGGCGATGGGCGGAAGGGCCCGCGCCTCCCGGGTGGACGGACGCGACCCCGACCAGGTCGCCCGGTTCGTCACCGACGTCGCCGGCCGCGGCCGGCTGCAGGCGCTGGTCAACAACCAGGGCCTGACCGTGGACCGGCTGGTCTCCAAGGTGACCTGGACCGATCTGGAGGATCTGCTCGACTCCAACGTCGGCAGCGCGGTGACCTTCACCCACGCCGTCCTTCCGCACCTGATGCGCGGACGCCGGGGCGACGTGGTCTTCGTCTCGTCCCAGGCCCGGCGCAACGCCCGGGTCGGGAACACGATGTACGGCGTCTCCAAGGCGGCCCTCACCCGTTACGCCGCCAACCTCGCCCTGGAGGGCGCCAGGTTCAATGTGCTGGCCAACGTGGTCGAACCCGGCTTCGTGGAGACCGACCTGACCCGAAGCGTCCTGGAGGGCGCGGCCCGGCAGAAGTACCTGCTGGAGATCCCGCTGCGCCGGCTCACCCGGCCGCGGGACGTCGCCGAGGTCGTCGCGGCTCTGCTGCTGCGCCGCCCGTCCCTGGTCGGCGCCGTGATCCCGGTCGCCGGAGGGGCACAGCTGTGAGCGTCCGACCGCGATCGTCCGACGAGGGGAAGCAGAGATGACCACCGCAGAACAGACCGCGGCCGTCCGGTCGACCGGACTGCTCGCAGGCCGCCGCGGGCTGGTGCTCGGTGTGGTGAACCAGCGCTCCATCGCCTGGGGAATCGCCGAGCGACTGGCCGCGGAGGGCGCCGAACTGGGGTTCACCTACCGGAGCAGATCGGCCGGGCTGTGGCTGGAGCGGGCCACGCCCCGGCTCGGCGGCGACCCCTGGCTCGGCCGCTGCGACGTCACCGACGACGCCGAACTGGCCGGACTCGGAACCGACTTCGCCCGCAGCGCGGCGGCCGGCGCGGACTCCGCCCCGAAGATCGACTTCATTGTGCACGCCGTCGCCCACGGCAACCGGGAGGAGCTCGCCGGCGGGCTGGCCGCGACCAGCCGCAAGGGGTTCACCGAGTGCATGGAGTCCTCGGTGTACTCGCTGATCGGGGTCGTCCAGGCGCTTCGCCCCCATCTGTCGGAGCGGGCGAGCATCCTCACCCTCTCCTACCTCGGATCCGAGCGGGTGTGCCACGGCTACAACGTGCTGGGGGTGGCGAAGGCCGCGCTGGAGTCCTCCGCACGCTACCTGGCCGCCGAACTCGGTCCGCACGGAACCAGAGTGAACGTCCTGTCGGCCGGGCCGATGCGGACCCTGGCCACCTTCGGCCTGCCCAACTTCTCGGCGTCGCTGGCCCAGCGTGCGGAACGGAGTCCGCTGGGACGGTCCATCAACACGGCGGACGTCGCCGGAACCGCACTGTACCTGCTGAGCGACCTGTCGTCGGGCGTGACCGGGGAGACCGTGTACGTCGACGCGGGCTACCACATCATGGGCACCTGGCCGGGTGATCCCGGCGATGAGTGAACGCGACGAGCCGGGGACCGGCTGGTTCCTGGGGCTGTGCGGTCCGCTCGCGCTGGGGGCGGACGGCGACGGCACCGCGTCGGCGCGGTACCTCCCACCGCCGGGCTGTCCGGCGGACGCCGGAGCGGCGCTGGCCCTGGAGGCCCTGCACCAGATCGCCTGCCGACTGGCCGCCGCCGAACGCGGGGTGGACCGCTGCGTGCCCGCCCGGCTGGTGGAGTACCGCCCGGCCGCTGCGGATACCGGTGCCGCAGGGTCCGGGGTGCTCCGGGCCAGGATCCTGCGATCCGGGCGCCTCTCGACGGTGGAGGCCTCGCTCGAGCTCGGCTCCACGACCGCTCACGCAACCCTCTGCACCCAGGAAGTGAGGTGAAGGTGACCATGAGCGCACTCGTCTTCAGCGGCGTGCCCGGCGTCTACCGGCTGGACCGGATCGCGGTGCTCGCCACCCCGGGCCGGTCGGACGCGGTACGCACCGCCGTGCCGGGAACGCCGGTCACCGAGGTGCCGCCGGCCACGCTCCGGGCACGACTCGACCCGGCGTCACGTCTGGCCGAGCTGGCGGCGACCGCGCTCACCGCGGAGCACCCGCTCACCGGCGATCCCGGCCGGCGGGGGGTCTTCGTCGCCTCCCGCCGCGGGAACCAGGAGTCGGTCCGTCGTTTCGCCGGGTCGCTGTCGAGCGGCAGGCGCAGCCCCGTCACCTTCTCGGTGGCCGGGTACAACATCGTCGCGCAGAGCGTGGCCAGGGCGCTGCCCGCGAACGGACCCTCGGTGGTGCTGGCCGGCCGGCGGGCGAGCCTCGACGGCGCGCTGCTGCTCGGTGCGCTGCGGCTCTGCTCCCGGGCGATCGACACCGCCGTGGTGGGCGTGTGCAGTTGGGAGCCGGGCGGCGACGGCGTGCTGAGCGGGGAGGGTGTGAGCGTGATGGTCACCCTGGTCCGGGCGGCCGCACTGCCGGAGGCCGAGGAGCCGCAACGGATCGACCCACGGGCCTCCTTCGCCGCCGTCCCGGCCGGGCCGCCCGGGCGGGACGGGCTCTCCTCCGAGGACGCCGCCGCGCTGCGCCGGATCCGCTCGGCCCCGGGCGATGCCGCGCCGGGCCGGACCGTCCTGACCGGTGTGCGATGACGGCCCACTGGATCCACCCCGACGCCGAGCTGGTCGAGCACCGGGACGGCCGGACCCGCACCCTGGGCAGCGCCGACCTGCTGGAACTGGTCCGGCTGCGTGCCGAGGAGTGGAACCGGCTCGACCTCACCCCCGGCGCGCGCGTGATCGTGGCCACCGGCAGCCGCCTCGGCACCCTGCTGGACGTCGCCGCCGCCTGGGAGGCCGGGCTGGTCCCGGTTCTGCTCTCCGACTCGCTGGCGCCGGAGAGTTGTCGCATCCTCAGCGCGCACACCGCTGCCGCCGCCGTCCGGGCGACTCCCGCGGCGGCCCGGAGCTGGGCCGGCGCGGCCGCACGAACCGTCGGCAGGGATCCGGGGGCGGTGCTGCTCGACCTCCGGGGTCACCGGGCGCTCCCGGAGCAGCCCGAACCCGACCCGTTGGGCGAACCGGCTCTCGTGCTGGCCACCTCCGGCAGCACCGGCCTGCCCAAGGCGGTCGTGCACCGCCGGTCGAGCCTGCTGCGCAACGCCGCGATGCACTGGTCGAGCGTCGGCGAGCCCGAGCCGGGCGAGCGCTATCTGCTCTCCCAGTCCCTCTACTTCTCCTCCGCGTTCGTCTGCGGCGTGCTGGGCGTACTCGCCAGGGGTATGCAACTCTCGCTGCTGGAACCGCCGTTCTCGGTGGCGGCGTGGCGCGACGCGGCCGCGCACAGCGAGGTCACCCACACCGCGCTCACGCCGCATCTGCTGCTGCGCATCCTCTCCGCCGGGTCGGGCATGCCGGGCAGTCTCCGTCAGGTCACCGTCGGGGGCGACCGGCTGGGGCGCACCGCCGCCGGTGAGCTGCGCCGCAGCGGTGTGCGGGAGGTCTTCGCCACCTACGGACTCACCGAGGCGGGTCCCCGGGTCGCCACCAACCATCTCGACGGGGACCCCGACGGTTGGGACACGCTCGGCGAACCCCTGCCGGGCGTGCGACTACGGCTGGCGGATCGCTCCGACGGACCGGGAGAACTCCTGGTCAGCACCCCCACGGCGCAGGCCGGCCGGTATCGGGACGGTGCGTTCAGTGCCTGGCCGGAGGGGGTCGACGTCCCCACCGGCGACCTCGCTGAGCCGACCGCGGACGGCAGCGTCCGACTGGTCGGACGGGCGCGCCGGGTGGCCTCGGTCTCCGGCGAGAAGGTCTACCTCGGACTGGTCGAGCGCGTGCTCGCCGAACACCCCGCGGTGGGCGCGGTCCGGGTCGACACCGACCCGGACGGCCTGCTCGCGGCCCAGGTGCTGCCCCGGAACGGCATCGACCTCGACACGGCGGAACTGCGGCGGTGGTGCCGCGGGCGGCTCCGCGCCGTCGAGATCCCGCACCGGCTCACGGCCGTGAGCGCGGCCGTCCAACTGACCAAGTGACCCGCCCGCAGAGCCCGTAGAGCCCGCAGAACCCGTACAGAGAGCAGAGGATCCCATGAGCATCGCCGACTCGCCCGCCTCCACCGCGAAGCAGCCCAACGTCGTCAGCCCGACCCACCTCAACCTGCGGAAGGCCGCAGGACTGATCCGCAACGGCGGCGTGGTGGTGGCCCCGTCCGACACCAATCTGGCGCTCACCCTGGACCCCTGGAACCGCGCCGCGGTGGAGCGGGCCTTCGCCATCAAGCGCCGCCCGCCGACGTCCCCGCTCACCCTGTTCGTCCGCACCCCTCAGGAGTGGCGCGACTACACCGTCGTCCCCGATTCCCTGGTCGTCCCGGTGGAGCGGCTGACCGAGGCGTTCTGGCCCGGGCCCTTCAACATCATCCTGCCCCGCAACACCCGGGTCCCCGACCATCTGGTCTGCGGGGGCCCGACGGTGGCCATCGGCTGCCTGTCGAACCCGACCATGCAGAGCCTGCTGGAGCACACCGGCGGGCCGGTCGCGATGACCTCGGCCAACCTGTCGGGCCAGGCCGACGGGGTGCTGGTGGACCTGGACCTGGCCGTGGCACAGATCGGCGACTCGGTGGACATGGTCATCCGCGGCGGGAGCCAGGGGACGACGGCCTCCTCCACCATCGTCACGCTCGTCGACGACCGCTTCCGGATCCAGCGGGCCGGTGACATCACCGCGGACCAGGTGCGCGCGGCTCTGGGGGACCGGGCCGAGCTGCTGGCGGACTGAACTCTGCGCCGGGCCGACACGGTGACGGGGCGGGAGGACCTGGTCCTCCCGCCCCGTCACCGTGTCGGCCCGGCCATCGGGTTGACGGCTGTTCAGCCGACCGCGAGCCGGGAGCCCTCGAGCCGCAGCCCGGCCATGGCCTCCGGGACCAGCAGGCTCGGCAGCAGCAGCTCCCACAGCGAGGTGATCCGGCGACCGAGGTCCGCCCGGCCGCTGAGCACCTCGGAGATCAGCTGGATGCCGGTGAACATCCCGACCACGGCCTCGGCGGTGGAGTCGATGTCCACCTCCGCACGCAGCTGCCCGATCTCCCGCGCCTGCGCGAGAGGTCCGCGCACCGCCTCGATCCACTGCAGGTACGGCGTCGGGTCCGGACTGGAGAAGGAACCGTACTCGATCACCAGTCGTACCGCGCCGCGTGCCACCGGATCGGTGCGCAGCCCCTCCGCGAACATGTGCGACATGTCGATGAGCGCCTGAATCCCCGGGGCGGCGTCGAAGGCCCCCTCGGTCAGCAGGTGCGCCTGCTCCGCCACCACGGCCTTGGCCAGGTGCTCCTTGGAGGGGAAGTGGAAGTAGAGGGCGCCCTTGGTCACCCCGGCGGAAGCCAGGATCTGGGCCATGCTGGCGCTGGAGTACCCGTGTTCGGCGAAGACGGCGGCTGCGGCCTGGAGCACGGTCCACCTGGTCTGGATGGCTCTCTCCTGCTGTGCCATGATGCCGCCCTCTCCGTGGTAGTTGGCGTTGGAGCGGCCCATTAGAAAACCGCACGGTAGGTACATTACCCCATTGTTACTGGCCCATTACCCGAAGCGGAGGATATTCCTCGCCATCTCTCCCGGTCGTTTTCAGCCCCGCTCGCAGCGCTCCGCGAGAGTCTGCGCCAGCACGACCTCGGTCCCGGCCAGGCCGACCGAGCAGAACAGCGTCACCTGGTCGTCGGCGGTGCGGCCCGGGTGCGCGCCGGCCGCGGCCGCACCCAGTTCCACCGTCCGCGACGGGTCGAACAGCGAGCCGCCGTCCAGGGCGGCCAACTGCGCCCGGGAGTCCGTGCACACCAGGTCGGTCCGGGCCGACTCCAGCCGGACGGCGAGATCGAACGGCACCTCACTCCGCTCGGGACCCTTCGCCCCGAGGGTGTTCACATGGGTGCCGGGCGAGAGCCAGGACGCCTCGATCACGGGCACCGCACTGCTGGTCGCCAGGATCACCACATCGCGACCGAGCACCGCCTCCCTCGCGACCGACGCCACCCGCACCGGTATGCCGAAAGCGCGTTCGGCGCGAGCCGCGAAGAGCCGCGCACGACTCTGCCGGCGCGAGAACACCACCGCCTCGGCCAGTTCCCTGACCGAGCGGATCGCCCAGAGCTGCGCCCAGGCCTGGGTTCCCGCCCCGACCAGTCCGATGGTTCGCGCGTCGGGCCGTGCCCAGAGGTCCGCGGCGACCGCACCGATCGCCCCGGTCCGCCGCACCCCCAACTCATGACCGGTCACCAGTGCCCGCACCCTGCCACCGGCCGAGTCCCAGAGCGCCACCAGCTGCTCCGAGCCCGCATCGGGCCCGTAGACCCGGAAGCCGTGGCACTCACCCGCCAACTGTCCTGCGGTGAAGACCAGTCCACTCCCCCGCCCGAGTTCCGCCGCGAGTCGGGCCGGGGCGACCAGGGCGCCCTCGTGGTGGGCCACCAGGGCGCGACGGACCGCGGCGAGAGCGGTGGGTGCGTCGAGGTGGATCCGGACATCGGCGTCGGAGAGCAGCAACGGCGAGGTGCCCGACCGCCCGTACGGGAGCTTCATGGGAATGCACCCAACCACAGCCCCGCCGAAAACGCTTGGACTGCGCGGGCGCCGCCGCGGGACACTTCGGTTTCGGCCTCCCCGTATCCCGCGCGGGGGCTTACTTGGCATGCCCTGCGACCGGAGCGGTATCCGGCGGGCTGCCGCACCACACCACGGGGGGTGGGATGAAATCGCCCGGAACGCGCGACGATTCACCGCGCAGGGGCTCGATGCTCCTCGCACTTCGATATTACGGACGGGAGTTGGCCCGACTGCGGTGGCTGACGGGGCCCGCGATGCTGCTGCCGGCGCTGGGCAACGTCGGCATCAACTACATCGCACCGCTGGTCGTCGCCAAGCTCGTCGGCCGCATCGCCGACCATGGCAGCATCACCGTGGGCGCGACGCTGCCCTACGTCCTCGGCTTCGGCGGTGTGCTGCTGCTCTCGGAGGCGCTGTGGCGGGTGGGCCTGCACTGCCTGAACCGCCTCGACGCCCTCGGCATTGAGCACCTGTACGTGATCGGCATGGACGAGCTGTTCGCCAAGGACGCCTCCTTCTTCCACGAGAACTTCGCCGGGTCGCTGACCAAGCGGATCCTCAGCTTCGCCTCCCGCTTCGAGGAGTTCATCGACACGCTGACGTTCTCGGTGGTGGGCAGTCTGGTGCCGCTGATCTTCGGGTCGGTGGTGCTGTGGAGCTACCAGCCGCTGCTGGTCGTCGGCCTGCTGGCGATGATCGTGGTGACGGCGCTCTGCGTGCTGCCGCTGATCCGTCGCCGCCAGCGGCTGGTCGACCAGCGCGAGGAGGCGATCGCCCGGGTGTCGGGCCATGTCGCCGACAGCCTGATGAACATGGACACGGTCCGGGCCTTCGCCGCCGAGGAGCGCGAGGCCGCCGAGCACCGGTCCCGCGTCGCCCAGTCGCGCAAGCTCTCGCTGCGGTCCTGGGACTACGGCAACCTGCGCATCGACACACTGGTCGCACCGATGTCCGTGCTGACCAACGCGCTGGGCCTGCTGCTCGCGGTCGCTCTCGGCGGGGGCCGGCACGGCGTGGAGGCGGTCGTGGTCGCCTTCACCTACTACAGCAACGCGACGCGGATCATGTTCGAGTTCAACCAGATCTACCGGCGGCTGGAGAGCTCGATGACCGAGGCCGCGCAGTTCACCGAGCTGCTGCTGACGCAGCCGACCGTGCTCGACCCGCCGTCGCCGCAGGCGCTGCCGTCCCGGGGCGCCGACGTCCGCTTCGAGCACGTGACCTTCGCCCACGTCGGCGCCCGGCCGCTGTTCGAGGACCTGGACCTGGCGGTGCCGAGCGGGTCCAGGATCGGCCTGGTCGGCCGGTCCGGCGGGGGCAAGACCACGCTCACCCGGCTGCTGCTGCGGATGACCGACATCGACACCGGCCGGATCCTGATCGGGGGTCAGGACATCAGCCGGCTCCGCCAGGCCGACCTGCGGAGCCTGATCGCCTATGTGCCGCAGGACCCGGCGATGTTCCACCGCAGCCTGCGGGACAACATCGCCTTCGCCCGGCCGGACGCCACCGACGCCGAGATCCGCCGGGCGGCGGAGGCGGCGCATGTCACCGAGTTCGCCGACGCGCTGCCGGAGGGCTTCGACACCATGGTCGGCGAACGCGGCGTCAAGCTGTCCGGCGGACAGCGCCAGCGGGTCGCCCTGGCCCGGGCGATCCTGCGCGACGCTCCGATCCTGCTGCTCGACGAGGCGACCAGCGCCCTGGACTCGGAGAGCGAGCTCCTGGTCCAGGAGGCGCTGTGGCGGCTGATGGAGGGACGCACCGCGCTGGTGGTGGCGCACCGGCTGAGCACGGTCGCCACCATGGACCGGCTGGTCGTCCTCGATCGCGGACGGATCGTCGAGCAGGGCACCCACCAGGAACTGCTCGCCTCGGACGGGGCCTACGCGAAGCTGTGGCAGCACCAGTCGGGCGGGTTCCTGAACGACGACCCCGCCCGGGCCGACCTGCTCTGACCCTCCGGCGGCGGGCGTTTCACCGGGCCGATATGGAGTAGCGGCTGCCGGACTGGCACACTCTGGGAAGAAGAGTTAGCGGTCGACATACTCATAAGGTGTTCTACATTGTCGACCGTATCCCAGCGGAGGTGTGCGATGCCCGGCCCGATCCAGTCGCTCGAGCGCGCGGCGGCCATTCTGCGGCTGCTCGCCGGAGGCGAGCGCCGACTCGGCCTGTCCGAGGTGGCCGCCTCCCTGGGCCTGGCCAAGGGCACCGCGCACGGCATCCTGCGCACCCTCCAGGCGGAGGGCTTCGTCGAGCAGGACCTGGAGAGCGGCAAGTACCAGCTCGGCGCGGAGTTGCTGCGCCTGGGCCAGAGCTACCTGGATGTGCACGAATTGCGGGCGCGCGCCCTGGTCTGGGCGGACGACCTGGCCCGGGCCAGCGGCGAGACGGTCTACCTCGGAGTGCTGCACCAGCACGGTGTGCTGATCGTCCATCACGTCTTCCGGCCGGACGACAGCCGGCAGGTGCTGGAGGTGGGCAGCATGCAGCCGCTGCACAGCACGGCGCTGGGCAAGGTGCTGCTGGCGCACGACCCGGTGGCCCGCGGCGAGCTGGAGGAGTACCCGCCGGAGAGCTTCACCTCGCGGACGCTGGTGGACCTGGCCGCCATCGACGAGGAGTGCGCGCTGACGCGCGAACGCGGCTGGAGTGCGGCCGTCGAGGAGACCTGGGCGGGTGTGGCCTCGATCGGCGCGCTGATCCAGGACCGCCGCCGCAATCCTGTGGGTGCCGTATGTATCAGCGGCGCGGTCGAGCGGGTGTGCGAGGCCGGAGTGGTCCGTCCGGAACTGGTCGTCGCGGTGCGCGAGGCGGCCCGCGCCATCTCGCGTGACCTGGGCGCGGCCCGGTTCTGACCGGTCCCGTTCTGCCCATTCCAGCCGATTCCGAGCCGGGCCTTGGCCTGTCCATGCGCGGACAATTTGTCCGTATTCACTGGTGTTTTAACCGCTTTTTCACGAATGAGTGGCGGTCTTGACGTAATGCCGGACAGGGGGAAAACTGCCGCATGGCGGTCGACAATGTCGAACATTGTTCACGGCAGCCGCATCACAAGCCCTCTCCCACCCACAGGGGACACGGACAAAGGAGTCGTTGTGTCCAACGGCCACATCTTCGTAGGCGAGCTCATCGGCACTGCCCTGCTGATCCTGCTCGGCGGTGGCGTCTGCGCCGCCGTGACGCTCAAGAGATCCAAGGCGTTCGGCGCCGGCTGGGTCGCCATCGCCTTCGGCTGGGGCTTCGCCGTGATGATCGCGGCGTACGTCTCGATCCACCTCTCGGGCGCCCACCTCAACCCGGCGGTCACCCTGGCCGTCGCCATCAAGAGCGGCGACTGGAGCCACGTCCCGGTCTACCTCGCCGGACAGATCCTCGGCGCCATGCTCGGCGCGTTCCTGGTCTGGCTCACCTACCTCGGCCAGTTCCAGGCGAACGACGAGCCCACCCTGGGCATCTTCTCCACCAGCCCGGAGATCCGTAACCCCATACAGAACCTGGTCACCGAGATCATCGGCACCCTGGTGCTGTGCATCATGATCCTGGCCGAAGGCCTCACCCCGGGTCTGGGCCTGTCCGGCACCGGCGTGCTGATCACCGCCCTGGGCGTGGTCGGCATCGGCTTCTCGCTCGGCGGACCGACCGGTTACGCGATCAACCCGGTCCGCGACCTCGGCCCGCGTATCGTGCACTCGCTGCTGCCGATCCCCAAGAAGGGCGGCTCAGACTGGGGCTACGCCTGGATCCCGGTGGTCGGTCCGCTGGCCGGCGGCGCGCTCGCCGGCCTGCTGTACAACGCCGCTTTCTGATAGGCCGCTGTCCGAAACACCCGGCCGGGAGACCCCACCCCGCCGCACCACCCTGCCGCACCCCTGTCCGCACCCCGACCCAGAGGACCCAAGCCGTGACCACACTGTCCAATGGCGGCCAGTTCATCGCCGCGATCGACCAGGGCACCACCTCCAGCCGCTGCATCATCTTCGGCGCGGACGGCCGCATCGTCGCCGTCGACCAGCAGGAGCACAGCCAGATCTTCCCCCAGCCCGGCTGGGTGGAGCACGACGGCGCCGAGATCTGGACCCGGGTCCAGTCCGTGGTGGCCGGCGCGCTGGAGAAGGCCAACCTGACCAGGGCCGACATCCGCGCCATCGGGATCACCAACCAGCGCGAGACCACCATCCTGTGGGACCGGCACACCGGTGAGCCGGTCCACAACGCGCTGGTCTGGCAGGACACCCGGACCGAGGCGCTCTGCAAGGAGCTGGGCCGCAACGTCGGCCAGGACCGCTTCCGCCGCGAGACCGGGCTCCCGCTGGCCAGCTACTTCGCCGGCCCGAAGATCCGCTGGCTGCTGGACAACGTCGAGGGCCTGCGCGAGCGCGCCGAGGCCGGCGACGTCCTCTTCGGCACCATGGACAGCTGGGTCATCTGGAACCTGACCGGCGGCGTCAACGGCGGCGTGCACGTCACCGACGTCACCAACGCGTCCCGCACCATGCTGATGAACCTGGCCACCCTGGAATGGGACGCCAAGATCCTGGAGTCGATGGGCGTCCCGGCGGCGGTGCTGCCGGAGATCCGCTCCTCCGCCGAGGTGTACGGACACGCGGTGGGCGTGCTGGAGGGCGTCCCGGTCGCGTCCGCGCTGGGCGACCAGCAGGCCGCGCTGTTCGGGCAGACCTGCTTCGACGAGGGCGAGGCCAAGAGCACCTACGGCACCGGCACCTTCCTGCTGCTCAACACCGGCGAGAAGGCCGTCAACTCCTACCACGGGTTGCTGACCACGGTCGGCTACCGGATCGGCAAGGAGAAGCCGGTCTACGCCCTGGAGGGCTCCATCGCGGTCACCGGTTCGCTGGTGCAGTGGTTCCGCGACCAGCTGGGCATCATCTCCACCGCGGCCGAGATCGAGACCCTCGCCAACACCGTCCAGGACAACGGCGGCGCCTACATCGTCCCCGCGTTCTCGGGTCTGTTCGCACCGTACTGGCGCTCCGACGCCCGCGGCGTCATCACCGGCCTCACCCGCTATGTGACCAAGGGCCACCTGGCCCGCGCCGTCCTGGAGGCCACCGCCTGGCAGACCCGTGAGGTCGTCGACGCGATGGCCAAGGACTCCGGCGTCACGCTGACCGCGCTCAAGGTCGACGGCGGCATGACCAGCAACAACCTGCTGATGCAGAACATCGCGGACGTGCTGGACGCTCCGGTGGAGCGGCCCTTCGTGGCCGAGACCACCGCGCTGGGCGCGGCCTACGCGGCCGGCCTCGCGGTCGGCTTCTGGCCGGACCTGGACACCCTGCGGGCCAACTGGCACCGCGCCGCCGAGTGGACCCCGCGCATGGACGAGGCCACCCGCGACCGCGAGTACAAGAACTGGCTCAAGGCCGTGGAACGCACCATGGGCTGGATCGAAGAGGACCAGCCCTCGGCGTAGCAGTACCGGCACGGGTGGGACCCGGACCCACACCCCGGGTCCGGTCCCGCCCGTGCCGACAGCACCACTTCTGAGACACCCTTCCTGAGAGGAGCACGGCAGGTCCCGCGTCAACCCGCGGCCCCGCCGGACCAGCTGATGAACACCATCCCGACCCTGGGCGCCAACCACTCCGCCAGCCGCGCGCAGTCGCGGCACCTGCTCAGCAGCGCCACCTACGACCTGCTGGTCATCGGCGGCGGCATTCTCGGTACGGCGGTCGCCTGGACCGCCGCCCAGTCCGGTCTGAAGGTGGCCATGGTCGACGCCGGCGACTTCGCCGGGGCCACCTCCAGCGCCTCGTCCAAGCTGGTCCACGGCGGGCTGCGGTACCTGCAGACCGGTGCGGTGAAGCTGGTCGCGGAGAACCACAAGGAGCGCCGGGCCCTGGCCACCGACGTCGCCCCGCACCTGGTCAACCCGCTCACCTTCTTCGTGCCGGTCTACAAGGGCGGCCCGCACAGCGCCCCCAAGCTGGGTGCGGGGGTCTTCCTGTACTCGGCGCTCTCGGCGTTCCGCGACGGCATGGGCCGGGTCTCCACCCCCGCGCACGCGCTGCAGCAGGTCCCGGCGCTGAAGGCGGAGGGGCTGCGCTCGGTGGCGGTCTACGGCGACCACCAGATGAACGACTCCCGGGTCGCGGTGATGACGGTGCGCGCGGCGGTCGACTCCGGCGCGGTGGTGCTCAACCACGCCGAGGTGACCGGCCTGCGGTTTTCTGGAGGTAAGGGGGGTACCGGCGGCCGGGTCACCGGCGCCGACCTGAGGGACCGGCTCGACGGCACCGAGTTCGGCGTGAACGCGCGGCTGGTGCTCAACGCGACCGGACCGTGGGTGGACCACCTGCGGACCATGGAGGACGCCGGCTCCGCGCCGAGCATCCGGCTGTCCAAGGGCGCGCACGTGGTGGTCAAGCGTCGCGCGCCGTGGCATGCCGCGCTGACCATACCGATCGACAAGTACCGGGTCTCCTTCGCCATCCCCTGGGAGGACCACGTCCTGCTGGGCACCACTGATGAGGAGTACACCGGCGACCCGGCCGACGTGCGGGCGACCGAGGCCGACATCGACCAGATCCTGGGCGAGGCCGGGCACGCGATCCAGGACGAGCACCTGGACCGCGACCTGATCACCTACTCCTTCGCCGGCCTGCGGGTGCTGCCCGGCGGCCCCGGGCAGACCGCGGCGGCCAAGCGGGAGACCGTGGTCACCGAGGGCCGCGGCGGGATGCTGTCGGTGGCCGGCGGCAAGTGGACGACGTACCGTCACATCGGCCGGGTGGTGCTGGACAAGCTGGCGCACGTCGCCGGCACCGGCCTGGCCGAGGACATCTCGGCGATCCCGCGCACCGTGCCGCTGCCCGGGGTCGCCAGCCCCAACGCGGTGGCGCACCGGCTGCTGGTGGACCGCGAGCCGGGGACCAGGATCGACCCGCTGGTGGCGCGCAACCTGGCCACCCACTACGGGACGCTGTCCTTCGAGATCGCCCAGCTGATCGCGGACAACCCCGAGCTGGGCCGGCCCATCCACCCCGACGGCCCGGACGTCTGGGCCCAGGTCGCCTACGCGGCCGCGCACGAGTGGGCGCAGACCCCGGACGACGTGCTGCGGCGGCGCACCACCATGGTCGTGCGCGGACTGGACACCCCGGAGGTCCGGGCCGAGGTCCAGGCGTACCTGACCGCGCACCACGTGGACTGACGTCCTGCGCAGAGCCGGCAGCAGGAGGGGAACGGACGGGGCGGGCGACGCGAGGTCGCCCGCCCCGTCCGTGTCCGGGACCACCGCCGTAGGACTTCCGTAAGCAGCCACAACCTCTTCAAAGGCGCTCCGACGCTGTGTGATGGACGCACGCACCAGACACGGCCGGCCACCGGCGGGACGCACACATCCCGCCCCACATCGGAGATGTGAGCGGATGACCTACACCACCAGACCGGCCCACGGGGCCCACAGCAGCAGGCGGTCGCCCCGCTCGGTACGCCCGCCTCATGGCGGACGCAAGCTGCGGGTCCTGTTCGGCGCGCTGAGCGGCCTGGTCGCGGCGTTCTCCTCGCTGGCGGTCGCCGAACTGGCGGCGGTCGCCGTACGCCCACAGGCCAGCCCGGTCACGGCGGTCGGTGAAGCGGTCATCGACCGGACCCCGGGGGCGCTGAAGGACTACGCGGTCCGCAACTTCGGGACCAACGACAAGCTGATGCTGCAACTGGGCATCCTGGTCCTGCTGGCGTTCTTCGCGATGGGGCTCGGCCTGCTCGCGCTGCGTTGGCGCCGGGTCGGCTCGGTGGGCGTGCTCGCCTTCGGCCTGCTCGGCGCGGTCTCGGCGATGTCCCGCCCCGACGCGCAACGGTACGACCCGGTGCCCTCGGTGGTCGGGGCCGTGGTCGGCGCGATCGTCCTCTACCTCCTCGCCGCACGGCTGGCCGCCCAGGCCGCACCCTGGCGGGACGACGGGCTGGGCGCGCAGCCGATGGGCGGCGGACCCGCGGACACCAGCTTCGACCGCCGCGGATTCGTGATGCTCGCGCTCTCGGCGTCGGCGGTGTCGGCCGGAGCCGGTCTGCTGGGCAACAAGCTGAACGCCGCGGGCACCCAGAAGGCCGCCGCCTCGCGCGCCGCGGTCAGCATCCCCACCCCGCGCGCCACGGCCAGCGCTCCGCCGGTCGGCTCCGACCTGAAGCTCCCCGGGCTCAGCCCCTACATCACCCCCAACCCCTCCTTCTACCGGGTCGACACCGCGCTCGTGGTCCCGACCGTGGACGCCAACACCTGGAAGCTGCGGATCCACGGGACCGGCGTCACCAAGGAACTGGACATCAGCTACAAGGAGTTGGTGGCGCGCGGCGTCATCGACCGCGACATCACCCTGATGTGCGTCTCCGACGAGGTCGGCGGCTCCTATGTCGGCAACGCCCGGTGGACCGGGGTGCTGCTGGCGCCGCTGCTGAAGGAGGCCGGCGTGGTGCCTCCGTCCAAGGGCGGACCGGCGGACCAGCTCGTGGCCCGCTCGTCCGACGGCATGACGATCGGCACCCCGGTGGAGGCCGTGATGGACGGCCGCGACTCCATGCTCGCCATCGCGATGAACGGCGAGACACTGCCCTTCGCGCACGGCTTCCCGGTGCGGATGGTCGTCCCCGGCCTGTACGGGTACGTCTCCGCCTGCAAGTGGGTGACCGACCTGGAGCTGGCCAAGTTCAGCGACTTCGACGCCTACTGGGCGAAGCGCGGCTGGTCCGCCCAGGCCCCGATCAAGACCGAGTCACGCATCGACACCCCCAAGGGCTCCGGCAAGCTCACCGCCGGAACGGTCCCGGTGGCCGGGGTCGCCTGGGCCCAGCGCAAGGGCATCGCCAAGGTCGAGGTACGGGTGGACGGCGGCGCCTGGCACACCGCCACCCTGGCCGCCCAGGACACCATCGACACCTGGCGCCAGTGGGTCTGGCAGTGGCCGGCCACCGCCGGCTCGCACCGTCTGGAGGTGCGCGCGACCGACCTCACCGGCTACACCCAGACCGAACAGAAGGTCGATGCCCGGCCCAACGGCGCGACCGGCTTCCACAGCGTCACCGTCAACGTCGCCGCCTGAGCCGCCCTCCTACCCGTCGGTCGGCCGGCCGAAGTCGACGTCCTTGGTCACGACCGTCCCGGCTATCCGCCCCGGGGCGGCGTGGTAGGTCCAGTAGAGGTTGGTGTGGGCGATGACCAGCTCCGGCGACGGAGCCCCCCATTCCGACTGGTCCTCCGTCGTGTGGGCGTCGCTGACCAGGGTCGCGTCGTACCCCCGGACGATCGCGCCGTGCAGCGTCGAGCGGATGCACTCGTCGGTCTGCGCGCCGACGACGAACAGCCGTCCGACGCCGAGGCCCGACAGCACGGACTCCAGGGTGGTCTCCTCGAAGGAGTCCGGGTAGTGCTTGTCGACCAAGGGCTCGGCGTCGTCCGGAGCCAGCTCAGGGACGATCCGCCACGGGTCGCTCCCCTGTGCCAGCCGCTCGTCCGACTGCTGGACCCAGACGACGGGCACCTCCTCCCGCCGGGCCTTCTCGACCAGTACGCCGATGTTGGCGACGACGGCGTCGCGCTCGTGGGTCCCCTCGACGACGCCGTTCTGCACGTCGACGACGAGGAGGGCGGTGTCCGGTCGGTTCTCCAGTGTGGTCATGGTCTCCCCGTACTCTCGTAGTCCCCACACCGTAGACCGAGCCACTGACAACCGGCCGTCAGGCAGGTCGTCAGGCAGGTCGTCAGGCGGTGGGAAGGTCCAGCCGGAACTCGGTGCACCCGGGACGGCTGCTCACGGTCAGGCTCCCGTGGTGCGCCGAGACCACGGCGTGGGCGATGGCCAGCCCCAGACCACTGCCGCCGTCGGTACGCGACCGGCCCCCGCCACCGCGGGTGAACCGCTCGAAGAGGGTGGGCCGCAAGGACTCGGGGATACCGGGACCGTCGTCGGCGACCGTGAGCCGGACCGACTCCGGGAGCCTGGACAGCCGCACCTGGACGGTGCTGCCCGCCGGGGTGTGCAGCCGGGCGTTGGACAGCAGGTTGCCCACAGCCTGGTGCAGCCGGTCCCGGTCGCCGGTGACCAGCACCGGGGTCTCCGGCAGGTCCAGGACCCAGTGCTGCCCGGGTCCGGCGACCTGGGCGTCCGAGACCGCGTCGATCACCAGCAGGGTGAGGTCCACCTCCGCACGGGCCAGCGGCCGTCCGGCGTCCAGCCGGGCCAGCAGCAGCAGGTCGTCGACGATCGCGCCCATCCGAACCGACTCCGCCTGGATCCGGGTCAGCGCCCGCGCCACCTCCGGGGCCTGCGGCTGCGGGTGCAGCCTGGCCAGCTCGGCATGGCCGCGGATCGCGGCCAGCGGGGTGCGCAGCTCGTGCCCGGCGTCGGCGGCGAAGCTGCGCAGCCGCTCCTCGGAGGAGTGTCGGCTGGCCAGCGCGGTCTCCACATGGCCCAGCATCCGGTTGAAGGCGGCCCCCACCTGCCCGACCTCGGTACGCGGATCGCTGTCCGGCAGGCGGTGCGGCAGTGCCACCGCGCCGCTCTCCAACGGGAGTTCGGTGATCTGCACCGCGGTCGCGGCCATCCGGTCCAGCGGACGCAGCGACAGCCGCACCCACAGCGCCCCGGCGATCCCGGTCGCCCCCAGCGCGATCGCGAAGACCGTCAGCTCGACCATCTCCAGCCGGTGCACCGCCCCCTCGACCCCTTCCAGCGGCATCCCGGTGATCAGGATGTCGTTGTCCCTCCCGGCCAGAGCCCTGACCCGGTAGAGGCCGCGGGCCTCCAGGTCCAGGTCATGGATGCTGCCGTCGACCGGCAGGGCCTTGATCGCAGCCAGCTCGGCGGCGGAGAGGGTGACCGCGTCGGCGCTGACGTCGGCGTCGTCCGCGTCCCCGTCGACGATGGCGGCCTGGGTGACCTGTCCGCCCGCCAGCCGGGCCCCGAAGGTGCCGACCGACTGCGCCCGGGTGTCCCCCGCGAGTCCGCCTGCGTCGGGGTGCTCCAGGCTCTGCGCATAGCGGACCCCCGACTGCACCAGCTGCTGGTCCACCTTGGAGACCAGAAAACTGTGCAGCGCCAGCGCCGTGGCGACCCCGACCGCGGCGCAGGCCAGCGCAAGCAGCACCAGCAGCCCGCTGATCAGCCGGGCCCGCAGCGATCGGGGCAGCCCGACCCGGACCCGCCTCACCTGGCCTGCTCTCGCAGGACGTAGCCGACCCCGCGGACGGTGTGGATCAGCGGCGGGTGACCGCTGTCCACCTTCTTGCGCAGATAGCTGATGTAGAGCTCCACCACATGCGCCTGGCCGCCGAAGTCGTAGGACCACACGGCCTCCAGGATCTGCGCCTTGCTCAGCACCCGACGCGGATTGGCCAGCAGGTACCGCAGCAGCTCGAACTCGGTCCGGCTCAGCTCCACCGGCGCTCCCCCGCGCCGGACTTCCCGCGTCCCCTCGAACAGCTCCAGGTCCGCCAGGGCCAGCCGCTCGCCGCGGTCGGTCTCGGAGCGGGGGTCGGTGCCGGCCCGGCGCAGCAGCCCGCGCAGCCGGGCCACGACCTCCTCCAGGCTGAACGGCTTGGTGACGTAATCGTCCCCACCCGCGGTGATACCGGCGATCCGGTCGTCCACGGCGTCCTTGGCCGTGAGGAACAACACACAGACGCCAGGGGCCTCGGCGCGCATCCGCCGCAGCACCTCCAGGCCGTCGAAGTCCGGCAGCATCACGTCCAGGACCACGGCGTCGGGGCGGAACGCCCCCGCCACCGCGACGGCCTCGGCGCCGTCGGCCGCCGTCCTGACCTCCCACCCGTCGTACACCAGGGCCTGGGCCACCACCTCGGTCAGGTCCGGCTCGTCGTCGACCACCAGCGCACGCGGAGGCCCGGCCTGGGGGCGGCGGGGGGAATCAGGAGACATAGCATCACATGATGCACCCCTGCCGGTCGCACCCACGGCCTCCGACATGGCTGTGGATTGCCTGTGACCTGCGGCGGAGACCTGGACTTTCAGAAGGAACTCAGAAAGACCGGTGTCAGGGTGAAGCAGTGCGGCCCGCCGGGCCGGCAGCACCGGCCGTCAGTACCTGACCGAGGAGACCCATGACGAGCACCGTCGGAGCGCGCCACGGCGCCGACGCGCGCCACGGATCGCCCGCGTCCCCGCGCAGCGACCAGGCAGCGCTGCTGGCCCCCGCGCTGCTCACCGCCATCGGCCTCGGCGCGGTCGCCGTGGTGTACCTCTGGTGGAACAACACCGCCTCGGTGGTCTCCGCCGCGGCCTGGATCACCAACGCCGGACGGCTCTGCGGCCTGCTCGCCGGATACGCGGCCCCGGTGCTGGTGGTGCTGATGGCGCGAATACCGCTGATCGACCGCACCCTGGGCAGCGACCGGCTGGCGCGCTGGCACGCGATGGGCGGCCGCTACATGGTCGGCCTGGTCGTGTCCCATGTGCTGCTGATCATCTGGGGGTACTCCCTCACCGACCACAACGGGCTGGTCCACCAGACCACCCAACTGGTGTTCCACTACCCGGACATGCTGAAGGCCACCATCGGCACCCTGCTGCTGCTCGGCGTCGGGGCCGTCTCGGCCCGGGCCGCGAGGCGCAGGCTCAGCTACGAGACCTGGTACTACCTGCACCTGGCCACCTATGTCGCCATCTTCCTCACCTTCTTCCACCAGCTCACCAACGGAGCCGAGTTCGTCCTGGAGGCCAAGGCCAAGGTGGCCTGGTACGGCCTCTACCTGGGCTCGGCGGCGCTGATCCTCTGGTTCCGCTTCGCCGTTCCCACGCTGCTGGCGTTCCGGCACCGGCTCAAGGTCGCCGAGGTCCGCCCGGAGGCCCCCGGAGTGCACTCGGTCTTCATCACCGGACGCCGCCTGGACGAACTGGCCAGGGCGACCCGGGCCGGCCAGTTCTTTCGCTGGCGCTTTCTGCAGCGCGGGCTGCTGCTGGCCGGCAACCCCTACTCGCTGTCCGCACCGCCCAACCCGGACTACCTGCGGATCACCGTCAAGGACCTGGGCGGCCACAGCGCGGCGCTGGCCCGGCTGCGGCCCGGCACCAGGGTCTTCGCCGAGGGCCCGTACGGCGCCTTCACCGCGGAGCGGCGCCCGGGGCGCCGGGGCAAGGTGCTGCTGCTCGCGGCCGGCGTCGGGATCACCCCGCTGCGGGCCCTGTTCGAGTCCATTCCGGCCCGGCGCGGCGAACTGACCCTGGTCTACCGGGCCAGCCGCGAGGACGACCTGGTCTTCCGCGCGGAGCTGGAATCCATCGCCAAGGCGCGCGACGCCAGGCTGTACTACCTGGTCGGCTCCCGTGCGGAGGTCGGCGAACCGTTGCAGGCCGGGACCCTGCTCGGGATACTGCCCGACCTGCGGGAACATGTCGTGTTCCTGTGCGGCCCGGACGGGATGACCCGCACCGCGCGTGAGGCCCTGGAGACGGCGGGCGTCCCGCGCGGCCGGATCCACCACGAGTCGTTCGAGTTCTGACCCCGCAGTATCAAGCAACTGGAGAGGCGTCCCGCATGCGTCGCACCGTCCTGACCGCTGGAGGCACCGCCCTAGGTGTGGTGCTGCTGCTGGCCGCCAAGCCGCACCACACCGTGGCCGTCGCCGTCCCCGCGGTCACCGCTCCCAAGCAGCAGTCGACCGGGTCCGCATCAGGAGGCTCCTCGGGGTCCTCGTCCGCGGCCTCGCCCAGCGCGTCCGCCACCGGTGGAACCGGCAAGAGCACCGGCGTCCGCACCGTCACCGGCGGCGCGGTGGACACCCGCTGGGGCCCGGTCCAGGTCAAGGTCGTCTTCAACGGATCGAAGATCACCGCGATCGACGTGATCCAGCAGCCCAACGGCAACCCCCGCGACCAGGAGATCAACTCCCAGGCCATCCCGATCCTGACCCAGGAGGCGCTGGCCGCGCAGAGCGCGAAGATCGACGCGGTCTCCGGGGCCAGCTACACCAGCGAGGGCTACATCGGCTCGCTCCAGAGCGCGCTCGACGCTGCCAAGTAGCGCCCGGCGGGCCGGGTCTCAGGGTCTCACCCGGCGAGCTGCGGATACAGTGCGCCGAGGTCAGCGGACAGACCCCGCTTCACCTGCCGGGACACCTCGTCGACCAGCACCTCGGCGGCGTTCGCCTCGATACCGTCCAGGGCCTGCCGGGCGACCTCGGCCGGCGCGGTCTTCGGCGCGTCGACATGTGTGACCAACTCGGTGTCGACATAGCCGACATGAAGACCGGTCACCTGGATACCGCGCGGAAGCAGCTCCAGCCGCAGCGAGTTGGTCTGCGACCAGAGCGCTGCCTTGGACGCGCCTGGCCACCGCGACGGCGACCGTCCTCCTGGACGCGGCCGGAGTCGCCTGACGAGTCATCAGGTCTGGGGGCCGATAGGGTCGGAGCATGATCCGCCGGGCAGGATGGCGGCCATGGAGACACAGATCGAACCCGCCCGGGTCGCCGACATCCACCAGGTCCTCGTCGACCATTCCCGCTTCTGGGGCGAGCGTGACCTCCGCTCGCTGCATCTGCTGTCGCTGGTGCGGGAGTTCGGCTCGACCTGTCTCATCGCCCGGGCGCAGGACGGGATCCGGGGCTACCTGATCGGATTCGTCACCCCGGCCGGTGTCGGCTACGTCCACCTGATCGCCACCCGGGACGACTCCCGCGGCAGCGGGCTCGGGCGGAGTCTGTACGCCGCGTTCGCCGACGCCGCGCAACGCCAGGGAGCGGTGCGGTTGAAGGCGATCACCTCGGTCGCCAACGCCGGCTCGATCGCCTTCCACCGCACGCTCGGCTTCGACGTACGGATCGAGGACGACTACAACGGCCCAGGCCAGGCCATGGTGGTCTTCACCCGGTCACTGCCGTTCGAGGGGACCGTCCGGAACTGCTAATCTCTGCGCACCCCACCGTGACTGACGCGGTGACACAACACCATAGAGAGACGGGGAACCATGGCGATTCGCCGGGCCAAGATGAAGGCTCAGGTCATCGAGAAGCTCTCCCAGGCAGCCCCGCCCGGAGAGACCTTCATCGCCTGCGTGCACACCGAGACGGGGCCCAGCCCCTGGCTCAACGCCATATTCGACGAGATTCCACTCGTCGGCATCATCGTCGCATTCACGCGCAAGTTCTACTTCCTGACGCTGACCAACACGTCGATCGTGGTCAACTCCGCCAGCCGCTGGACCAATCGCCCCGGTGACGTCGTCGCGGTCTTCCCGCGGGCCGGCTTCCCGGTCAGCCGGATCAAGCGCGCCTCGGTGTGGAGCTCGATGTACGTGGAGCTCACCCCGGGGTCCAAGCCGATCCGGCTCAACGTCCACCGCTACTGGCGTGCCGAGCTCGACCAGGTGATCGCCGCCTTCCCGCAGGCAGCCGTCTTCACCGGCACCGGCGCCGTCCCCGGCCAGGCGACCGCCCAGGACGCCGCCAAGACGGTCTGACAGCCGAGAACATGACGGACGCGAGGGCCTCCGAACCACTGGTGCGGTCGGGGCCCTCGCGTCCGTGGTCTCACTTCGCCAACTGCCCCAACAGCTCCCAGGTCCGGCGCCGATCCGCGTCCCCGGCGACCTCCGTCCCAGAGAACACCACCTCCGTCGCCCCGGCGTCCCGATAGCGCCGCACCTCGGCGGCGACCGACCTCTCGTCGCCGATGACAGCGACGTCAGCAGCCCGCCTGCCGCCGGAAAGCTCAATGACCCGTGCGTAGGACGGGATCCGCTCGTAGAACGCGAGCCGTTCGGCGACCTTCTCGCGCACCGAGTCGGCATCGTCGGTCACCACACCGGACACGAGCGCCACGATCCGGGGCGCGGGACGACCTGCGGCCTCCGCCGCCTTGTTGACGGCCGGCACGATGTGCTCGGCGAGGGCGCGAGGCCCGGCGAGATACGGCAGGATCCCGTCCGCCAACTCGCCGCTGGCCCGCAGCGCCTGCGGTCCCATGGCCGCAACCAGCAACGGCACCCCGGCCTCGGCGCCCGGCACCCGTGCGGGCAGCGGCGTGGTCGCGGTGAGCAGCTCACCGTGGAAGTCGGCGGCGCCCGTCTCGGTCAACTGCCGGAGTGCGATCAGGAATTCACGCAGCCTGGCAATGGGCCGCTGATAGCGGATTCCGAACGCCGCCTCGGTGAGGGCCTTGGTGCCGAGCGCGAGTCCGAGGTGGTAACGGCCGTGCGTGGCCGCCTGGGCGGTCTGCGCCTGGCTGGAGACCAGCAGCGGATGGCGTCCAAAGACGGGAATCGCAGACGTGCCCACCTGCAGCCCCGGCACCTCTCGTCCGACGAGCGCCGCGAGTTGGGGCGAGTCGGCGCCGAAAGTCTGCCCGAACCAAACCGACCGCAGCCCCGCCGCAGCGGCCTCCCCGGCGAGCTCCACGATGACGTCGATCTGGTTGCCCGCGTCCGGCGCGGTGAGTGCTACTCCGACTGTCATGCCACCTCGAACGACCAACAAGCGGCCCTGCATTCCGGCCTTGCCCATCGGCAGCACCATGAACCTGGCCGCCCTCGCCGTCGCCGCATCCGCGGTCGGCTGATTTCCGGCACCAGTCCAAGGCACTCGGCGTCCGCAGCGTTTTCTACCGGTCAGTACACCATCGTCCAGGCAAACACAGCTTTTCCATAAGGAAGTTGACGTGACGTAACTGTTGTCCGGCGGTCTCGTCGAGCCGCCGCCGAATTCGGTGATCCACAGTATTCTCTCGGGCTGTGACAGGAAACAGAGGGAGCCGGTTCGATCTCTCCGGAAGCGGGGCCGAGCCGCTCGAGGCGGAGGATCCGCGCGCCATCGGGACGATCCCGCTACTGGGCAGGCTGGGGTCCGGCGGTATGGGCCGGGTCTACCTGGGGGTGGCCGACGGCCGGTACGCGGCGGTCAAGCAGGTGCTGCCGCACCTGGCCGAGGACGAGAACTTCCTGCGGCACTTCGGCCACGAGCTCGACAACCTCTCCCGGCTGCCGGCAGCCGCCAGTGCGCCGCTGCTGGCCAGCGACCGAGAGGCGCGGCCGCCGTGGTTCGCCACCGCCTACATACCCGGCATCACCCTGAGCCAGGCACTGGTCCTGAACGGCGGTGCGCTGCCCATCGGCGCACTGTGGCTGCTGCTGCGCGAGGCCGCGGTGGGCCTGCGGATGGTGCACGCGCTGGACATGGTGCACCGGGACCTCAAGCCGTCCAACGTGATGCTGACCCCGGACGGCGTCAGCCTGATCGACTTCGGCATCGCCCGGGCCGCGGACCAGAGCCGACTCACCCAGAGCGGCGTTGCGGTCGGCACACCCGCCTACATGTCCCCGGAACAGGCCAACGCAACGCGGAAGTTGACCAGCGCGACCGACATCTTCGCGCTCGGCTCACTGATCGCCTACGCCGCCACCGGGCAGCCGCCCTTCGGAGACGGCTCCGGCGTGGGCCTGCTCTACCAGATCGTGCACGGCGAACCCGACCTCGCGGCGCTGCACGCGGTGGACGCCGAGCTCGCCGAGACGGTCGCAGCCTGCCTGGACAAGAACCCGCAGGCACGCCCCACCGCGGAGCGGCTGTACCGCCTCGCGGACGACAAGGCCCCCTCCCCCGCCCCTACCTGGCCCGCCCCGGTCGTGGCGCTGCTGGCCCAGCGGACCGCCTTCGCAGCCACACCGCCGGACCAGCACGCCCTCCCCGGCCCGTCCCCGACCATGCCGAACGCCGCACCCGACACCCCAGCGGGGGCGGAGCCTGCCTCCGTCCGGCGCCAACGCCGCTCCAGGCGCCTGCTGCTGTTCGTGCTCCCGGTCGTCGTGGCCGCAGCAACCGCCCTCACTGTGGCGATCCTGCCGCAGGTCACGCAGGCCCAGACCGCGGGCGGCACACCGATCGCCTCGGCGCCGGGCTCCTCGTCCTCCGCCGTCGCAGGCTCCACGGCGTCGGCCTCAGCAGGCGGCTCCCCGTCCAGCACCTCGACCGCCACCATCAGCCCCTCCCCGTCCGCCGCGCCCACCCCCTCCGTGTCCGCCACGCACGGCGGCAGCACGGGCGGCAGCAGCAGCGGCGGTGACTCCACCTCGGTCAGCTCCTCCAAGGCCGCCACCCAGCCCGCGACGGCGACCGGCACCACTGCCAAGGCGACCGCCACGGCCACGAAGACGCTGGGGCCCCGGTGCGTGTTCACACCGACGACCTCGTGCAGCAGCAACAACCCGACAGTCGAGCTGCAGGCGGAGCACAACGGTGACGGAGGCTGCACCTTCACGGCCACCATCACCTGGGGCGACGGCACCACCACCGCCGCCGACTACCCCGGCAGTTCCTCCACCTACACCGTCATCGCCACCCACCGCTACTCGGCGAAAGGCAGCTACTCGATCAACATCACCAACGTCACCGACTCCGGCTTCTGCCCCGCTTTCGGCGGCAGCGGCACGTTCACCCTGACCTCCTGAGCCCGCCGTCGGGGTGACGGCGGCCTCAGGCAGGCCAGGCGTCGCCGCGTCAGGCGGCCTTGAGCAGCTCGGCCAGCCGGGCCGTGTCGATCAGGTGGGCGCGGGACGGGAAGACCTCGTTGACCAGGACCCGGTCGACCTCCGGGTGGGGGTCGGCGACGCCGTCGGTGAGGACGTAGACGCGGTAGTCGCGGTCGGCGGTGTCGATGAGCGTGGAGAGGACGACTCCGCCGGTGCTGACGCCGGAGAGGATCAGGGTGTCGATGCCGCGGTCGCTCAGCTGCTGGTGGAGGTCGGTGGTGGAGACCGAGCCGAAGCGGGTCTTGCGGACGACGATGTCACCGTCCTCGGGGGCGATCCGCTCGTCGATCCGGGTGGCGTCGTCCTCGTGGTGGAACATCTTCGCCGCGGCGACCGCGCTGAAGGTCTTGTTGGTCTCCGGGACTGCCGCCCAGTCGTCCTCGGTGAAGGCGACGCGGACGTAGCCGATGGTGCCACCGGCGGCGCGAACATCGGCGATCGCGCCCCTGACCCGCTCGACGAGCGCGTCGGGCTCGGGGACGGCCGCGACGATCCCGTTCTGGAAGTCCATCGCCAGCAGGGCGGTGCGCTTGGGGTCGATCTCGGGGAGGGCGGGTGCGGTGGTCATGCGTGGTTCTCCTTGCGGATGGTTGTCGCTGCGTTCGCAGTGTTCACAGGGGTGTTGGTCTGGTTCGGGATGCCGGTCCCGCGGTCCGCCCTGCGGGCCATCAGCCGGCGGTCGAGGACGGTCAGCAGCAGGACGGCGACGCCCGCGGCGACCAGGACCAGGCCGAGGGTGTGCAGGCCGTGGTCGCTCGCACCGTGACGGAAGACGATGCTGCCGATCACGGCGGAGGTGATGGTTCCGAGGTATCCGAAGGTCCGGAACAGCCCGGAGGCGGTTCCGATCCGGTCGGGCGGCGCCGCGAGGTAGAGCGCGGTCTGGTTGCCGACCGTGGTTGCGGCCGACGTGACGCCGAAGATCAGCGAGACGAGGACGATCGCGATCGCCGGGCTGTGCGAGCTGAGCAGCACGATGCCGCCCGAGCCGAGCACCATGGTCACGGCCGCGACGAGCAGTGGTCCGCGCACCAGGTTGCGGCTGGCGAGCGGGCGCGACAGCAGTGCGGAGACGGCGCCCATCGGCAGCAGCAGGAGTCCCGCCGTCACGGTGGAGAACCCGTGTGCGGCCTCCATCCACTGCGTCATGCCGTACATCACGGTGTAGACGCCGAGCAGGGTGAGGGCCTGTCGCAGATAGGTGCGGGCCAGGGCGCCGTTGGCGGCGAGTTCGCGGAAGTCGAAGAACGGCGCGGTTCGGCGCAGCTCCCACACCACCGTGGGTATCGCGGTCACGACGAAGACGATCAGCGCGATCCACTCGACGTGCGGGAGGGCCATCAGGAAGACGACCAGTGCGGTCATCGAGGCGGCGAAGCCGAGGATGCCGGTCAGGTCGATCCGTTCGGCGATCCTGCGGAAGCTGCTGTCCGCGCGGTCCAGCGCCGGGTCCCGGGGCAGCCAGCGTACGGCCATCACCAGCGCGATCGCGGTGACCGGGAGGTTGATGAGAAAGGCCCAGCGCCAGCCTGCGGCGCCGACCAGCAGTCCGCCGATCGGCGGGCCGACGGCGGCCGTGGCCATGCCCGCGATCGCGAGGCCGCCGAGCACCCCGCCCGGCGGCGCGTCCAGGCCGGCCTGCTCGGCGCGGCGACGGATCAGCACCATCCCGCAGGGGAAGGCGGCCGAGGTGCCGATGCCGATCAGGACCCGGGCGACGGTCAGCATCGCCAGGTTCTGGCCGAGGCCCCCGACCAGGCCGCCGAGCAGCACCAGCACGATGCCGGCCAGGAAGACCCGGCGCGGGCCGAGCACCTCGGCCAGCTTGCCGGCGGTCGGCTGGGCGACGGCGCTGGCCAGGTAGAGGGAGGAGACCAGGACGGCGGTGGCGCCCACCGCGACGTGCAACTGCGCGGCGATGGGCACCAGGGCGGTCGCGATGATGGAGCTGTTGATCGGATTGAGGGCGGAGCCCACGTAGAGCGGGGTGGTGAAGGGCCACGCGAAGGGCTTGCTTCCGAGGTCGCGCGCCGAGGCGTCGCCCTCGCTGACGGCGATGCTCATATGCCGCCGCCGCGCAGGTCGGCCTCGGCGAGCCGCTCCAGGAGCTCTACGGCCTTCTCCAGGACCTCTTGTTCGTCCGGGGCGACCACCTGGTCGATGGCGCGCGCCAGGAACGAGCCGCGGCCCGCCGTGATCCGGTCGATCAGCTCGGTCGCGGAGGCGTCGGCACTGACCAGTTTCTTGCGGCCGTCCAGCGGGTCGGGCTCGCTGTGGACCAGGCCGGCGGCCTTGAGCACCGTCAGGCTCTGGGTGATGGCCTGCGCGCTGACGTGCTCCAGCGCGGCGAGCCGGGCCGCGGTGACCGGACCCTCCCGTATGACGCTGACCAGGATGCCGAGCTGGGTGAGGGTGAGGCCGGTCGCGTTCTGCCCGGACTCCGCGCGCAGGCGTGCGCGCAGCCGTTTCATCGCGTCCTGGAGACGCTGTGCGGTCGCAGCGGACACGTTGGGCTGCTGCGGCCGGGGCTTCGTGTTCATGAACCCCACCATAGAACTCCTCAAGCAACTTTGCCAAGTTGCTTGAGGAGTTCTATGCGGCGGGGCGCGATCGGGACAGCACGGCACGCCTGCGGGCCGCATCCGGGGCCCACATCCGTTGGCGCTCTACGCTGCGGGCATGACCTCACAACAGGCCCGGTGGGCCCGGCTTCGCCGGCAGCTGTGGCAGCCCCCGCGCGCCCATGGCGAGCAGCCGCGCGAGCGGGTGGTCGGCCCGCTCGAACTGTTCTACGACCTGGTCGTGGTCGTGCTGGTGGCCCAGGCCGCCCACCACCTGGCCGGGCACCTGACCTGGCGCGGGCTGGGCGAGTTCGCCGCGGTGTTCTCGCTGGTGTGGATCGCCTGGCTGAACGGCAGCCTGCACCACGAACTGCACGGGCACGAGGACGCCCGCGGCCGGAGCATGTTCCTGCTGCAGATCCTGGTACTGGTCCCGCTGGGGGCGTTCATCCCCGAGGCGGGCGGCGCACACGGAGCCGCGTTCGCCGTGGACGCGGGGGTGCTGTTCGCCATCCTCGCCATGCTGTGGCTGCTGGCCGCACGCGGGGACAGCGCCGAATTCCGCCGTCCCAGCAGGCTGTTCGTGACCGGGACGGCGATCTGCGCGGTCGTCCTGGCCGCGAGCGCCGCGCTGCCCGCGGGGCCGCGCGTGCTGACGTGGGGTCTGCTGGCCGTGGCCTACCTGGCGGGGTTCACCGTCGTGGTCGGTACCGCCATGCCGGCCCAGGCGGTCGCCCTCAGTGTGACCGACGCGCTGACCGAACGGTTCGGCCTGTTCATCATCATCGTGCTCGGTGAGACCGTGACCGGAGTGGTCGACGGACTGGCCCACGAACCGACCAACGCGCTCACCCTCGCCGTCGGACTGATCGCCGTCGTCGTCGGCTTCGGCGCCTGGTGGACCTACTTCGACTTCGCCGGGCACCGGCAGCCCAAGCCCACCCGGGCGGCCACCGTGCAGTGGATGCTGGTCCACCTGCCGCTCACGGCCGCGGTGGGCGCCATGGGCGCCGCGATGGTCGACCTCGTCGAACAGGCCCACGACAGCCGGACCCCCGCCGACACCGCCTGGGTACTCGGCGGGGGCGCGGCCGTCGTACTCTGCGCGACGATGGCACTGGCGACCACCCTGCCGACCTGGCACCAGGACCGCAGGCTCTACCGCCCCCTGGCCCGCACCTGCGTCGCCGCAGCCGTCGTAGCCGTGACAGTCAGCGCGGCACGCCCGTCCCCGCTCGTCCTCGGCCTCGTCCTCGTCCTGGCCTTCGCCGTCCCCTGGACACTCGCCGTGGCCATCCGCCTGTCCGACGACGAAACAGAACCCGTCTCCAGCACTGATGCCTGAGTCACCGCCCCCGGCGGAACCCGCCGATGCTCGGGAGCCGCCAACCAGCGCTGACCTCGTCGAAGTTCCAGCGTGCTGGCTCCAGCAGCCGCCAACGCGGGACCTCCTGGGCGCACACACCAGATACGCAGGGCGGTTCCCACCACCTCGATCGTTGCTGCACCCTCATGCCTCAGCCGGTCTCTCCGGATCCAGCACCGCTCGCACCAACCTCACTCTGCGTGGCCGCAATGAACGGATGGAGGGTCAGGCCCGGGACGCTCCGAGGAACCGCAGCACGGCCAGGACGCGGCGGTGGTCCGCGTCGACCACGGGCAGGTCAAGCTTGGCGAAGATGTTGTTGATGTGCTTCGCCACGGCGCTCTCGCTGACCACCAGCGCCTGCGCGATGCCGGCATTGGAGCGCCCCTCGGCCATCAGACCGAGCACCTCCCGTTCGCGGGGGGTCAGCCGCGCGAGCGGGTCGCTGTCGCGCCGTAGCAGCAACTGGGCGACGACCTGCGGGTCCAGGGCCGTGCCCCCGTCCGCCACTCGCCGGACCGCCGCCACGAAGTCGGCGACATCGGCAACCCGCTGCTTGAGCAGGTAGCCCACACCGCTGGTGTTCGCAGACAGCAGGTCAGCCGCGTACCGCTCCTCCACGTACTGCGAAAGCAGCACCACCGGCGTCCCCGGCCAGCGCCGACGGATCTCCATCGCCGCCCGCACCCCCTCGTCGGTGAAGCCGGGCGGCATCCGGACGTCGATCAAGGCGAGTTCGGGCCGGTGCTCCGCCACTGCCGCCAACAACCCCTCCGCGTCGCCGGCTTCCGCGGCGACCTGAAACCCGCCCATCTCCAGCACCTTGATCAGGCCGACCCGCAACAACACCGAATCCTCGGCGATCACCGCGCGCACGGCAGCTCCACGGTGATGGTGGTGGGCCCGCCAACGGGGCTGCTGACGTGGAAGGCCCCGTCGAGGGAGCCGACCCGCTTGGCCAGCCCGGTCAGCCCCGTACCGGCGGCGGCGTCGGCACCGCCCAGCCCGTCGTCGGTAACGCGCACGCGCAGCGCCTCGCCGACCTGACGGACTATCACCTCTGCACGCATCGCGTTGGCGTGCTTCGTTGCATTGGTCAGCGCCTCAGAGATCACGAAGTACGCGACTGCCTCCACGTTGGGCGCCACCCGCTCCTCCAGATCGACCCGCAGCCGCACCGGCAGGGGCGTGCGGGCAGCCAGCCCGGACAACGCCGCGTCCAGACCTCGGTCTTCGAGCACGGCCGGGTGCAGCCCCCGCACCAGGTCATTGAGTTCGGCGATCGCCTCCTTCGCCTCCAGGTGCGCTCTCGCGATCACCTCGCGGGCATCACTCGGCAGGTCCGGGCGGGTGGCAATGGCCAGCCCCAGGTTGACCGCGAGAGACACCAACCGCTGCTGGGTGCCGTCGTGCAGGTCGCGCTCGATCCGGCGGCGCTCCGCGTCGACGGCCTCGATCAAGTCGGTCCGGCTCACGGCCAGCTGATCGACCCGCTCCTGGAGCCGCTGCGCCCGGCTGGGCCCGAGCAGGCCCAACGCCAGCCGCGCCTCGGCCCGGGCGACTGCCCGCGCGGTCCAGGGCAGGGCGCACAGGAGCAGGAGTCCAGCCGCTGTGTAAGCCGGCAGCTGGGTCAGGTAGCCGAACCAGTCCCGGCGGATTCCGGTTGGCAGCGCCCATGACCAGGCGCAGGCGATGACGCCCGCCAGGCACGCCGCTGCCACCGCGAGCACCAGCAGTTCCAGCAGCGCGAGCAGCGGGCCCAGCAGGAGGTGGTAGCCGATCTTGCGCCAAGGCCGCGTCGCCGCGAGCCACCGGGCGGTCGAGGCCCACGTCCATTGTTCCGGCGCGGTGGGGGTGAGCCGGGGGACGTCCACACCGATGAGCACCCGGTAGCGGGCCCGCTGAACGGCCGTCAGCACCGGGGTGCCGAGCAGGACCAGGGCGGCCGAGATGGAAACCGTAAGGAGCCAGTTCCCCGTCCTGGCGGTGGTCGTCGCCGCCCAGGCCCACACGGGCACCAGCGCCAGGTGCGGCAGCACACCAGCGGCAAGAAAGCCGCTGTCCCGCCGCGCCCGGAGGACCGTGCGTCTCAGTCCAGCTGGAATCGTCATGGCACGACGCTAGGGCACCGCAGCAGGCCGGTGCCATGAAACCTGTACCCGATCCCACGGTGAACCCAGTCGTCATCAAGTTCTTCGTGGCAACCCATACGGGCCGGTGACGGGAACGAACGGGACAGCGGACACACTCAGCCGACGAGCCGACGACCGAACGGTTCCGAAAGGCACCACGAGCCAGAGCACCTGAGCCGTACCGTCAGACACATGGCTGAGGAGATCTTCGAGCACCCTCGGCTGGCGGCGATCTACGACCCGCTCGATCCGGATCGCAGCGACCTCCACACCTATCTGGACCTCGCCCGGCACATCGATGCGAGACACGTGCTGGACATCGGCTGCGGCACCGGCGTCTTCGCGCTCCTGTTGGCTGATCGCGGCATCGAGGTCGTCGGTGTCGATCCCGCTCGGGCCTCCATCGAGGTGGCCCGGAGCAAGCCGGGCAGTGATCGGGTCCGCTGGATCTGCGGTGACGCAACAGCCCTACCACCGCTGCAGGTGGACCTCGTCACCATGACGGCAAACGTCGCCCAGGCCATCGTCGCTCCATGCGCCTGGCAGCGAACACTCGAGGGGGCTTACGAAGCCCTGCGGCCCGGCGGACATCTGGTGTTCGAGACCCGAAATCCGGCCAAGCGCGCCTGGGAGACCTGGAACCGCACGGCTTCGCACAGGGTGACCGAGATCCCGGGCGTCGGCGCAGTCGAGAGCTGGGTCGAACTGGTCGAGGTGAACAAGCCCCTGGTGACGTACCGCTGGAACTACGTCTTCGCTGCGGACGGGCAACAGTTCACTTCCGATTCAACCCTGAGGTTCCGAGAGCGCCAGGAGATCGAGGCGGACCTGACGGCGCGGGGATATGTGATGCACGAGGTCCGTGACGCACCCGATCGTCCGGGCAAGGAGTTCGTCTTCGTCGTCCAACGGCCCTGACCCTCACGATGGCGCTCGGACCACCCCGACGAAACAGAACCCGATTCCTGAGAACCGTCCGGACCTGCCTGGCACTGGCAGGGGCAGGCACGCGCAGCCGCCGCTGCCCATACTCGAGTCCATGAAGAGCAAGTCGCAGTTGGGGCGGTTCCTGAGGACCCGTCGGGCGCTGCTGAAGCCGTCGGACGTCGGGCTGCAGGAGTTCGACGAGCGGCGGCGGGTGCCGGGTCTGCGCCGGGACGAGCTTGCCCGGTTGGCGGGCGTGAGCGAGTCGTACTACACGCGATTGGAGCAGGGACTTTCACTCAATGCCTCGGTGGAGGTGCTGGATGCGCTCGCCCGCGCACTTCGCCTGGACCGGACCGAGCACCGGCACCTGTACGACCTCGCCGGTGTCGGACGGCTGGGCGGCAAGGACCGTGCCCGCAGGGCGCCGGCGCCCGAGCGCATCGCCGAGCCGACCCGGCGGCTGATCGACGCCTTCGGGGACACCCCGGTGATCGTGCTCGGCCGCCGCAGCGACGTACTGGCGTGGAATCGCACCGGGCACGCGCTCTTCGCCGGACACCTCGACCCGAGCAGCCCGGACGACCCGGCCCGGCGTCCGAACACCGCGCGACTGGTCTTCCGGGACGCCCACACCCGCGAGCTCTACGAGGACTGGCCGAAGAAGGCCAGGGACGCGGTGGGGCGACTGCGGCTGGCCGTCGGCCGGTACCCGGACGATCCGCTGCTGGCCGCGCTGATCGGCGAACTGGTGATGCACAGCCCGGAGTTCACCGACCTGTGGTCCGAACACCGGGTCCGGGCCTGGGACCTGGCGGCCTACCGGATGCGGCATCCGCTGGTCGGGCCGATGGACGTCACCCAGCAGGCCATGCCGGTCCCGGACGGACAGGGACAGCGACTCGTCGCGGTCACCGCCGCGGCGGGATCGGCCTCGCAGGCCGCCCTGACCCTGCTCGCCCAGGCCGCCACCCCGGACGGGCACCCCCGTCCGGCCCCCGACAACCTGACGACCGTCATTTCCGAACACCTGTGATTGGAGACACCATGTCCACGCTCTACACCACCGAAGCCCTCTCGACCGGCGACGGCCGCAACGGAGAGGTCCGCACCATCGACGGGGTGCTCGACGAACTCCTCGCCGTCCCGAAGGAGATGGGCGGCCCCGGCGGCGACCGCACCAACCCCGAGCAGCTCTTCGCCGCCGGCTACGCCGCCTGCTTCCACAACGGCATGCGCCTGATAGCGGGTCAGCAGAAGCTGAAGCTGGGCGAGTCGACCGTCCGGTCCACGGTGAGCCTGGTCACCCTGGACGACGGGGGCTTCTCCCTCGAGGTCGCCCTGTCAGCCCACCTGCCCGGCCTCGACCAGGCCACGGCCGACCAGTTGGTGCAGACCACGCACCTGGTGTGCCCGTACTCCAACGCCACCCGGGGGAACATCCCGGTCGCCCTCGAAGCGACCGTCTGATTCCGGGCTGAACTCCGCACCCCTCGCGGTCGGCCAACAGGTCGCCCGCGAGGCTGTGCCTGAACGCTTCAGCTGGCGAGTTGAGCGCGTCGGTCAGTGGCGATGGTCGGGCGCGGCGCGACCGTCTCTGTCTCAGGAATCAGGGCGCAGATCACCGCCGACGCTGTCGGCTACAGTGGAGGCATGTGCTGCTGCGCTGCCATGACTACCCGTACCGCCGCTTAGCGGCGGTACCGAGGCTGCGGTAACCGCAGCCTCATCCCCCTGCCCCGGTCGGGGGCAGTGCCAGGACGTACCGCCGGATCAGTGTCCTGCCGGCAGTCACTCGCGTATTCCCGTGCTGCCGGGTCATCCTGCCTGATCAGGGGATTCATGTCTCAGTCGCAGCGTTCCGGTTCACCGTGCGAAGAACCCCTCCCATGCCCGTCCGCAGCCGGACCCGTCGTCATGCAGGACCCGCGTGTCGCCACCCTGGTCCTGATGGTCGGGCTCCCCGCAGCGGGGAAAACCACCCGGGCCAGAGAACTCGCTGCAACGCACCGAGCGCTGCGGCTGACCCCGGATCACTGGATGATCCCGCTGTTCGGGGACTCGATGGCCGACGGCAAGCGCTGGGTGCTCGAGGGCCGACTCATCTCGCTCGCCCTTCAGGCGCTGAGACTGGGGACCAGCGTCGTGCTCGACTACGGGCTCTGGGGCCGCGACGAACGGTCGGCACTGCGCTGGCTGGCCCGGTCGGCCGGGGCAGCATGCCAGGTGGTCTACCTACCCGTGGACAAAGACGTCCAGCTCGTCCGCATCGCACACCGCCAGGAAACGACA
Organism: Streptacidiphilus sp. EB103A; assembly: GCF_041261405.1. Taxonomy (NCBI): domain Bacteria; kingdom Bacillati; phylum Actinomycetota; class Actinomycetes; order Kitasatosporales; family Streptomycetaceae; genus Streptacidiphilus; species Streptacidiphilus sp. EB103A. The sequence continues at coordinate 309,655 of NZ_JBGCAQ010000005.1, read as the reverse complement.
CCGCACCAGACGTTTCCGATGAGCGAGGCCGACGTGGACGCGTGGCGGGAGCAGTTCCAGGTACCCGACACCGCCGAACTCGACGGCGGCGAGATCCCGCCCCCGCCAACCGGATGGCCGGGCTGGACGGAATGGGCAGTAGCCCACTGGCCCTCATGCACCGACGGCTAACCCGACCGTTCTCACGCCGTTCGTGCCGGCCAGCGGAGCCGCTGGCGTATGACGGCCCGCGTCAGTACGAAAGGTCCAGGTAGTCGATGGTGTTGAGGTCGACGACCAGGCCCTGGGCGCGGCGGCCGCGGTCCTTGAAGTACATCTCCTGGAGGCCCTGGGCGACGATCGCGGCCAGTTGCTGTTCGGTGGCGCCGGACGCGTGGGCGTCGAAGAGCTGCTGGGCGTAGGCCGGGGGGAGGTGTTCGGTGATGCGGCGCAGCCGGGGGTCGTCGGTGGAGCCGGGGGCGGCGGTGAAGCCGAAGCGGGCGCGGGTCTCAACGGTGATGCCGCCGGTGTCGACCGCGCGCTTGACGGCACGCTTGCGGATCAGGGGCTGCCAGCGCCGCTTCACTTCAGCGTCGATCTTGGCAGCGATAGCCTGCGGCGGATGCCTGCGGGTTCCCTTGAGGTAGCGCTCGACGGAGCGCTGGGAGACTCCCAGCAGTTGGGCCGTGGCCCTGGTGGTGCCGAGTTGCTTGACCAGGTAGCCGACCCGCGCCGCGGTGGAGACCGGCGGCTTCCGGGTGAAGGTGTCCTCGGCCGCGCGCTCCAGGCTGTCGCCGATCGTTCCCATGGCGGTGTCCTACTCCCCGCCAGCGGCGGCGTCGGTGCCCTTGATGTGCCGGGCCGGATTGTGCGCCTGGTCCAGGAGTTGGGCCGCCCAGAGGAAGGTCTGGGTGCCCTCGTGCTTGACCATCCCCGGGCTCACCCCGAGCCGGAATCCGCCCGGCAGCGGCTTGCCGGTGGCCGGGTCGTACGGCAGCACGTCCAGCGGCGACGGCCCCGGGGAGGGATAGACCGCGCAGTCGGAGAGCACCGCGACCGGGTACAGGTCGGCCTTGGTGGCCAGCGCCAGCATCTTGCGGTGCATGTTGATCCGCGCGGCCGAGATCACCGCGGCGCGGATGTCGGGACGCCAGGTGGGACGCTCCAGTGCCGGCCAGCGCTCACCTGGCCGGTGCCGGGCGCCCTGGGGGCGCTCGCGCAGCTTGCCGATGCCGCCCTTGACGGTGGCTTTGATCGCGGACAGCACCGCGGCCCGCCCGGGGTCGCGCTGCTTGTGCTGCTCCATCGCGGCCAGGAACTCGGCGGGCGTCATCGCCGAAGTGACCCCCAGCTCGGCCATGGTGGCCAGGTAGGCGTCCCGCAGCCGCTGGTACCAGGGATCCAGGTAGGGGCCGTGCTCCGGGCGCAGCCAGCCCTCCAACGGCCTTACGCTGTACCCGAGTTCGACTGCGTAGGCAACGGTCGGGGTGGCGTACCAGGCCGGGCCCTGCGGCTGCTCGCCGTCCGGCGTGAAGGGGTTGGGCAGCCGCGGGTCGAAGGAGACGTGGGAGAGGTCGACGAACCAGGACCCGGGCAACGTCTTGTCGAATGCGGGCTGATGGACGTGGACCGGGGCGCCCAGGCCGACGTTGAGCCGGTTCGCGGCGGCAGCGAAGGCCATGTTGACGTCCACACCCACCGCCCAGGGCAGCTCGCACTCGGCGTCGGTGAGCAGTTCCGGATCACGGATCCACTCGTAGGCCTCCTCGTCGAGTACCTCGCCCTCGGCCCGGCCGACCGCGACCGGGTGCTCGTCGGGGGCCTCCGGCGGGGCCGGGTCGACCGCGACCGCGAGCGAGCCGGGGACCGGGCCGGACTGCCAGACGCCGTCCTCGCCGCGCACCGCACGGGTGGGCGGGCGCAGCGCGGACATCAGCTCCAAGCCGGAGACAGCGGTGGAGCCGCGCGGCGTGATCACCCGGGTCGCGTACTCGCCCAGCACCTGGGCGAGTTCGGGCGGCGGCAGGGTCGCGGCGTCGTTCCAGGCGCGGGTGTCCAGTGCCTCCCAGGGCAGTACCGCGAGTTGGACGCAGTGGCGCCGGCCGCCCTCGGCCGGGCGGTAGATCCGGGCCCAGGGGCCGAACCCACGCTTCGTCAACTGCCACTTGGCCTTGGTCAGTTGCTTGATGACGGGGTGGTTGTCGGGGAGCCGCAGGCCGCGCCGGTCCGCGAGTTCCAGCGGCAGCCCGAGGGATTCGGCGGCCGCTGCGGTGAGGACGACCAGGGGGTCGCCGTCCCGGCCGGAGCGGTGCAGTCGGGGCGAGCCGATCTGAGCCTGCGTCAGAGTCCAGTCCACCAGCGCGGGAAGAGTACGGGCCGGGCAGTCCAGGACCAGGCCGCCGATGCCGTAGGCGGTCCCGTCGCCGTCCAGGACCAGGAGCGGGCCGTTGGCGAAGCGGCGCTCGGCCTGCTCGTCGGAGAGCGGCACCGGGGCGGGGCGGGAGCCGCGCGACTCGGACCGCGCGGGCGGCGCCGGGACGGGAACGGGCGCGGGCACCTTCTCAGCCGCAGCCTCACCCTCGGCCTCGCCGGGGAAGCGCTGCGCGAGGCCCTCCAGCAGGCGGCGGTACGCCTCCCGCTTGGCACCCGACGGCTCGCTGCGGCCCTCCTCCCATGCCTGCACCGAGGCCGGCCGGGTTCTCAGTGCCTGGGCGACCGCCGCCTCGGTGAGCCCGGCGGCCCGCCGCAGCCGCACCCGCTCTTCCGGGACCGGCAGGACCTGGCCCGACTGCACCGCGGCCAGCAGCGCGTCGACGCCCGCGAACAGCGGGTCCGGCTGGTCGGGCATGGTGCGGGCTCTCCTTCGAACGACGGCCTGGCGGCGTCCCTGGATGCTAACGCAGCGGAGGGGCCGTTCAACGGACCGCCGGTCGCAGCGGGCAGACTGTCGTTCGTGAAGCCCACAGCAGAGCAGCTCGCCGCCGCCCCCGACCTGACCATCCCCGATGTGATCGCTCCCGGACTGCGGGTGCTGTTCTGCGGTATCAACCCCGGGCTGTGGTCCGGGGCCACCGGCCACCACTTCGCGCGCCCCGGCAACCGCTTCTGGCCCGCGCTGCACCTCAGCGGGTTCACCCCGCGCCGGCTGCAGCCGGAGGAGCAGCAGGAACTGCTGGGTTTCGGCCTGGGCATCACCAATGTCGTCGCCCGGACCACCGCCAAGGCCGACGAGCTGACCGCCGAGGAGTACCGGGAGGGCGGGGTGGCGCTACGCGAACGGGTGGAGCGGCTGCGCCCGCAGGCGCTAGCCGTGCTGGGCATCGGCGCCTACCGGGTGGCGTTCGACGCGCCCCGAGCCGCGGTCGGCCCGCAGTCCTCCGCCCTCGGCGGGACGGCGGTGTGGGTCCTGCCCAATCCCAGCGGCCTCAACGCCCACTACACCCTGGACGCCATCGCCGAGCGCTTCCGCGAGCTGCGGCTCAGCCTGGACGGAACTCCCTCAGGGGCGCGGCCGGACCGGCCGCGCCCCTGACGGGTGGAGATGATGTCGCGTCAGCTGGTCAACAGGTCAGCTGATGCGGCCCGCGAAGGCGGGGGCCCAGTTGCTGATGGTGTCCGTCTTCACGCCGGAGCTCGGGTTGGCGGCCTCGACGTACTCGCCGTTGCCGACGTACATCGCCACGTGGTAGGCGCCGGACGCGGTGCCGTCGCTGGACCAGAACAGCAGGTCGCCGACCTGGAGCGAGTCCAGGGAGACCCGGGTGCTGGCGGTGGCCTGCTCCTCGCTGGTGCGCGGAGCGGAGATGCCGGCCTTGGCCAGGGCGGCCTGGACCAGGCCGGAGCAGTCCCAGCCCGCGTCGCTGGTGCCGCCGTAGACGTAGGACTCGCCGACCTTCGACAGCGCGAAGGCGGCGGCCGCGGCCATGCCGCTGCTGGAGCTGGTCGAGGTGCTGCTCGCGGTGGTGGTACTGGAGCTGGAGCCGCTGCTGGACGTGGTGGCCGAGGCGTCGGTGGCCGTCGAGTCCGAGCTGCTGCTGGAGGAGGTCGAGCCCGAGGCGCTGCCCAGGGTCAGCTTCTGGCCCGGGTAGATCACGTTGGGGCCCGAGGTGAGCACGGAGCGGTTCAGCGCGTAGAGGCGCTGCCAGCCGCCGGAGACGTGCTCCTTGGTCGCGATCGTCGACAGCCAGTCGCCCGCGGCCACGGTGTAGCTGCCGCTGCTCGCGGTGGACGAGGAGGACGTGTCCGAGGAGGAGGACGAGTCCGAGGAGCTGGACGTGTCCGAGGACGAGCTGCTGGAGGAGGTCGAGGAGGAGCTCGAAGAGGAGCCGGCGGAGGACGAGGTGTTCACCGAGGCGGCCGCGCCGCCCTGGGTGAGACCGGCCTGCGGCCCGCAGACCGGCCAGGCGGACGGGCCCTGCGAGGCCAGGACCTTCTCCGCGACCGCGATCTGCTGGTCCTTGGTGGCCTGGTCGGCGGTGGCGGCGTACTGGGTGCCGCCGTAGGCGGCCCAGGTGGACGCCGAGAACTGCAGGCCACCGTAGTAGCCGTTGCCGGTGTTGATGCTCCAGTTGCCGGTGCTCTCGCACTGCGCCACGGCGTCCCAGGTGGAGACGCTGGCGGCGGAGGCACTGCCGGCGGTGACGAGCGGGACGGTGAGGCCGACGCCGGCCAGTCCGGCCGAGGCGATGAGGCGCTGGGCGGTGGTGCGTCGGGGCTTCGGAGCGCGGTGACGCCCGTGGACGGACAGCATGAAGCAGCGTTTCCTCTCCCACGCCTACGAGGTGAGCTGTCGGATTCGGGCTGGAGTTGCCCGGTCGTGCGCAGCACGACTTCACCCCAAGCCACGTCGACGACCAAGGTCGACGTGGCGGCTTACCTGGTTCCCCCGCTCCTGCCGTGGTGCGGTAGCTGGTGTCGCAACTTCTCCGGCGGCAGGACTCGGCGTTCCGGAGATGTCGGTTCCGCTTAAGTGCGAACGCCAGAAAGGTAGACAGACCTTGATTGAAACCACAACAGACTGTGGGATCCGTCACGCCGCCGTTCCATGATTCACAGGTTCCCGACCCGGTTCGCCGCACCCAGTCACACGTCCGGAGGATCGGACGCGCCCGAGCGGATAGCGTAGGAACCCGGCCCTCTCACGACCTCTGGGCCGGGCAGACCCGACGACAGGGCAGATCCGACGACAGGGCGGAGCGGCGATGCCGACGACGACCGGACCGGAGAGCACCAAGCGACCGGTGATCGTGACCGTGGACGACGACCCGGCGGTGTCCCGGGCTGTCGCCAGGGACCTGCGGCGCCGCTACGGCGAGGGCCATCGTATCGTCAGGGCCGAGTCGGGCCCCTCGGCGCTGGAGGCGCTGCGGGAGATGAAGCTGCGCGGCGAGCTGGTCGCGGTGCTGCTGGCCGACCACCGGATGCCGGAGATGAACGGCATCGAGTTCCTGGAAGCGGCCATGGACATCTACCCCCAGGCCCGCCGGGTGCTGCTGACCGCCTACGCGGACACCGGCGCCGCCATCGACGCCATCAATGTGGTGGACCTGGACCACTACCTGCTCAAACCGTGGGACCCGCCCGAGGAGAAGCTCTACCCGGTCCTGGACAGCCTGCTGAAGGCCTGGCTGGCCGACGACCCGCACCAGGTGGACGAGACCAAGGTGGTCGGGCACCGGTGGTCGGCCCGCTCCTCCGAGGTCCGCGAGTTCCTGGCCCGCAACCAGGTCCCCTACCGCTGGTACCCGGTCACCGAGGCCGAGGGCCGGCAGCTGCTGGCGGCCGCCGGCGAGGACGGGGAGCGGCTGCCCGTGGTGATCACCACCGACGGCGACGCCCTCGTCGAGCCCAGCAACGAGGAGCTGGCCCAGCGGGTCGGCCTCTCCACGACCCCCGCCGCCGACTTCTACGACCTCATCGTCATCGGCGGCGGCCCGGCCGGTCTGGGCGCGGCCGTGTACGGGGCCTCCGAGGGCCTGCGCACCGTCCTGATCGAGCGCACCGCCACCGGCGGCCAGGCCGGGCAGAGCTCCAGGATCGAGAACTACCTCGGCTTCCCGGACGGGGTCTCCGGCTCGCAGCTCGCGGACCGGGCCCGCCGCCAGGCCACCAAGTTCGGCGCTGAGATCCTGACCGCCCGTGAGGTGACCGGCTTCGAGATCTGCGGCTCGGCCCGGACGGTCCGCTTCGCGGACGGCAGCGCCATCTCCGCGCACACCGTCATCCTGGCCACCGGCGTCGCCTACCGGCAGCTGACCGCCCCCGGCATGGAGGAGCTGACCGGCCGCGGCATCTTCTACGGCTCCGCGCTGACCGAGACGGTGGGCTGCGCCGGCCAGGACGTCTACATCGTCGGCGGCGCCAACTCCGCCGGGCAGGCCGCGGTCTTCCTGTCCAGGGGCGCCAAGTCGGTCACCATGCTGGTCCGCGGCGAGTCGCTGACCGCCTCCATGTCGCACTACCTGATCCAGCAGGTCGAGGCCGACCCGGTGATCACCGTCCGCACCGGGACCGAGGTCGTCGCCGCGCACGGCGAGGACCATCTGGAGCGGCTGACCCTGCTCGACACCGCGACCGGCCGCACCGAGGAGGTCGACGCGCAGTGGCTGTTCGTCTTCATCGGCGCGGTGCCGATGACCCAGTGGCTCGACGGGGTGGTGGTGCGCGACGACCACGGCTTCGTCCTGGCCGGTCCGGATCTGGGCGAGGCCGGGCAGCGCTCCGGCGGCTGGCCGCTGGACCGTCCGCCGCACCATCTGGAGACCAGCGTGCCAGGGGTGTTCGCGGCCGGTGACGTGCGCTCGGAGTCCGCGAAACGGGTCGCCTCGGCGGTCGGCGAGGGCGCGATGGCGGTCATGTTCGTCCACCGCTACCTGGACAAGCTGTGACGGGCGAGGTGAGCGGTGTGATCTGTTCTCCGGAGGAGCTGCGCTCGCTGTTCCTGTTCGAGAAGCTGACACCCGATCAACTGGCGTGGCTCTGCCGGGTGGGCCGGGTGGAGTGCTACGAGCCCGGCCCGGTGTACGCCGAGGGCGAGCCGGCGACCCGCTTCTACGTCATGGTCGAGGGCACCGTGGTGCTCTCGCGCCGGGTCGGCCCCGACGACATCGAGGTCAACCGGTCCTCCAGCCCCGGGGTCTATTCGGGCGCCTTCCAGGCCTATCTGGGCGAGCGGGTGCCGCAGGTGTATGTGAACTCGATGAGGGTGGTCGTGCCCACGCGGTTCTTCGTGCTGTCGGCCCACGATTTCGCCGGGCTGATGCACGACTGGTTCCCCATGGCCGAGCATCTGCTGGAGGGGCTGTTCTTCGGCACCCGGACGCTCCAGCAGGCGGTCGGCCAGCGCGAGCGGCTGCTCGCCCTGGGCACGCTGTCGGCCGGGCTGACCCATGAGTTGAACAACCCCGCCGCGGCGGCGGTACGTGCCACCGCGGCGCTGCGGGAGCGGGTCGCGCAGATGCGCGGCGCGCTGGGCGAGCTGGCGGGGAGCCCCGGCAAGGGCGCGGCGCTGGACGAACTGGTGCGGCTGCAGGACGACGCGGTGCGTGCCGTCGCCGGACAGCCGGTGCTGGGGCCGCTGGAGGCGTCCGACCGTGAGGACGCCCTGACGGACTGGCTGGACGACCACGATGTGGCCGAGGGCTGGGAGCTGGCCCCGGTGCTGGTCCAGGCCGGACTGGACGCGGACTGGCTGGAGCAGGTCGACGCGGCGGTCGGCCCCGAGGGCCTGCCGGGGGCGCTGCGCTGGCTGGTCCACGGCGTGGAGACAGAACTGCTGCTGTCCGAGATCGAGACGGCGTCCTCGCGGATCTCCTCCCTGGTGGGGGCAGCTCGGCAGTACTCCCAGCTGGACCGCGCCCCCTACCAGCAGGTCGACCTGCACGAGCTGCTGGACAGCACCCTGGTCATCCTGGGCGGCAAGCTCGGGCCCGGCGTCACCGTGGTACGCGACTACGACCGCTCGCTGCCCCGGGTCCCGGCCTTCGCGGCGGAGCTGAACCAGGTGTGGACCAATCTGATCGACAACGCCCTCTACGCCATGGCCGGGCACGGCACGCTGACCATCAGCACCCGCACGGAGGACGACCAGGCGGTGGTCGGCTTCCGCGACACCGGCCCCGGGGTGCCCGCGGACATCCAGGGGCGGATCTTCGAACCCTTCTTCACCAGCAAGCCGGTCGGCGAGGGCACCGGGCTCGGGCTCGACATCTCCTGGCGGATCGTCGTGCACCGTCACCACGGGGACCTTAGGGTCGAATCGGTACCGGGCGACACCCTGTTCCGGGTGACGCTGCCGCTGACCGCACACGATCCCGACCAGGAAGAAGCGCACGATGAGTGACATCCCCGCGATCGACCCGACCGCAGCCCCCAGCGGTGCCGGCTGCGCGGAATGCGACGCTGCCGACGGCTGGTGGTTCCACCTGCGGCGCTGCGCCTTCTGCGGCCACATCGGCTGCTGCGACAGCTCGCCCTCACAGCACGCGAGCGCCCACGCCGCCGCCGCCGGCCACCCGGTGATCACCAGCTTCGAGCCCGGCGAGGCCTGGTTCTGGAGCTACCCGGACGAGCAGTTCTACGAGAGCGGCCCTGCCCTGGCCGGACCCGAACACCACCCACTCGACCAGCCCACCCCGGGCCCGGCCGGCCGGGTGCCCATCGACTGGCAGCAGCGTCTCCACCAGTAGTCGGTCACCCGACCCGGGCGGCGACAGCCCGCGCACACTCCAGCGACTCCGTGTGCGTGGTGTCCACCTCCAGGTCGTAGACCACGCCCCGGTGGACCATCTCCGCCTGCGACGCGGCCATCCCCCGGCCCCGATCCCCACGGGCAACCTCGCGACCTGCAGCGACCGAAGCCTCACACCTGACCCCGACCCACAGCACCTCCAGTCCGCCCAGAGCCTTCTGCCACCGCTGCTGCGACGCCGCTCCGCCGAGGAACACGTCATCGACGATGACCCGGGCCCCCGCCCGGGCCATCGCTGCGACCCCCTCCATCCATGCCGCTTCCAGCTCCCGGAACTGCGATCCCACCTGCACACCGCCGTCCGCGGCGAAGTCGATCCCTGCCGACGAGCTCCGCAGGGAAGCGGGCATCGCCTCCACCAGCGAGTCAATCGCGGCGGCAAGCCACGGATCCGGCAGCACCGCCTGCAGACACCGGACGATCCCGGACTTCCCCGAACTGGACCCACCGTTCAACACGATCACCTGAGTCGCCACCGGGCCACGGTAAAGGCAACCGCCACGGCGTCCGAAGCGATTAACGGCAAGTCCAGGAGGAATACGGCAACCCGCGACCGCGTTGTCATGGCCACAGAGCAAGGAGAGGAACGCCCATGAAGGTCCGCCAGTCGCTCAAATCGCTGAAGGCCAAGCCGGGCGCCCAGGTCGTCCGCCGCCGCGGCCGGGTTTTCGTCATCAACCGCCGCGACCCCCGCTACAAGGCCCGCCAGGGCTAAAGCTGATCCAGCCCCGACGCCCATCAGGACGCCGGGGCTGGCTGACGCTGATCGAAGCCCTGCGCTCGGCCGCGGGTAGCCCGGACTGCGGCTAGGGTTCCGGGGTGAGCGCCCGACCCCGTCCCCGGAGTGACCGCACCGTGTCAGGAACGTCAGGAACCATCGACCCGTCCGAACAGCGGGCCGACTGCGGCAGTTGCTTCGCGCTGTGCTGCGTCGTGCCCGCGTTCGCGCGCTCGGCGGACTTCGCCGTCGACAAGGGCGCCGGGCAGGCCTGTCCGAACCTGGGCGGCGACTTCCGCTGCGGCATCCACACCCGGCTGCGGGACGAGGGGTTCAAGGGCTGCACCGTCTACGACTGCTTCGGCGCGGGCCAGAAGGTCTCCCAGGTCACCTTCCTGGGCCGGGACTGGCGGCAGGACCCGGGCTCGGCGCGGCGGATGTTCGCGGTGTTCCCGGTGATGCGCGACCTGCAGGAGCTGCTGAGGTATCTCGCGGAGGCCCTCGCCCGGCCTGCGGCCGCCGCCGTCCACGGTGAGCTGCGGGCCGCCTTCGCGGAGACCGAGCGGCTCACCCTGGGCGACGCGGACACCCTGCCGGGGCTGGACGTGGACGCGATCCGGGGCGGCGTCAACCCGCTGCTGCTCCGGGCGAGCGAACTGGTCCGGGCCGCGGTGACCGGGAGGAAGCGGGACCACCGCGGGGCGGACCTGATCGGGGCGCGGCTGAAGGGGGCCGGCCTGCGCGGCGCCAATCTGCGCGGCGCCCTGCTGATCGGGGCCGATCTGCGCGGCGCGGACCTGCGGACCGCCGATGTCATCGGCGCCGACTTCCGTGACGCGGACCTGCGCGGAGCGGATCTGACCGGGGCGCTGTTCCTGGTGCAGTCGCAGCTGGACGCGGCCAGGGGTGACCGGACGACCGTGCTCCCCGACACGATGCGGCGCCCAGCTCACTGGTGAACGGCGACGGGCCCCGGCGGCCCCGGTCCGCGCGCTGCGGAACGGGGCCGGCCAGGGCCCGAGGCGTGGGAACGCCTGTGCGGCGAGGCGTCAGGCCGAGACCGCGGTGGCCTCGGCGAGCTGGGCCAGGACCGCGGGGAGCTGCTCGACGATCTCGGCGTCGTCCTGCGGGTGCAGCTCGGCGAAGCGCACCACGGAGCCGGGGACGGACAGCTTGGCGTCGGCCAGCACGTTGGCGCCGGCGATGCCGAGGGACTTGCGGGCCTCGTCCTGGGCCCACAGGCCGCCGAACTGGCCGTAGGCGGTGCCGACCACGGCGGTGGGCTTGCCGGAGAGGGCGCCGGCGCCGTAGGGGCGGGACAGCCAGTCGATGGCGTTCTTCAGCACGGCGGTGACGGTGCCGTTGTACTCGGGGGAGAAGAAGAGGAAGGCGTCGGCCTGGGCGGCGGCCTCACGCAGCGCGGTGGCGGCGGCGGGGACGGAGCCCTCGACGTCGATGTCCTCGTTGTAGAAGGGAACGTCGGCAAGACCCTCGTGGATGACGACCTCGACGCCCTCAGGGGCGTGCTTGACCGCTGCCTCGGCGAGCTGGCGGTTGTGCGAACCGGCGCGAAGGCTGCCGACGAGGGCGAGAACGCGAACAGACATGACGTGCTCCTGAAGGTTGGGCAGAGCGTCCACGGAAGTGGACTGTGGTCCGGGTACAGTCGTAGCACGAAAAGCGGACCCGAGTCCACTTTTCCCGGACTGGGGCTATCGTGGAGCCATGACCGCGCAGCTCCCCCGCCCCGCCGAGACGCCGTCGCCCTGTCGTCCCGAACTTCCCGTCGTCGACCAGACGCCCCGGGAGCGCTCCGACGCCGCCCGCAACCGGGCCCGCCTGCTCGACGCCGCCACTGCGCTGGTGCGCGAGCACGGCGCCCAGAACGTCACCATGGAGGCCGTGGCCGACGCGGCCTGCGTGGGCAAGGGCACGCTGTTCCGGCGCTTCGGGGACCGTGAGGGCCTGATGCTGGCGCTGCTCGAACACGCCGAGGAGGAGTACCAGCGCGGTTATCTCTTCGGCCCGCCGCCGCTGGGCCCGGGCGCCGAGCCGCTGGAACGGCTGGACGCCTTCGGCGCGGCCACCATCCGCCACCTGCTCTGCAGCATGGACCTCTACCTGGCCGCCGACGCCTGCGCGAGCCGGCGCTACACCGTGCCGGCCGGGGTGCTCCGGGTCACCCATGTGGCGATGCTGCTGCGCCAGGCCGGCGCGGTCGGCGATGTCGAGCTGGTGGCCCAGACGCTGGCCGGCTATCTGGACCCGGCCCTGATCCACCATCTGGTGCAGCAGCGCGGCCTGCCGCTGGAGCGGATCGAGGCCGGCTGGCGCGAGCTGGTGGTACGGGCGGTGGCGCCGCTGTCCTCGGCCTCCTGAGCGGATGACGGCAGGGCCGGGTCGCGTGCGCGGCGCGCCCGGACCCGGCCCTGCCGGTGGGGGTGTGTCGGTGGGGGTGTGTCAGTGACGGTCCGTCAGCCGGTGAAGGCGGTGAGACCGTTCGGGGTGCCCAGGCCGGTCGGGCCGTCGTAGCCGGTCTCGGCGGTGCACAGGTAGGCCGGGGAGCAGCTGGTGGTGGAGCCGCTGGTCACGTCGTTGAGCGAGGACGTGTTGGCGTACAGGTCGGCCGCCGGGTAGTCGACGGTCGGGGTGCCCGCGTCCGCGTAGACCGCGGCGATCAGCGGCGAGGCGACGCTGGTGCCGCCGTACACGGCCCAGCCCGAGGCGCCGTAGGTCTGGTAGACCGCGACGCCGGTGGCCGGGTCGGCGACCGCGGAGACGTCGGCGACGGTGCGGTTGGAGCAGCCGGCGTCGGTCTGCCAGCTCGGCTTGGCGTCGTAGGACGAGCAGCCGGAGCCCGCACCCTCGGTGCTGCTGGTGGACCACACGCTCTCGGTCCAGCCGCGGGAGTTGGACGAGGTCGACAGCGAGGTGCCGCCCACCGCGGTGACGTACTGGGACGCCGCCGGGTACTCGACGCCGTAGCCGGAGTCGCCGGAGCTGGCGGTGATGACCACGCCCGGGTGGTTGAAGTAGCTGCTGTCGTACGTGGTGTCGGAGCTGGACTCCGAGCCGCCGTAGCTGTTGGAGACGAACCCGGCGCCCAGCGCCACCGCTTCGTTGACGGCCGTGCCGAGGTTGGTCATCGACGCGCTCTTGGCCTCCACCAGGATGATGTTGGCCTCGGGGGCGATCGCCGAGACCATGTCCAGGTCCAGCGAGATCTCCCCGGCCCAGCCGGTGTTGCTGGTGGGCAGCGAGGTGGTGCTGCCGGTCTGGCTGACCTGCTTGAAGCAGCCGCTGGCCTTGGTGCAGGCCGGCAGCCCGTACTGGGAGCGGTAGACGGCCATGTCCGCGGCGGCGTTGGGGTCGTTGTAGGCGTCGACGATCGCGACGGTCTGACCGGCGCCGCCGTCGGCCGGCAGGTTGTACGCGCTCAGCAGGCTGCTGGGGCCGAAGCCGGACGGCGTGGCGTTGGCGGTGACGCCGAGCGCGTGGACGTGCTCGGTGGTGCTGGTGACCCGGAGCGCGTTGCAGGCCGCCTGGCCCACGGTGTGGACCACGGCGCAGGAGTGCACCCAACTGGTGTGGGCCGAGTGCGCGGTGGCCGCTCCGGCGGGAGCGGCGCCCAGCAGACCGGCCGCGGCGAGGGCCGCCGAGCCGAGCAGCGGGAGCGCTACGCGCCGGGAGGCGCGGGAGTTCGGGGTGGTACGCAACGTACTGCCTCCAGAAATGGGGGTGTGCCCGGGGGCTTGTGACGGAACATCAGCGCAGGGGTGGGGGTACCCCGGCCGCTTCTGCCTCCCCGGTCCGGGGTGGCAACTTCCGAGTACGTTAGGCGAGGTGTCCGTGTGCAGACAAGACCCAACCGACGATCATCTATTCGACGTCACTACGGGAAACATCGCGGAAACGCGGCCGCAAAGAAGGGCCGACGGGCCCTCAACTCGGAGGCAGGGCAAAGCGTTCAGCAGGAGAACACAAGATCTCCAAAAAAATATCTGATCGCCTGCACACTTTCCCGGCAGTTCCTGCACATGCCTATCGCATATGCGAAAGGATAGGGAGAGTACACGTCAAATTCCCCAGGAGACCGCCGTGGGCCGTCACGCACCAGACCCCCTACCCAGTCCGAGTGCCACCCGCACTCATCTGCGCGTGCTTTCCATTCTGCTCGCGCGGCACGCAGCCGATCTGCCGGACGCCACCCTGAGCGACAGCTCCCGCCAGGACGCCGTGCGACTGTTGGCCTGGGCGACCTCGGCGGCGGCACTGGCGGCGGCGGCACTGACCGAGAGCGATCCGGCCCAGGCCGTCAGGTATCGCATCCAGGTGCGGGACACCCTCGCCGAGGCACACGCCCTGGCCTGGTATCCCGGCACCTAGAAAAAGGCGATCCAGAACCATCCAGGGCTCATGCGGTGACCTTGGCGATGAACGCGGCGAGGTTCGCGACGGTCCGCTGGATCTTCTCCTCCAGGGTGAGCGACTCGTGGGGCCGCGCTCCGACGCCCACCTCCTTCTTGCCCCGCACATACAGCGGGCAGGCGAGGTCGCTGCATATGTACGCGCCCACGGAGTTGCCCTGCTGCCCGGCCTTGCCCGCCCTCGCGGCGACCATCAGCGAGACGCCTCCGGAGTGGGTGGTCACGCACATCGAGCACATGCTGAGCCGGGTCTGCCAGGAGGCGGGGCTCGGGCAGCGCAGGGCGAGCGCCGCCACGCCTCCGTCCAACTCGGTGGCGAGGTAGGCCCGCTGGGGGGCCTGGGGGTCCCGCCAGCCGAGGAAGTCCAGGTCGTCCCAGGGCTGCTCGACCAGGTCGCGGGGGACGGCCAGGCGCTTCGCCTCGCCCTTGGTGCAGTTCACGAACGCGGAACGGATCTCTTGCTCGGTCAGTGGCCTCATGCATGGCAGGCTAATTTACCTAAATCCATTAGGCAAATACACGACCACTGTCGTCAGATGGAAGCAAAGCTATGGTTCGAGCAGGGCCACCGCCCGCCGACGCCGGCGCGTAGAATCAAGGGGGTGGTTGCGGCAGAGCGGAGACATGTGGACGTGACCGGTTCCGATGCGGTGTTCGCAGGCGCGATCCCCGAGCTCTACGAGCGGTACCTCGTGCCGCTGATCTTTGAGCCCTACGCCGAGGACCTCGCCCGACGTGTCGCGGAACTGCGTCCGGCCCGGGCCCTGGAGATCGCCGCCGGCACCGGCGTCGTCACCCGTGCGGTGGCACGAGCGCTGTCCGAGCGGGTGGAACTGGTGGCGACCGACCTGAACCAGGCGATGCTCGATCAGGCCGAGGCCGTCGGCACCGCGCAGCCGGTGCGGTGGCAGCAGGCCGACGCCCTGCGGCTGCCCTTCCCGGCCGCCAGTTTCGACGTGGTCTTCTGCCAGTTCGGCGTGATGTTCTTCCCGGACAAGGTCGCCGCGTTCAGCGAGGCACGACGCGTGCTGCGTCCCGGCGGAACCCTGGTGTTCAACGTGTGGGACCGGATCGAGGAGAACGAGTTCGCCGACATCGTCAGCAGCACCCTCGCCGAGGTGTATCCGGCCCGCCCGCCGCGCTTCCTGGCCCGCACACCGTACGGCTACACCGATCCGGACGCCATCTCGGCCGACCTGGCGAGCGCGGGCTTCTCCGCCGAGCCGCGCCACGAGACGCTCACCGCGCACAGCCGCGCGGCATCGGCGCAGGTGCCGGCCCTCGGGTACTGCCAGGGGTCGCCGTTGCGCACCGAGATCGAGGAGCGCTCCGGTGCGGATCTCGCCGAGGCGACCGCGGCGTGCGCGGCGGCGATCGCCCGACGATGCGGCCCGGGTCCGGTGGACGGCAGGATCCAGGCGCGCATCGTCACCATCACGAGCCCGTACTAGTAGCCCCAGCCCCAGCGCAGCTGGGTGACTCCCGAGGCGTTGTTGTTCGACAGGCCGCTGCCGTTGTGCGCCTCCGCCGAGAAGCTGTCCCCGGTCTTGAGGCCGGCCCAGTAGACGCTGCCCATGCCGTCGGAGCGGGCCAGGTCGGTGACGGCGGCGAAGTAGGACTGGTTCAGGGCCCCGTTGTGGTTCGTCAGGTAGTTGGTGCCGGTGGTCATCGGCACGCCGAACTCGTCGATGATCGTTCGGCTGCTGTAGCTGCCGATACGGTTGTTGAGGTCCGACTGCCACTGCGATTCCTGGGTGTAGCTGTTCCAGGTGGGGTAGTAGTGCAGCGACAACAGGGTGCCCGCCAGCGCGGAGGCCGCCCCGACGCCGGTCACGCTGTCGTTGTAGCCGGTGCCGCTGACGATGACCCGTGCCTTGGGGACGCTGGAGTGGGTCGAGAGCCAGGAGGAGCAGATGGAGACCCACTGGCTCAGCGAGTAGCCGTACGGCTCGTTCAGCGGTTCGAAGTACACATTGCTGTTGCCGCCGTACTGGCCGACGACGGTGCTCCACATCGACTGCCACGCCGTCATGTCGGTGATCGTCCCGGTGCTGGTGCTCTGCGTCCAGGCGCTGATGATCACTTTCATGTTGTCCGCGAGGGCCGCGTCGATCGCCCCGCGGTAGGCGCTCCACCAGGACTCGCTCACACTCGGCGGGTTGATCGGCAGGCGCACGGTGTTCGCGCCGAGGTTGTTCTGGAACGCCTTGATGTAGGTGTTGGCGATCGAGTACACCTGCGCGTAGCTGTCCGACGCGGCCAGTCCGTCCGGGATGACCCACCCGGTGTTGTAGTTGTCGCGCGTGTCAGCCCAGTTCACACCTTTGAACTGGTTGGTGGCGGCTGACGCCGGCTGCGCCGGTGCGATGAAGAGCACGGAGGCCGCAGCCACCGCGACGGCCGAGACGGCCCCTGCCGACTTCCTGTGCATCCGTACCCGAGCGAACATGCGGCTCTCCAGTCGTTGGCGTCTCTGTGGATGTCCAACTTTGTGCGCTCTCGTTTATGGTTGCGTAACCATGGCGACATATTTGGACAGCGACGTCGTACTGTCAAGACTCTGGACAGACACAAGGAGTTGACGGCCGCTCAGGCCGGGCTGACGGGACCCCGCCCCGTGCTCTCGCGCACGACCAGCGAGGTGGGCACGACGTGCTGGCGCAACTGCCGATCCCCATAGTCGAGTTCGCCGTGGTCGAGACCGCCGTGGTCGATCTCGCGCAGCAGAGTGTCGACGCACCGGCGGCCGACCTCGGCGAAATCCTGGTGCACCGTGGTGAGCGGCGGCCAGTAGGAGTCGGAGTCCTCGGTGTCGTCGAACCCGACGACACTCACCTCGCCGGGGATGCGCCGCCCCGCCTCGTGCAGGGCGCGCATCACGCCCAGCGCCATCTGGTCGTTGGCCGCGAAGACCGCTGTGACCTGCGGGTCGGCGGCGAGCACGGCGCCCAGCCGGTGGCCGGAGTCCGCCGTCCAGTCGCCGACGAGCACATCCGGAGGAGTGACCCCGCGCGCGAGCAGGACTTCCCGCCACCCGGCCGCCCTGCTGGCGGCCGCGAAGGCGTTGAGCGGTCCGCCGATGTGCCGGACGGACTCGTGCCCCAGGTCGAGCAGGTGCTCCGTGGCCAGGCGGGCCCCGCCGTGCTGGTCCGAGTCCACCACGCAGTACCGCGACGCTCCCCCGCTGTCCGCGACCACGATCGGGACCCGGGGCGGCAGCGAGAGCGCCGGGCTGTCCAGGAGGCGCGCCTCCATGATCACGATGACCCCGTCCACTGCCTGCTTCGACAGCCGGTCGACCGCCCCCCGCACCCTGTCCTGCCGGACCGAGTCGACCGGCAGCAGGCACACGGAGTACCCCCGCTGCTCCGCCGCGGTCGCGATGGCGTTCACGGTCTTGGAGTTCCCGTACGTCGCCAGCGTGAACGTGACCACACCGATCATGCCGAACCGGCCGGTCACCAGCGCGCGGGCAGCCGTGTTCGGACGGTAGCCCAGGCGCTCCATGGCCTCCAGCACCCGTTGCCGTGTCCCGTCCCCGACGTTGGCATGCCCGTTGGCCACCCGGGAGACCGTGATCGGGGCGACGCCGGCCACCCTGGCCACGTCGGCCATCGAGGGCCTGGACCGGGCCGATGCCCTGCTGTCGTCCCCGCTCAGGGAGCCACCTCCGCGAATTCCGCTGCCCGGCGGACAGCATCGTATCGAGTACAGGATGCCCTGAGGAGGTGGTCACGCGGCTCCGCACTGCTACCGGGCGAACTCCTTTTCGACCTCGCCGATGACGTCCTCCAGCACGTCCAGTGCGCGGGCGAGCTGGTCCCGCTCGATGTCCAGCGGGGGCTTGACCTTGATGAGGTTGCCGCGCCCGCCGTACCTGCTCTCTCCGAGGATCACCCCGCGCTCCAGGGCGCGCCGGAACACCTCCGTGGTCTCCTGCGGGGCGGGTTCCTTCGTCTGCCGGTCCCTGACCAGTTCCAGGGAGACCATCAGCCCCGGGCAGCGGACGTCGCCGATGAGGGGGTGGCGCTGCTGCATGTCCAGGAGTCGCCGGGTGGCGTAGTGGCCGTGCTCCGCGGCCCGCGCGGGCAGGTCGTCGGCGAGTATCGCCCGGACGGTGGCCAGGCCGGCCGCCATGGCGACCGGGAACTGTCCGAAGGTGAGCTGGTCGTCGCCGGCGACGAACCGGGCGTGTTCGGCCTTGGCGAGTACCCCTGCCAGCGGGAATCCGCCGCCGACGCCCTTGCCGAAGACGATCATGTCGGGCTCGATGCCGTAGTACTGGCACGCCCACATCGTCCCGGTGCGCCCGAAACCGGTCTGGACCTCGTCCGCGATCAGCAGGATGCCGTACTCGTCGCACAGCTGCCGCAGGCCGCGGTGCCAGTTGTCCGGGTATTCGTTGTGCCCGCCGTTGCCCTGGATCGGCTCGTAGACGATGGCCGCGACCTCGCCGTCGATGCCCTTGTCGATGGTGTCGCGCAACAGACCCAGGCACAGGTCGGCGTCCGCCTCCGGCGTCAGGCCGGCCCGCGGCCGGTAGAGGTCGGGCCGCGCCACCCGGGTGAAGCGCGGCTGGAGCGGGCCGAAGACGTTGTTCGGGTGCGGCCAGCTGGCGGCCATCGTCGCCAGCGACCGGCCGTGGTAGGCGTCCTGAAGGGTGATGATGTGCTGAGCGCCGGGGCGGTTCCGCAGCGCCAGTTTGAACGCCATCTCGACGGCCATGGAGCCGTGCAGGGTGAAGCCGACCCGGTCCAGGCCGTCGGGCGCGACGGCCACCACCGCCTCGGCGAGTTCCAGCAGCACGGGGGTGTGGAAGGTGGGGCGGGCATGGGTGATCCGGTGCAACTGCGCCTCGGCGGCGGCGATGACCCGCGGGTCGTTGGCGCCCAGGTTGTTCGACCACGCCTGGGCGGTGCAGTCGATGTACTCCCGGCCCTGGTCGTCCCAGACCAGGGAGCCGCGGGCCCGGACCAGGGTGAGCTTGCCGGGGTCGCCTCCGGCCGGTTCGTGCAGCAGCGCGCGACGGCCGCGCTCGGCCACCTGACCGGGGCTGATGGTGTCGGCTGCGTGGGTCATTCGCTTGCTCCTTCGTGGTGGGATGCGGTCGCAGCGGCGGCGCCGAGGTACGGGGTCGTCCCGGTGGGCGCTTCGACGACCCTGGACCGGACGCCGGCCGTGCCCGCGGTGATGCGCCTGCGCAGGTGCGCGACGTACCACAGGGCGCCGAGCGCGAGCACGTACACCGTGGTCAGGCCGGTCGAACGGTTTGCCGCGGGAAAGATGTAGAAGGCGATGACGATCAGGCACCAGGCGATGCCGGCCAGCATGGTGGGCATCAGCCAGCGGCCGAGGTTGAAGTAGCCGTCCGGCGCCTGGGGCATGGTCCCGCGCCGATGGGCGATCAGCGCGCCGACGATGGTGAACAGGTAGGTCAGGTAGTACGTCAGGCCGACGATCGCGAAGATCTCGTTGACCAGGCTCGCCGACATGAAGTTCACGGCCACCGACAGGACGGTGACGACCAGGACGGCGTTGACCGGCACCTTGGAGCGTCTGCCGATTCTCGCCAGCCAGCTCGAACCGGGCAGCATCCCGTCCCGCGACAGGGAGTAGCACATGCGGGTCGCGACGGCGAGATTGGCGACCAGGGCCGCGGCGATCGCGGCGAAGGAGATGACGATCACCGCGTTCGCGGCGAAGCTGCCGTAGTGGGTTCTGGCGATGTGGAGCAGCGGGTTCTCGCCCTGTCCCAGCAGGGCGTCGGTGCCGTGCGGGATGGCCATGGCGAAGATGGCGAAGCCCAGGAATCCCAGGACGCCGCCGGCCACGACGCTCCGCAGCATCGCCCGGGGAGCCGTGCGCCGGGGATCCTTGGTCTCCTCCGCCAGGTCGGCGGCGCCCTCCCAGCCGAGCAGGGTGGTCAGCGGCATGAAGGCGGCGAGCCCGAAGATCACGAAGTCGAGGTGGCCCCCTCCGACGACATGGTGGTCGAACAGGATCGAGAAACCCGCCTTGTTGTGGAAGAAGAAGAGTCCGATGCCCGTGACCGCGATCAGCACGACCGTTCCGGCGAACTCCAGGGTGGCGCCGATGTTGTTGGCCCAGGTCGCGATTTTGACGCCGAGCAGATTCAGGACGGCGGCGACGAGAATGGCGGCCACGGAGAAGAGCTGGATGTCGTGCTGTGTGGGGTGCTTCCAGACTTCCGGGGCGAAGACGGTCGCCAGTGCGATGGCCTCCGCTGCTGTGCCGGCGAAGAAGGAGAACATCGCCACCCAGCCGGTCGCCCATCCGTAGTGGGGGCTGACCAGCCGGCTCGACCACTGGTAGGCGTAGCCCGTCACCGGCATGCGCGCCGACAGGTGCATATAGACCAGCGTGACCAGCAGGACCCCGGGGGTCACCAGGAACCACAGCCAGATGCCGACTCCGCCGACCTTGGTGAAGGGGTCGGAGAACAGCGTGTACAGCGCCGTGGTGATGCTGATCATGGAGAACGCCACAGAGAACGAGGTGAAGGCCCCGATCGTTCTGCTCATGCGTTGCTGATAGCCAAGAGCGGCGAGCTCCTGGTCGTCCTTACTCGTTTCCACTGGCACGGTCATACGAGCTTCTCCCGTCACCCCGACCCGGCTTACTGTTTGAATGGGGGCAACAGTAATCCTTTGTTTTATCAGGGTGAATGACGAATTCATCCGTCGATTGTTCAGCCCGGCGATACAATCGGATGCAACCCCGCTCGACGTCCCTGGAGCGCCCATGCCACTCAGCATCACTGTGCGTCAGGTCGAGGCGTTTCTGGCGGTCTGCGAGGAGCAGCACTTCTCCCGAGCCGCGGCGCGGCTGTGCGTCTCACCCCCGTGGCTGAGTCAGACCATCAAGGAGCTGGAACGCCATGTGGGTGTGCGGCTACTGGAACGCACCACCCGCAGCGTGGTCCTGACCGAGGCCGGCACCGTCTTCGCGAGCCTGGCCGGCCGTGCCCTGAGCGACCTGGACAACGCGGTGGCCACCACGCGGAGCCTCGCCCGGGCGGACACGCAGAGCCTGAGCCTCGGGTACACCATCGGCGCGGGCCTGGAGATCCTGCCGCGGCTGGTGCGGACCTTCGCCGCCCAGTACCCCGAGGTGCACGTGGCCACGGTCGAGTTCGACTTCGCGGACCCCTCGGCGGGGCTCCGCGACCGGAAGGTCGACGCCGCCGTCGTCCGGCCGCCGATCGGCCTGGCCGGGCTGGCCTCGCTCGACCTCCTCGCGGAGCCACGCGTGGCCTGCCTGCCCGAGGGCCACCGCCTGGCCGGCCGCGCGTCGCTGCAGGTCGCCGACGTCCTCACCGAACCCATCATCGCCGCACCGGCCTCGCCGGGTCCCTGGCGGGACTACTGGCTGCTGACGGAGTACCGCGCCACGGCGGCACCGGTCGTGGCGGAGGCCAGCACCTTTGAGGCCGAACTGCACATGGTCGCGCGTGGTGAGGGCATCAGCATCACCGCGACGTCGGCGTCACGCTGGTACACGCGACCGGGCATCGTCTTCATCCCGATCGACGACCTCGAACCGTGCCGGGTCGCCCTGGCCTGGTGGCCCGAAGACACTCCGCTGGTCGCCGGCCTCGTCTCGGTCGCCACCCACCTGGCCGGTGCCAACTGACGCAAGGACTGCGTCAGTCCTGTTCCACCTGCCGGCCGGCAGCGGCGACCGCCGGGCCCGAACCGGGCCTCCGCTGCTGGAGGCGCTCGGTGGTCGGGAGCCTGCGCAGCAGGGCCGGGGTGATGCGGCGGTACGCCGCCGGATCGATCGGGTTGAGCCAGTGCGAGGCGCGCACCAGGACGTTGATGTTGAGATCGAGGTCGCCCAGCACTTCGTCGACGTTGTGCATGGAGTAGGGGATGATCTTCGTGCCCTTGCAGTGGTGCCCGTCGGTTGCGGTGTCCATGAACGCCAACTGGTCGACGACCGCCTGACGGATCGACTCCGTGCTGGGCAGCGGTACCGCTCGCGCGATCGCCGCAGCGATCCACACGGCCGCCATCTCGGCGTTGAGCGGGCTGAAGAACGAGGAGTTGTAGCCGTTGAAGTACAGCCCGGGGATGTCCACCGGCAGGATCTGACGGTAGAGCATGAAGTTCCCGCGCTCGTCCAGCAGCCGCTCCTGCAGTTCCGCGGGGAGGAACGGCACGGCCTGGGTGAAGCCGGTCGCGCACACGACCAGGTCGGCCGGCAGCTCGGCTCCGTCCGAGAGCTGGGCGAACGGCCTGCCGTCCCGGGCGAGCAGCCGAACGATGGTCCGGTCCCGGCGCACCCCGATGCGGCCGTCGGCGACCGCTTCGAAGAAGCCCTCGGTGGCGAGCCCGATGGCGCCCCGGACGATGTCCTCCATGCTGCCGCGTGGGACCAGGGCGAGTCGCCTGAGGCCGAACTGGCGCACCGAGACGGATCCGATGGAGTCGACCATCCTACGGCGCACTCCGTTGCCGGGGCCGTGCAGGAACTTCTCGAACCCGCGCAGCCGCAGATAGCGGAAGAGCGCCTCGCCCATGCGGGTCAGCAGCAGCATCTTGAAGTTGAGAAGGCCGCCGATCCTGCGCGGCACCTTCCACAGCAGTTGCCGCGCGATCACCTCGGTGCTCCCGGCGACCTCGCTGATCGCCACGGCGACATCGCACGCGGACTTCCCGTAGCCCACGACCAGAACGTGCCTGCCCCGGGCCTCCTCGGCGTCGTGGAACTCGGTGGCCGCGCACAACCGCCCGCCCGCCGCAGTGAATTCGGCCGTGCCCGGGTAGGCGGGGACGGCCGGTTCGCAGAACACGCCGTTGGCCACGACGAGTCGGTCGAACTCCTCGGTCGAGTGACTGCCCGCGGCGTCCGTCGCCTCGATGGTCCAGCCGTCACCCCGTGGGCGCGCGGCGGTCACCTCGGTGTTCAGCCGGAGCGTGCGGTCGAGGCCGAACGCCGTGGTGTATGCGGCCAGATAGGCCTGGACCTGCTCGCCGCTGGGCCACTCGGGGAACTCCTTCGGCATCGGGAAGTCCGAGAGCGAGTACTGGGCCCCGGGGCTCTGAGTCGTCAGTCCCGGATAGCGCCGGGTCCGGCTCCACACTCCCCCGACGTCGGGCGTCCGGTCGAACACCTGGACCTCGTGCCCGGCCTGGGTGAGCACCTTCGCGGTGGCGAGACCGGCGACGCCGGCGCCGATGATGGCGATCCGCATGGTCAGCCGACCTCGGGTGGGAGCTGGAGCTCGATGCCGAACTCGGCCATGACCTTCTGGATGAGCGAGATGTCCTTCGGGCCGGGGGGCATGTCGGCGAGCGCCTCGTAGTACTTCTCCAGGCCGGCCGGCGAGACCACGGAGATGACCCGCGACTCCTCCCCGTACGGGTTGCGGAACGCGTGCACCACGTCGCGGGGCAGATAGAGGTAGTCGCCGTGCTCCAGCACGAACTCCTCGTCGCCGAGCCGGACGTCGAGCCGTCCGGCCAGGCAGATGAAGGATTCGTCCTCGCGGGTGTGCAGGTGCGGGGGCGGGCCGTCGACCCGGGCGGGGATCGTGTACTCGAACAGCGAGTAGGCGTGGCGGGTGGACGCGCCGTCCGTCTTCAGCGTGATGCCGAGCCCGATCGCCGCGATCGCGTGTCCCGCACGCGAGGGGAGCATGTAACCGCCACCGAGAGTCATCGTCGTCTCCTCAGGTCACCGCACCGACACGTCGTCGGTATGCCGGCGGTCACAGCATTGGAGTCACTGGCACGAGCCGCAAGCAGCCGTCCCACTCAGTGGGACAGCGCGTGTTCGGCACGGCTCAGCGACGGTGTGAGTAGGCTCTGGACGCGGCGGCCGCTGCCAGCCGGACCGCGGGCCCGATCCGGTCCGCGCGCACCAGGCCGGTGGGGCCGGTCACCGACAGCGCTGCCACCACCTCGCCGAGCGGTCCGAAGAGCGGGGCGCCCACGCAGCTCACGCCGATGTTGCCCTCCTCGCGTTCGACTGCCCAGCCCCGGGACGGGATCGCGGTGAGCTCGCGCAGGATGGCGACCGGGCTGGTGAGGGTGCGCGGCGTCCTGGCAGGCAGGCCGGCGCCGAGCACCGCCTCGATGGTCGCGGTGTCGCTGTAGGCGAGAATGGCGCGGCCCAGGGCCGAGCAGTAGGCCGGGACGCTGCCGCCGACCTGGGAGAGCATCGGCATGGGCCGGTGCCCGGTGATCTTCTCGACGACCAGGACCTGCGCCCCGTCGAGGACTCCGAGCTGCACCGTGGTCCTGGTCGCGTTGTGCAGGTCCTGCAGGAACGGCAGGACCGACTCGCGCAGTTCGTGCCGGATCGGCGCCAGGCCGGAGAGCTCGAACAGCCGGTTGCCGATGCGGTAACGGTCCTTGGGCTTGTCCAGCCAGCCGAGGCGGATCATCCGCTCGGCCGTACGGTGCGTGGTCGAGCGCGGCAGACCGCACCGGGCCACCAGGGCCGCGAGGGTCAGCTCCCGGTGCTCGGCGTCGAAGGCGCCCAGGATGGCCGCCGCGCGGTCCAGCCCGCCGAGGCTGCCCTGATCGCTGCGCTGATCGCTGTCCCGCTCAGTGGGACTCATCGTTGGCTCCGGGATCCATGGGGGCCAGGCTAGACCCGTCGCGGACCACGACGCGAGGCCCGGAACCCTTCGGAGGCAGACATCAGCAAGCGAACCGCTCTCGTCGGCGGCGGCAGTGCGGGCATCGGCTACGCCGTGGCCGAGCACCTGGCGCGTTCGGGACACCGGGTGGTCATCACCGGCCGCCGGGCCGACCCGCTCCGGACAGCCGCGTCCGCACTGCGGGAGAGCACCGGAGCCGTGGTCGAGGCGCTGGTCAACGACGTGTCGGAGCCGGCCGCCGCCGCGGCGGCGGTCGCCTGGGTCGAGGAGCGCCACGGCACGCTCGACGTGCTGGTGCTCAACGCGGGCGGACCGGCGCCCGGCCGGATCCTGGACGTCGACGACAACCAGTGGCAGCAGGCGTACGAACTGCTGCTGCTCGGACCGCTGCGGCTGGCACGGCTGCTGCTGCCCCGGATGGCCGCGCAGGGTTTCGGCCGGGTCCTGTTCGTGACGTCCGCGGCGGTGCGTCAGCCACAGCCCGACCTGGCGACCTCCGTCGTGCTCAGATCCGCGGTCACCGCGGCGGCCAAGCTGCTGGCGCGGGAGTTCGCGGCCGAGGGCGTGACGGTCAACTGCGTGGCGCCCGGCGCGACCGCCACCGGACGCCGTCGGCAGATCCTGGAGAACCGCGCCCGGCTGGAGGGAAAGAGCTACGTCGCGCTGAACACCGAGGACGCCGCGGCCGTTCCGGCCGGCCGGGCCGGGCGTCCAGGGGAGATCGCGGCCGTGGTGGCATTCCTGGCCTCGGAAGCCGCAGGCTACGTCAACGGCACCGTGATCACGGTCGACGGCGGACGAACGGAGACCATCTGATGGCGCAGTCAGGACCCGAATTCTCCCTGCCCGAGTTCCTCGGCGCGATCTCCGGGACCGTCCGGCCGAGCAGCGCGCGTCCGATCGTGGTGACCGCCGCCGAGCTGGAACCCCTTCCGGCGGGGCAGGTGCACAACCCCACGAGGCTCTCCGTCGCGGGCCGGCTGCCGACCGCCACGTTCGAGATCTTCCGGCAGTCGATCCCGCCGGGCCTCAGCTCCGACATGCAGCGCCACCACCACGAGACCGTCCACTTCGTCATCTCGGGCCGGGGCCACAGCGAGGTCGAGGACGAGACCGCGTCCTGGTCCGCCGGCGACTTCGTCTACACCCCGCCGTGGACCTGGCACCGCCACTACAACGACTCCGACCGTGACCCGGTCGAGTTCCTGACCATCGAGAACTCACGCCTGCTCAACCTGCTGGGGGTCGGCCGGCGCCAGAGCGCCGGCCTGGTGACCGTCGAAGAGGCCCGTGAGCGCTTCCGCGAGGACGCACGTCCGGACGACCACCCGCAGGCCCACGGGCCGACAGCTGAGGAGCACACGCCATGAGCGACCTGCCCGCCCATATCAGCGTCTGGGGCGAACTCGCGGACGTCGACCACGAACTGCGCCACGTCGACGTCGGCGGGGTCCGCACCCGCGTCCTGCGGGCCGGGTCCTCCGGCCCGCACCTGATCCTGCTGCACGGCACCGGCGGACACCTGGAGGCCTACGCCCGCGATGTGGCCGGGCTGGCCGAGGACTTCCGCGTCACCGTCTACGACATGGTCGGCCACGGCTGGTCCGACCTGCCGGACCAGCCGTACACCACCGACGTGCTCTCCGACCACCTGCTCGGGCTGATGGACGCCCTGGGCATTGAGGCCGCGCACCTGTCGGGTGAATCGCTCGGCGGCTGGGTGGCCGCCTGGACGGCGGCGCACAGCCCGGACCGGGTGGACCGGCTGGTGCTCAACACCCCGGGCAACATCGCGAACAAGCCCGAGGTCATGGTGCGGCTGCGGGAGAGCACCATGGCCGCCGTCCTGGACCCCAACGACGAGGTGGTGCGCCGCCGGGTGGAATTCCTGTTCCACCACAAGGAGATGGTGACCGACGAACTGGTCGGCCTGCGCCGCGCGGTCTACAGCCGCCCCGGCTTCGTCCGGGCCATCACCAACACGCTCGTGCTGCAGGATCCCGAGGTGCGCAGGGACTTCGCCTGGGACCCGTCCTGGGTCGGGAAGATCGCCGCGCCCACGCTGCTGCTGTGGACCGACCACGACCCGACCGGCGGGCTCGACGAGGCGGCGCTGCTGCTGAAGTGGCTGCCCCGTGCCCGGCTGCATGTGATCGAGGACGCCGGCCACTGGCCGCAGTGGGAGAAGCCCGAGGAGTACCTGCGCGTCCACCGGGACTTCCTGCTCACCGCGGAGGCCCCGGTATGAGCGAGATCGTCGGCCTGGTCGGCATGTCCCACTCGCCGTTCGCCACCATGACGCCGCCGCAGGGGCCCGAACAGCCGGGCGGCCGGTTCATGGCCGACGCCGCCCGGGTGGCCCGGGCCGTGGCCCGGCTGACCCCGGACGCCGTCGTGGTCATCGGCCCGGACCACTTCCACGCCAACTTCTACGACGCGATGCCGCCGTTCGTGCTCGGCGTCGAGCAGGTTGCCGGGTTCGGTGACTTCGGCAGCAGGTCCGGCCCGCTGCCGGTCGCGACCGGACTGGCCTGGTCGGTCCGCGACGCGCTGGCCCAGTCCGGATTCGACCTGTCGCTCTCCTACGCGCTGACCGCGGACCACGGACTGGTGCAGAGCTACGACATGGTCTGCGGCACGGCCGGGATCCCGCTGGTGCCGCTGATCGTCAACACCGCCGCACCGCCGCTGCCCAGCCTGGAGCGCTGCGTGGACCTGGGCAGAGCGCTCGGCGAGGCCCTGCGCGCGGCGGAGTTCGCCGGGCGGGTGCTGGTCGTCGCCAGCGGCGGACTGTCGCACTGGCTGCCCTCCAACGACCCGCGCGACCTGTCGGCGGCCGACCAGCGGCGCACCGCGATGATCCACGGGCGCAGCGACCCGCACGCCTACGACGCGGTGCGGGTGCCCCGGATCCGCGCGATGGGCGGTGACCCCGACGCCCACGTCAACACCGCCTGGGACACCTGGTTCCTCAAGCAGCTCGGCACCGCCGACGCGGCACCGGTCGTGGCACTGGGCGACCCCGGCCTGGAGGAACAGGCCGGAAGCGGCGGACACGAGGTCAGGACCTGGCTGATCGGGCAGGCCGCGGTAGCCCTGCCACTGGTCTGGACCAGCTATGAACCGGTTCCGGAGTGGATCACCGGCATGGGCATCGGCACGACCTTCGAGGTGGACTGACATGCCGTCGGCTTCCCGAACACTCGACACGGGCGCCGCCGAGGCGCTGCGGCAGCTCACCGAAGCCCGCGCCCGCCGCCGCCCCGGCTGCGACCTGCACGCCCTTCAGGACGCCGCCGACGACCTGGTCCGTCCCCTGCACGACCGTCCGGTCCGGGTCGACCGCGAAACCCTCACCCTCGACTACGCCGGGGTCTACTCCAGTTTCCTGCGGCACGCCGAGACCGTCTCCCGCAGCTACGGCGTCGACGTCCGGACCCTTCTCCTGGAGGCGGGCCGGCGCGGCCTGGTGGGCGGTCAGGAGGACATGCTCGTCGACATCGCCCTCGGGCAGCCGCAGGGCGTTGCTCAGGGGGCCGGACCGAGCAGGACCGCATGACCGTCGGGATGGTGGTCGGAGCCGGCTCGGGTGGTGGCGGGCCGGAGGCGGCCGGACCGGTCGACGGTGAAGAGGAGGTCGTGGCCCGGCTCCAGGGGCAGGTTCGCGGGGCGGACCTGGATCGTCGCTCCCGAACGGTGGCGGCCGGCCAGGGCGTGAGCTGACAGTCCGGGGGCGAACAGGACTTCCCCGCTCAGGAACGGCGCCACCACGCCGCGGCCTTCCTCGCGCTCGGCGAAGCGCCATCGGGGTGAACCCGGTGGCTCCGGTCAGCGACCCGCGGCGCGGTAGCGGTGCTCGGGGCGGCCAGTGGTGCCGTAGCGCAGCTCCAGCCGGGCCGCGCCCTCCCGTACCAGGTAGGAGAGGTAGCGCTGGGCGGTGGCCCGGGAGACGCCGGTGAGCTCGGCGACCTCGCTGGCCGAGAGGTCGCGGTCGGCCGCCCGGACGGCCTCGCGGACCAGGGCCAGGGTGGGCGCGGAGTGGCCCTTCGCCGGCAGGGTCGGGGCCGGGACCGGCCGGGCCGCGTGGAACAGGGCGTCCACGTCGGCCTGCTCGGTCACCGCAGCAGGACCGAGCGCGGCCATCCGCTGCCGCAGCTGCTGATACGCGGTCAGTTTCTCGGTCAGCATCGGGAAGCCGAAGGGCTTCACCAGATAGCCCACCGCGCCGAGCTGCATCGCCTCCCGGACCGATCCGACGTCCCGGGCGGCGGTGATCATCAGCGCGTCGGGCCGCTCCGCCGCCGCGGCGGCGCTGTCGCCGCTGAGCCGCCGCAGCACGTCGAGGCCGCTGCCGTCGGGCAGGTAGACGTCGAGCAGCAGCAGGTCGGGGCGCAGTTCGCGGACAGCGTCCAGGGCGGCGGCCACGGTCGCGGCCTGGCCGACCACCTCGAAGCCGGGCACCCTGCGGACGTAGGCCGCATGGATGCCGCTGACCCGGAAGTCGTCGTCCACCACCAGCGTGCGGATGATCGGTGTGCCGGTCATCGCAGCACCTCTCTTCTTCACCGCCGCGGCCGCGGGGCCGGCTCCGTCGCCTGCCCACGTCCCGGAGATTGTGCCTGAATTACAGCCCGATCGGAGTGACAACCACGGGTTGACACCTATCCTACTGTCAACCTACGGTTGTCACATGACGGAACCCGTAGCAATGACGAACCACGTCCGGCTCGACGACCTGATCGAGGCGATCAGGAAGGTCCACCCGGACGTCCTCGACCAGCTCTCCGACGCGGTCATCGCCGCCGACCACCTCGGCGAGATCGCCGACCACCTGATCGGCCACTTCGTGGACCAGGCCCGGCGCTCCGGCGCGTCCTGGACGGACATCGGCCGCAGCATGGGCGTCACCCGGCAGGCGGCCCAGAAGCGCTTCGTCCCCAAGGCCTCCGGCGAAGCCCTGGACCTGGACCTGAGCCAGGGCTTCAGCCGGTTCACGCCGCGGGCCAGGAACGTCGTGATGGCCTCCCAGAACGAGGCCCGCGCGGCCGGCAACGCCACCATCGGCACCGGCCATCTGGTGCTGGGGCTCCTGTGCGAGCCGGAGGGGCTGGCGGCCAAGGCGGTGCTCGCCCAGGGCGTGACGCTGGAAGCAATTCGCGAGACCGCCGCCGCGTCGCTGCCGGCCGCCGCCGGCCCGGTGCCCGAGCTCATCCCCTACGACGCCCAAGGCAAGAAGGCCCTGGAGCTGACCTTCCGCCAGGCCCTGCGCCTTGGCCACAACTACATCGGCACCGAGCACATCCTGCTGGCCCTGCTCGAACTGGAGGACGGCACCGGCGTACTCACCGGCCTCGGCATCGACAAGACCGCCACCGAGGCCTCCATCGCCGAGGCCCTGGCCGCCTACACCGCCGCCCCCGGCCAGGGCTGAGGCCCGCGTCAGCCCGAGGAGGCGTCGAAGCGGAGTTTGGAGGTGATTCGGTAGCGGTCGCCGCGGTAGACGGCGTGGACGAACTCGACGATTCGGCCGGTGGTGTCCCGGGTGGTGCGCTCGACCTGGAGGATCGGGGCGTAGACCGGGACGTCGAGGAGTTCGGCCTGTTCGGGGTTGGTGACGGCGGGTTCCAGGGTCTGCACCGCGTCGGAGACCACGACGTCGAAGCGTTCGCGGAGCAGCTGGTAGAAGTTGCCGCTCTCCATGTCCTCGGGTGCGAGTCCGGGGACGACGGCGGCCGGCAGTTCCAGCTGTTCGATCGACATCGGCTCGTTGTCGACGTCGCGGACCCGGGTGATCCGCAGCACCGGCTCCTCGGGGCCGATGCCCAGCCGGGCCGCGCGCGGCGGTCCGGCCGGGCCGACGGTGAAGCGGATCACCCTGCTGGTCCAGTCGCCCTCGGCGGGCGGCACGGCCAGGGCGTTGGTGGTGGTGCCGGACATCTCCTGGGTGACCTTGTGCGGGCTGGTGAAGGTGCCCTTCCCCTGCTGACGGACCAGCAGCCCGCTGCGGGTCAGCTCCTCGACGGCGGCCCTGACCGTGGGCCTGGACACTCCGAGCTGGGTCGCCAGGTCGCGCTCGGCGGCGAGACTGGTGCCGGGGCCCGAGCGCTCGATGACGTCGAGCAGATGCCGGCGGACCCGGTCGCGCTTGGCCGTGGGGAGCCTGCGGGCCGGATGGGCCGCGGGGTCGGCGGCGGCGCTGTCGGTGCTGCTGTCGGTACTGGTCACCCCTCCATCGTCCCAATCATCCGGGGAGTGTGCGTACCGCCCGCCGAGAGCAGTGCGGCGATCCTGCGCCGGTGCGTCGCGGCCCGCTCCAGCAGCGAGTCGCGGTCGTGCGGTCCGGGCCGCCAGGCGATCTCGGCGACGGCGCACAGCCGGGGGTAGAGCAGGTAGCGCGCGTGGGCGGGGGTGGCCACGTACTCCGTCCACAGCGAGCCCTGCACACCCAGTACGCCCGGGCGTTCGTCCTGCGCCGGGTCGGCGACCGGCAGTCCGCCCGGCTGAAGGTCTGCGGCCAGCGGGTCGAAGCGGAGGACGTCGTCGAAGCTGACGATCCCCCCGGGCTGGCCGGGCGGCTCGTGCGGGTGGTCCCGCTGCGGGTAGTCGAGGTAGGTGGAGCGGTGCGGTCCCATCACCACCTGGTGGCCGCGGCCGACTGCCAGCACCCCGTGGACCGGTTCGCGCCAGGCGCCGAGCACCATCCCTGCGGGGGGTTCGCCGGAGGCGTGGCCGGTCTCGTCCCAGCAGACGGTGCGGCGGCCGTGTCCGGCGAGGTGGTCTGCCATCCGGCCCAGGAACCAGCCGCGGAGCTGGGCGGGGTGCTCCAGACCCAGCTCCTGGGCGCGCTCCCGGGCCGCCTCGCTCTGCTCCCACTGGACGGTCGGGCACTCCTCGCCGCCGATGTGGACGTGCCGGGACGGAAAGACCTGCACCACGGTGTCGAGGATCTGTCGGCAGAAGTCCAGGGTCTTGTCGTCCACCGAGAGAATGGACTCGCTGATGCCCCGCTGGGTCCACACCGGCAGCGGGTGCTCCGGGTGGTTGCCGTACTCCGGGTAGGCGGCCAGCGCGGCGCGGACGTGTCCGGGCATCTCGATCTCGGGGACGACGGTGATCCCGCGCCGGGCCGCGAAGGCCACCAGCTCGCGCAGCTCGGCGCGGGTGTAGTAGCCGCCGTGCGGGGTGCCGTCGGCCAGGCCCGATCCTGGCGGGCCGACCTGGGTCTCGGCCCGCCAGGCGCCGACCTCGGTGAGCCGGGGCAGGCCGTCCACCTCGAAGCGCCAGCCCTGGTCGTCGGTGAGGTGCAGCTGCAGCACGTTGAACTTCAGCAGGGCCAGTTCGTCGACCAGTTCGAGCAGGTAGGACAGCGGGAAGAAGTGGCGGACCACGTCGAGCATGAAGCCGCGCCAGGGCAGTCGCGGGCTGTCCCGGATCTCCAGGCAGGGCCAGTAACTGCCGTCGACCGCGGGGCCGGCCGGGTCCAGCACCTCGGGGGGCAGCAGCTGACGCAGCGTCTGGATCCCGGAGAGCAGGCCGGCCTCGGCGGGTGCGCTGAGGGTCGCGCCCTCGGGGCGGATGTCCAGGAGGTAGCCCTGCGGACCGAGGGCGGAGTGCTCCGGGGCGGCGGGGTCCTCCGGGGTGAGCTCCAGCCGGAGCCGCAGTCCCTCCCAGGCGGGAGTGTCGGGGAGGCCGAGGTACTCGGCCAGCAGCCCGGCGGCCTGCTCGGCGCCCGGGCCTGCGGAGAGCCGGAGTTCGGGGCCGACGGGGAGGGTGCCCGGACGGGGGGTGAGCTCGCGGGGGCTGGGGATGATCACGGTGGCCCTTCATGATGCCGGACGTGCGGATGCGCGGGGTGGGGAGAGGGATGCGGCGGGGTCAGTCCTTGACGGCTCCGGCGGTCATGCCGGCCACCAGCCGGCGCTGGATGAGCATGAAGAACACCACCACCGGCAGCGCGAACAGGGTCGAGGCGGCGATCAGACCGCCGTAGTCGGTGCCGGCGCTGGTGCTGAAGGAGACCAGCCACACCGGCAGGGTGTAGTGGCTCTGGTCCTTCATCAGCACATAGGCGAACAGGTAGTCGTTCCAGGCGGTGATGAACGCGAAGACACTGGCGGCGATCACCCCGGGCAGCACCAGCGGCAGCAGGACGGTGCGGATGATCCGCATCCGGCCGGCGCCGTCGACCATCGCGGCCTCCTCCAGCTCGACCGGGATGCCCTGCAGAAAGCCGCGCAGCACCCAGATGGTAAAGGGCAGCACCAGCGCCAGATAGGTGAGGGTCAGCCCGAAGAGGCTGTTGAGCATGTGGGCGCTCTTGAGGCTGAGGAAGATCGGGATCAGCAGCGCCGGCTGCGGCACCATCTGCACGATCAACACCCCGACCAGGAAGCTGCGGCGGCCGAAGAAGCGGAACCGGGTCAGCGCGGTGGCCGCCAGGAACGCCACCACGATGGCCAGCAGCACCACCGAGCAGGTCACCACGGCGCTGTTGGCGAGGTCGGTGAGGAAGCCCGACTTGTGCACCGCGTCGCCGAAGTTGGCCAGGCTGAAGGGGAAGGGCCAGAAGCCCGGGGTGGGCTTGAGGATGTCGCCGTAGGGCTTGAAGGCGGTGTTGACCATCCAGTAGACCGGAAAGATCCACACCGCGCAGAACAGCACGGCTGCCGTGTTCAGCCCGATCCGGCGGGCCCGCACCGCGGCGGGGAGGCTCACAGGTCTTCTCCTGACCGCACCAGTCGGCGCACGTAGAGGGCGGTGGCGCCGAGCAGCAGCAGCACCGACAGGACCGCGATGGCGGCGCCCTGCCCGAAGGAGTTGCTGCTGAACGCCTTGGCGAAGGACCAGATCGGCAGCGTGGTGGTGCTCACGCCGGGGCCGCCCCTGGTGAGGATCCACAGCTGGTTGAAGACGTTGAAGTCCCAGATCACCGAGAGGATGGTGACCAGTCCGAGGATGGGCCGCAGGAACGGCAGGGTGATCACCCGGAACACCGTCACCGGCCCGGCGCCGTCCAGGGCTGCGGCCTCGTAGTAGGTGCGCGGGATCTGCGAGAGGCCGGCGTACAGGGTCAGCGCCACAAAGGGCACCGACTGCCACACCACCAGCAGCCAGACCAGCAGGAAGGCGCTGAGGGTGGAGCCGGACCAGTCGCGCTGGGTGAGGTCACCGAACAGCTGGGTCTGCGTCAGCAGCCAGTTGACGACCCCGTAGACGGGCTGGAACAGCCACTGCCAGACCAGGCTGGAGGCGACGTTGGGCATGGCCCAGGCGGCGATCAGGCAGAGCGTCACCGCGGTGCGCATCCGCCGTCCCAGCCGCTCCATCATCAGCGCGACGGCGAGCCCGATCAGCAGCGTTCCGGCCACCAGCGCGGCGCAGAACCCGACGGTGCGCAGCAGCACCGGGACGAGCTGGGGGTCGTCGAGGACGGTGGAGTAGTTGGCCCAGCCGGCCCAGGTGATCCGTCCGGTGAACAGCGCGCGCAGTCCGTAGTCCTGGAAGGAGATGACCACGACGCGGACCAGCGGATAGCCCAGGACCAGGCCGAGCACGGCGGCGGCGGGTATCAGCAGCAGGTAGGGCAGGGCGCGGCCGCGACGGCGCGGCCGGCGCCGGGGCGGGACCGCCGCCCCCTGGGGGGCGGCGGCGCGCTTCCTGGGTGCCTTGATCAAGGTCGTCATCGTCACTGGGAGGCGTTGAGGGCCTGGTCGAGGTGGGTGTCGAAGTCCTTGGCCGCCTGGGCGACGGTCTTGCGCCCGGTGGCGATGTCAGCGAAGAAGGTATTGATCGACTTGTCGCTCTCGATGGTGGCCCAGCCCGGGGTGGCCGGGGTGCCGACGCTGGTCTTGGCGGCCTCGAAGAAGGCCGCGGAGGTGTCCGGCAACGAGCTCTTGGTGGAGTCGATGAGCTGGGTGGACACCGGGGTCCAGGCGTCGATGCCGACGATGGCGCTGGTCTGCACAGCCGGGCTGGTGGCGGCCTTGAGGTAGGCCAGGGCCAGGTCCTGGTTGGGGCTCTTGGTCGCGATGGCCAGGTCGGAGCCGCCCAGGAAGACCGGCTGGGTCTTGCCGGCGGTGGCGCTGGGGAACGGGAAGGTGCCGATCTGCCCCTTGAGCGAGGGGTTGTCCTTGAGTTCGGTGTTGAGGCTGGTGTCCAGGATGGTGGCGGTCTTGCCACCGGCGAACAGCGCCCGC
Organism: Streptacidiphilus sp. EB103A; assembly: GCF_041261405.1. Taxonomy (NCBI): domain Bacteria; kingdom Bacillati; phylum Actinomycetota; class Actinomycetes; order Kitasatosporales; family Streptomycetaceae; genus Streptacidiphilus; species Streptacidiphilus sp. EB103A. Next base: position 274,956 of record NZ_JBGCAQ010000005.1, on the reverse strand, counting down.
TCGTCCGGTGCGGTGGTGTCGACATTGCGCGAGGCCGCTGGGGAGTAGGTGTTCTGGAAGGCCTTCCAGGCCTGCAGCCCCTGCTGGGCGGCCGGCGACTCCAGGGCGCCGGTCCACTTGCCGCCACTCTGCGTGGCCAACTGGCCGCCGGCGTCCCAGACGAACTGCAGCGCGGCGTACCAGTACTCGCCGGGGAAGTAGATGGGGGAGAAGTCCGCGGCGTGGTTGGCCGCCTTGATCTTGTCCAGGTCCGCGGTGAACTGGGCCATGGTGGTGGGCGGCGCGGTCACGCCGGCCCTGGACCAGATGGTCTTGTTGTAGACCACGGCGCGGTTGCCGGCGAACAGCGGCGCGGCGTAGAGCTTTCCGTCCACGGTGGCGGGGTCGACCAGACCCGACAGCCAGGTCTGACCCGCCGACAGGTCCGCGCGGTGGGCGGTGATGTCGCTCAGCGCGCCGTTGGCCGCGAACAGCGGCACATCGGTGTTGCCGATCTCCAGCACGTCGGGCGGGTTGTCCTGTGCCAGCGCGGTGCTGATCTTGGTGTTGATGTTGTCCCACTCCTGGATCTGCACGTTCACCTTGGCGCCGGTGGCCTTCTCGAAGACGGCGTTGATGGCGTCGCTGTCCTTGGTGCTCAGATCGCCGTCCATCAGCCATACGGTGATCGACTTCCCGGCCGCCGAGGCAGCTCCCGAGGAGCTCGCGGAACCGGTGGCCCCGCCCCCGGCATTGCCGCCGCCGCTGCCGCAGGCGGTCACGGTCAGGGCCATCACAGCGCCGCAGGCAAACGCGGACAGGGCTCTCTTGTGCGCTCTCGTGTGCACGGAATCCTCCTCGGAAGGCATCGCCGCACCCCGGCCCGTCCGGGGACGGGCTCGGCTCGTCGGCTGGTGAGCGCAGACGCTCCCAGGTGACCATTGGTCATGTCAATACCCCCCAGAGAAATGCCCACCCCGACCTGCGAAGACCAGTATTTCCAAGGCCAGCAAGGTACCTGAGGCCTTGACAGTCGCAGAACAAGGCCCCACCTTGTACGTCAACCGGCAAGCAGTTAATGACCAGTGGTCAGTCCGACGGGGCTGCCCGGCTGCACCGGGCCGTACGGGATCCGCGCTTCCTGGCGCGCGGACTCCGTACGGCGTGCCGCGTTCGCACCTCCCCATCTCCCGAGGAGCACCGATGGAGCACGTCCACCCCCACCGCACGCCGCTCGACAGCACGCCGCTCGACCGCACACCGCTCAACCCGGGCCGCCGGACCCGCAGGGCGCTGCTGGCCGGCGCCGCCGCGCTGGTCTGCGCGGCCACCGCGCTGTACCCGACCGTGCGCCCGGCTCACGCCGACTCGCCCGCGCTGACGGTGCTGTACAAGACCACGACCGGGGCCAGCGCCGACGAGGCCGAGCCCTGGTTCCAGGTCGTCAACAACTCGACCAGCGCCGTTCCGCTCAGTCAGGTGACGCTGCGTTACTACTTCACCGCCGACGGCGCCCCCTCCTACACCTTCGCCTGCGCCTGGGCCGTGGTCAGCTGCGCCAACGTCACCGGCACGGTGGCCGCGCTCTCCACACCGAGCGCCACCGCCGACCACTACCTGCAGATCAGCTTCGGCAGCGGGGCCGGCTCGCTGGCGCCCGGCGCCAGCACCGGCGACCTGCAGCTGCGGCTCTACCGCAGCGACTGGCAGACCGTGAACCAGGCCGACGACTACTCCTTCAACGGAGCCGACACCTCCTACACCGCGTCCAGCACGGTGACCGCGTACCGCAGCGGCGCACTGGTCTGGGGCACCGAGCCGGCCGGCGGCGGCGGGCCGACCTCCAGCCCGACGCCCACCCCCACGCCGACCCCGACACCCACCGGCGGCTCCACCACCCCGCCGTCCGGCGCCGCGCTGTTCGACGACTTCCACTACAGCGGCTCCGGCGACCCCGCCCTGGCCGCGCACGACTGGACCGTGCGCACCGGCTCCGGCGGACCCGGCGTGCAGAACACCTGGTCCGCCAACGCCATCAGCTTCCCCAGCGATCCCACCGCCATCGGCGGCCGGGTCATGCAGCTGCAGGCCAGCACTGACGGCACCGCGGCCGGCACCACCCAGGCCGAGATCGACACCACCCAGCGCAAGTTCTTCGAGGGCACCTACGCGGCCCGGGTCTACTTCAACGACGCCCCGACCAGCGGGGCGAACGGCGACCACGTCAACGAGACCTTCTACACCATCACCCCGGACGACTCGCTCTACAGCGAGAACGACTTCGAGTACCTGCCCAACGGGGGCTGGGGCGGCCCGGCGAACTCGATGTACACCACCTCCTGGTACAGCTCGGACGCCTTCGACCGGGTCACCAACGACACCATCGGCAGCCTCCAGGGCTGGCACACCCTGGTCGCCACGGTCGCGGGCGGCACGGTCACCTACTACATCGACGGCAAGCAGGTCTTCTCGAGCACCGGCAAGTACTACCCGCGCGAGAAGATGACCATCGACTTCAACGAGTGGTTCATCGACCTGCCCTTCACCGGCGCCCGGACCTGGAACGAGAAGGTCAACTGGGTCTACTACAACGCCTCCGGCGCCCAGTCCCCCGCCGCCGTCCAGAGCGCCGTCAACGCCTACGAGGCCACCGGCACGCACTTCACCGACACCGTGCCGAACTGACCCCGAAGGGCAGAGGCGGTCTTGACACTGTTCGTGGTGCCACGCCACCTTGGACTCAGCCTGCCCAGGTGATCTGACCAGTGGTCATCAGGACGGCCTCACGGCCGGGGCGACCACCCCGTGCAGCCCCGCGCTTCCTGGCGCGCGTGGGCTGCACGGCGGTCCCGTCCGAATTCACCTCGTGGTTCTTCACTCCCGAGGGCACCAGCGCGTACCTGGGATCGTTCACCCAGCAGTGATCCACCGAGCACACGGATCCGCTGAGCTTCTGACGTCCCTTCGAAAGGCACCCCCGCATGGGTTCTCCTCCCCGACTGCTCCGCCCGCGGCGAGCACTTTTCGCGGGCGCCGCCGCCGCAGCCCTGCTGGTGGGAGCCGGCACCTGGACCGCCGTCGCCGCGCACGGACCCGCGTCCGTGCAACGGACCGACCAGGTGCTGGCTCTGCCCGCGTCGCCGGGCAGCAGCGGGACGGTGAGGATCGACACCTCCTACTTCACCTCCGGCAGCCCCGGCGTCCGCCGCCCCGCCGTCCTGCTGGCCCACGGCTTCGGCGGCAACAAGGACGACCTGACCGGCGAGGCGCAGACGATGGCCCGTCAGGGCTACGCCGTGATGACCTGGTCGGCCCGCGGCTTCGGCGCGTCCGGCGGCGCCATCGGGCTGAACGATCCACAGCGCGAGGTCGCCGACGTCAGCGGCCTGATCGACTGGCTGGCCAAGCAGCCCGACGTCCAGCTGGACGCCCCCGGCGACCCCCGGGTGGGCATCGCCGGGGCCTCCTACGGCGGGGCGGTGGCACTGCTGGCGGCCGGGTACGACAAGCGGGTGGACGCCATCGCCCCGGAGATCACCTACTGGAACCTCTCCGACGCGCTGTTCCCCGACGGCGTGTTCAAGAAGCTGTGGTCGGGGATCTTCTTCACCACCGGATCGACCGACCAGTCGACGCCGACCACGACCGGCCGGACAGGGTCGCGGATCACCGCGACCAACGACTCCACCTGCGGCCGCTTCTCGGCCGACCTGTGCGCGATGTACCAGCGGGTCGCCGTCTCCGGAAAGCCGGACGCCGCCGCCGAACAGCTGCTGGCGCAGCGCAGCCCCTCGGCGGTGGCGAAACAGATCAAGGTGCCGACGCTGCTGGTCCAGGGCCAGACCGACTCGCTGTTCCCGCTGGACCAGGCCGACCAGGCCGCCGCCGCGATCAGCGCCAACGGCGCCCCGGTCTCGGTGGACTGGATCGCGGGCGGACACGACGGCGGAAACATGGAGTCGGCGCGGATCGAACAGCGCACCTCGGCCTGGTTCGACCGCTACCTCAAGCGCGACACCGCCGTCGACACCGGCCCGGCCTTCCGGGTCAGCCGCAGCGGCGGCGTCGACAGCACCAGCGGCACCATCACCCTGCAGGGCGCGACTTCGACCTCGTACCCCGGTCTGGAGGACTCCCCGGTGGCGGTCGCGCTGTCCGGTCCGCCGCAGACCTTCGCCAACCCGCCGGGCGGCGCGCCGCCGGCCATCTCCGCCCTGCCCGGGATCGGCGCGCTCAGCCAGCTCTCCGGCCTGGGCGTGGGCCTGTCGCTGGACTTCCCCGGGCAGTCGGCGGAGTTCTTCTCACAACCGCTCACCAGATCCCTGCGGATCACCGGCTCCCCCACGGTGCGGATCCACGTCCGCGCCGACAGCGAGGACGCGGTGCTGTTCGCCAAGCTCTACGACGTCGCCCCGGGCACCGGCGGAACCAAGGTGCTGCCCTCGCAGCTGGTCACGCCGCTGCGGGTGACCGGCGCGAAGGCCGGAGCGGACGTACTCGTGCACCTGCCCGCCGTGGACCACCAGGTCCCGGCCGGGCACCGGCTGGAGCTGGTGCTGTCCGCCACCGACCTCGGCTACGCCTCCCCCGCCGCACCCGCCTCCTACACCGTGTCGCTGCTGGGCAACGACCTGAGCGTGCCCACCGACCCGGCGCTGAGCACCGCCGCCGCCCCGCTGCCCTGGTGGGTCTGGGGCCTGCCGGTGCTGGCGCTGGCCGTCGCGGCGGCGCTGCTGCTCACCGGCCGCCGCCGGCGGCGGGCGGGTCATCCCGCCGCCGAACCGGAACTGACCCTGGTGCCGCTGCGGATCGAGGGTCTGACGAAACGTTACGCGGGCTCGGCCGACCGCTACGCCGTCCGTGACCTGTCCTTCCAGGTGGAGCCGGGCCAGGTGCTGGGCCTGCTCGGGCCCAACGGCGCGGGCAAGACCACCACCCTGCGCATGCTGATGGGGCTGATCAGCCCGGACAGCGGCGAGATCCGGGTCTTCGGGCAGCTGATCCGCCCCGGCGCGCCGGTGCTCTCCCGGGTCGGCGCGTTCGTGGAGGGCCCCGGCTTCCTGCCGCACCTGTCGGGGCGGGCCAACCTGGAGCTCTACTGGCGGGCCACCGGACGCCCGGCCGAGGACGCCCACCTGGACGAGGCGCTGGCCATCGCCGGCCTCGGCAACGCCGTCGAACGCGCGGTACGGACCTACTCCCAGGGCATGCGGCAGCGGCTCGCCATCGCCCAGGCCATGCTGGGCCTGCCCGACCTGCTGATCCTGGACGAACCGCTGAACGGCCTGGACCCGCCGCAGATCCGGGAGATGCGCGACGTGATCGTCGGCTACGCCGCGGCCGGACGCACCGTCATCGTCTCCAGCCATCTGCTGGCCGAGGTCGAGCAGACCTGCACCCACCTGGTGGTGATGGACCACGGGCAGCTGGCCCAGGCCGGACCCGTCGCCGAGATCGTCGGCTCCGGCGACAGCCTGCTGGTCGGCACGGCGCAGCCGCTCGACGCCGACCTGGTCGGCAAGGTCGCGTCGCTGCCGGGAGTGGGCTCGGCCGAGCTGGTCGCCGAGGGACTGCTGGTCCGGCTGGACGGGGCCACCGCAGCCGAGCTGACGGTCGACCTGGTCCGGCTGGAGATCCCGGTGCAGAGCCTCGGCCCGCACCGCCGCCTGGAGGACGCGTTCCTCACCCTGATCGGAGGAGCAGCCCGATGAGCACCATCACCGACGCCCCGTCCGCCACCGCGCACGGCTTCAGCGCGCGCGGCACTCTGCCGCTGCGGGTCGAGGCCGTCCGCCAGCTCCGCCGGCGGCGCACCGCCGCGATGGCCGCGCTGGTGGTGCTGCTGCCGCTGATCATCCTGATCGCCTTCCAGGTCGGCGGCAGTCCCGGCGGCGACCGCAACCAGAACGGGCTGCTCACCGTGGCCACGGCCTCGGGAGCGAACTTCGCGGCGACCTGCCTGTTCCTCTCCTCAGGCTTCTTCCTGGTGGTTCCGGTCGCGCTGTTCTTCGGCGACACGGTGGCCTCGGAGGCCGGCTGGTCCTCGCTGCGCTATCTGCTGGCCGCGCCAGTGCCGCGGAGCCGGCTGCTGGTCAGCAAGCTGACCGTGGCACTGGCCTTCAGCACCGTCGCCACCCTGCTGGTCCCACTGGTCGCCCTGGCCGCCGGGACCGCCGCCTACGGCTGGAAGCCCCTGCAACTGCCGACCGGCGGCGAGCTGTCCACCGGCACGGCCGCGGTCCGGCTGCTGGTCGCGATCGGGTTCATCCTGCTCAGCCAGCTGGTCACGGCGGCGCTGGCGTTCTGGCTCTCCACGGTCACCGACGCACCGCTGGGCGCGGTCGGCGGCGCCCTCGGCCTCACCATCCTGGGCAACATCCTGGGCGCGATCACCGCCCTGGGCAGCGTCCGCGACTTCCTGCCGACCTACTGGGCCTACTCCTGGGTCGACCTGCTGCAGACCGATCCGCAGTGGAACGGGATGATCAAGGGCGTCTCGGTGTCGGTGAGCTACGCCCTGGTGCTGTTCGCCCTGGCCTTCCGGCACTTCCGCGCCAAGGACGTGGTGTCCTGAGCCGTGCTGCCTGAGAGCCGTGCTGTCTGAGAGCCGTGCTGTCCTGAAGCGATGAGTTTCCCCCGGCCCAGTCGTCCACCCTTTCGAGCACCAGCACAGGTCGCGGGCGGACGGGGCACGGGGGACTCCGTCCGCCTCGCGGCGTCAGTCGTCGCAGCCCGGCTCGGGGGTGTCGAGCTGCTTGAGGATCCGGTCGGAGACCGCTCCCAGCGCCGCGACCTGCTCGGGCGTGAGCGCGTCGAACACCAGCCTGCGCACCGTCTCCACATGGCGGGGGGCCGCCGCCTCGATCGCGGCCTGCCCCTCCGGGGTGATCGCGATGAAGGCCCCGCGCCCGTCGGCGGGGCACTCCTCTCGGGCTATCAGTCCGCGCTTGGCCATCCGGGCCAGATGGTGCGACATCCGGCTCTTCTCCCAGTCCAGCTCCCTGGCCAGCTCCAGGATCCGGAGCCGCCCGCCCTCCAGATCTGTCAGATGCACCAGCACGTCGTAGTCTGCGATGGAGAGGTCGGAGTCGGCCTGCAGTTCCCGGCTCAGCCGGGTGGTGAGCTGGGCCTGCATCCTCAGGAAACTGCGCCAGGCGTGCTGCTCCGTGTCGCTCAGCCAGCGCGGCTGAGCAGGGGCGTCGATGTCGTTCATGGAACCACCCTACCTCTCTTGGTTGACACATCATCCATACTGCGCCACTATCAAGGTGACACATCAACCACTGACGAACCACGATCGAGGAGCGCAACATGGCCGCCATCACCCCCGAGCTGTCCGGCACCTACACCATCGACCCGGCGCACACCCGCATCGGCTTCGTCGCCCGGCATGCGATGGTCACCAAGGTCCGCGGTTCCTTCAACGAGTTCACCGGCACCGTCGTGATCGACGCCGAGAAGCCCGAGCAGTCCACCGCCGAGCTCGCCATCAAGGTCGACAGCATCGACACCCGCAACGCCGACCGCGACGGCCACCTCCGCACCAACGACTTCCTGGACCTGGACAACTACCCGGAGATCACCTTCCGCTCCACCGGCGCCGAGCTGGTCGACGAGAACAACGCCAAGCTGTCCGGCGATCTGACCATCAAGGGCGTCAGCCACCCGATCACCATCGACTTCGAGTTCGAGGGCGCGGCGACCGACCCGTTCGGCAACAAGCGCCTGGGCTTCGAGGGCCAGCACACCATCAGCCGCAAGGACTTCGGCATCACCTGGAACGCCCCGCTGGAGACCGGCGGCGTCCTGGTCAGCGACAAGGTCGTGCTCGAGTTCGAGGTCTCCCTCGTCAAGAACGCCTGATCCACCGCGCACAGCAAGCAGCGCCCGCCGGGAATCCCTCCCGGCGGGCGCTGCTCTGTGTCGCGAAGTGCGTGCGGATCAGACCTGGTCGGCCTTCTCCAGCGCGGTGCAGCAGGTGTTGACCAGCAGGCGGGTCACCACGTACGGGTCGACGTTCGCGTTGGGGCGACGGTCCTCGATGTAGCCCTTCTGCTCGACCTCGACCTGCCACGGGATGCGGACCGAGGCGCCGCGGTCGGAGACGCCGTAGCTGTAGACGTCCCACGGGGCGGTCTCGTGCTTGCCGGTGAGACGGTCCTCGATGCCGTGGCCGTACTGCTTGACGTGCTCCAGGACCTTCTCCTGGTCGGCGCCCAGCGACTCACAGGCGGTGATGATGGCGGCGTAGCCCTCACGCATGGCCTTGGTGGAGAAGTTGGTGTGCGCGCCGGCGCCGTTCCAGTCGCCCTTCACCGGCTTGGCGTCGATCGTCACCGCGACGTCGAACTCCTCGGCGGTGCGGTAGAGCAGCCAGCGGGCGACCCACAGGTGGTCCGAGACGGTCAGCGCGTCGACCGGGCCGATCTGGAACTCCCACTGACCGGGCATGACCTCGGCGTTGATGCCGCAGATGGCCAGGCCGGCCTCCATGCAGCGGTCCAGGTGCAGCTCGACGATCTCGCGGCCGAAGACCTCGTCGGCGCCGACGCCGCAGTAGTAACCGCCCTGGGCGGCCGGGTAGCCGTTGACCGGGAAGCCGAAGGGACGGCCGTCCTTGAAGAAGTTGTACTCCTGCTCGATGCCGAAGATGACCTCCTGCGCCGTGAACTGCTCGGCGATGGGGCGCAGCAGAGCGCGGGTGTTGGTCTCGTGGGCGCTGCCGTCGATGTTGAAGACCTCGCACAGCACCAGCACGTTGTCGCCACCGCGGATCGGGTCCGGGCAGGAGAACACCGGCTTGAGCACTCGGTCGGACGCGTGGCCCTCGGCCTGGTTGGTGCTGGAGCCGTCGAAGCCCCAGGTGGGCAGCTCGGCGCCGTCAGCCAGGACCCGCGTCTTCGAACGAAGCTTGGCGGTCGGCTCGGTGCCGTCGATCCAGATGTACTCAGCCTTGAAGCTCACGGGCGGCATTCCTCGCGGTGGGGTGGGAACGATGCGGTGGCGCGTTGCGGTGCTCCGCGACGCTGAGGAGGTCCGCTGTTTTGCTGCGCACGAGACTCACAGGCCGCAATTTCCCAACTGTTGCCCATATGTGAACAGCAGGTTAACCGGGCTGGTTAGTGCCACACCTCACATGAACAGACCGTACGAACCCGGCAGAAACAGGCGGATCGTGCACGTCGTAGCAGCTCAGCGGTGCCGGCCGGGAGCGGTTGGGCTACGCCTGGGTGATGAGTTTCCGGGCCAGTGAGTCTATCGGCGCCGTCGTCCCCGCGTCGTAGTTGCTGAGGGTCACCGCCACCCAGTCGGAGTCCGGGTACCACTCCAGATCGGTGGAGATGCCGGGCGCGCCGCCGTTGTGCCCGACCGCCCACGCGTCGCCGACCAGGAACGCCGACGGCCCGTACGCCTCGAACGGGATCAGCCCGGGCAGGTCGGCCACCGGCGGCAACGGCGGTCGCGGCACCTTGGGTCCGACTGTGAGCTGGGTGTGCGGGCCGTCGAGCAGCTTGCCGCCCAGCAGTGCCTGGGTGAAGCGGACCAGGTCCTCGGTGTCCGAGAAGGAGTTGCCCGCGGGCGAACCGATGAAGATCTGCTGGTCGATGGCGTCGACCCTTGGTCCGGACGGCTGGGTGCGGTACGGGACGGCGATCCGCCGGTCCTCCCGCCACTGTGTCGTGGTGTAGAAGTCCGAGCTGGTCATTCCGGCCGGGCCGAAGATGTGCCGGCGGACGTAGTCGTAGTAGGACTGGCCGGAGACCTCCGCGACGATCGTGCCCAGGGTGTGGTACCCGGAGTTGCTGTAGAGGTGACCGGTGCCGGGGGCGAACGCCAGCGGTGCCTTGCGGACAAACTCCAGGGTGCCGTCCATGACCTGCTCGGCGCTGGTCCATCCGGCCGCCGCGGCCCAGAATCCGGCGCTCTGCATGTAGTCGCCCATGCCGGAGGTGTGGGTGAGGAGTTGGTGGAGCGTCACGGTATCGGCGACGTCGGCCGGGAATCCGTCGAGGTGGTTCCCCAGGGTCTCCTGGTACGCCAGCCTTCCCTGCTGGACGAGTTGGGCCACCGCGACGGCGGTGAGGAGCTTGGTGACCGAACCGAGCGCGAAGACGGTGTCGGGACCGTTGGGGATGCCCCGCTGCCGGTCGGCGGCTCCGTAGGACCGGGCCAGCACCCGGCGCCCCCGGTGCAGCAGCAGGACGGTGCCGGAGAACTTGTCCTCGGCGGCCAGCTGCGCGATCAGGCGGTCGAGCTCGCCGCCGGGCCGCAGCGTGGCCGGGATCCCCTCGGACCCTGACGAGTCGTCGGCAGCAGCGGCGTCCGCCGTCCCCGACGAGGCCAGGACGCCGCTCGCGGCCACGGCGCCCAGCAGCCCGAGCACGGAACGCCGGCCCGGCGCCCAGCCGGAGTGGTTCGGGTCGGGACTCAGGTCGGGACTCAGGTCGTGATTCATGCGACGATCCTGCGACCGCCTGCTCCCGTCCCGCGTCTGCCGCCGGGCACACTTCCGCATCCGTCGCGGGATGCAGTCGGGCCCAGGTGGCATCTGTCGCGCGACGGATGTGGCCGCCCCCGGCGCGAACGTAGACTCACGCCCCATGGCGGACCGGATGGCGGCCGCACTCCTCCGCTGGGTGCGCCGGCCCACGGTGCAGGACGCGGCACTGGCGTGCGGGCTGCTCCTGACGTGCGTCCTGCTGAACGACCCCGGTGCGATGGTGGATGCGGCCGGCGGCCGCACCGCCGCGTGGTCCTGGTGGGCCGCAACCGCGTTCCTCGCGGCCGGGGTCACCCTGCGCCGGAGGTGGCCGCTGCCGATGCTCGCGCTCTGCACGGTGTCCGCAGCGGTCCATCTGGCCCAGGGCGAGCCGCCCATGGTGATCGACGCCTGCGTCCTGGTCCTGCTCTGCACCGTGGCCGCGCGCCGCCGCCGGATCGCCTCCCGGAGCGCCCTGGCCGCCCTGCTGCTGCTCGTCACAGGGTGGAGCGTGTTCGACGCGCTGCAAGGTCGGCCGGCCCTGGGGTTGCCGTCGCTGGTCTTCCAGATCAGCCACCGCCTCGGCCCTTCCACCGGCGGCAGCCAAGCCACCGTCGCCGATCGCAGCGGCGGATCGAACCCCTGGAGCGGCCTGGTCGTGCTGGGGTCGATGCTGGTGGCCTCCTGGGCGGTGGGCAACGGCGTCCGCGACCGCCGCGCCTACCTCGGCCAACTCCACGCGCGCGCCCGGGACCTGGAACGCGAGCGGGACCAGCAGGCGGCCCTCGCGGTGGCCGCCGAGCGCGGGCGGATCAGCCGCGAGTTGCATGACGTGGTGGCGCACGGCCTGTCCGTCATCGTGATCCAGGCGCAGGGCGCCGACGCCGCCCTGGACAACCGACCGGCCGACACCCGGACCGCGCTGCAGGCGATCGTGCGGACCGGACGCGACTCCCTGGCCGACATGCGCAGGATGATCACCGCGCTCGGTGAGGTCGACGACGCCTGGCACCCGCAGCCGGGACTCGCCCAACTGCCCACCCTGCTCTCGCAGGTACGGCGGGCGGGCACCCCGGTGCGACTGCGCGTCGAGGGCGAACCGGCCGCGCTGGCGCAGCCGGTGGACCTGTCGGCCTACCGGATCGTCCAGGAGGCGCTCACCAACGCCATGAAGCATGCCGCCGGCGCGACGGCGCAGGTGCTGCTCTCGTACGGTGACGCGGAGGTCGGCATCGAGATCAGCGACGACGGGCGGGGCATGACCGGGATCGACGGCACCAGCGGCGACGGCACCGGCGGGAACGGGCTGCGGGGGATGCGGGAGCGGGTGGCCCTGCTCGGCGGCCGGCTCAGCGCGGGGCCTGGCTCGGACGGCGGGTTCGTGGTCCGGGCGACCCTCCCCTTCGAAGGGCGCGGCGCGTGATCCGGGTGCTGCTCGCCGACGACCAGGCCCTGGTCCGCACCGGTTTCCGGCTGATCCTGGAGAACGCCCCGGACATGCAGGTCACCGGTGAGGCGGCCGACGGGGCGGAGGCCGCCGAGCTGGCGCTCCGGCTGCAGCCGGACGTCGTGCTGATGGACGTCCGCATGCCCGGCGTCGACGGGGTCGAGGCGACCCGCCGGATCGTCGCCGGCGGCGTTCCCACCCGGATCCTCATGCTGACCACCTTCGACCTGGACGAGTACGTCTACGCCGCCTTCCGCGCCGGCGCCGGCGGCTTCCTGCTCAAGGACACCCTCGCCGCCGACCTGCTCTCCGCCGTCCGCGTCGTGGCCCGCGGCGACGCGGTGGTGGCGCCCAGCGTGACCCGTCGCCTGCTCGAACGCCATGTGGGCACCGGGCCGGAACCACCCGCCCCGGCCGCCGGCCTGGACCTCCTGACCGAGCGCGAGCGGGAAGTACTGGCGCTCATCGCCCGCGGACTGTCCAACACCGAGATCGCCGCCCGGCTCTACCTGACCGAAGGGACCGTCAAGACCCACGTCAGCCACGTCCTGTCCAAGCTCGGGCTGCGCGGGCGGGTGCAAGCCGTGGTCTTCGCCTACGAGTCCGGCCTGGTACGCGCCGGGTCCGGCTGACCGTCCTCACCGGGACCGGTGCACCCCGGCCCAGGGGACGTCGACACGCTCGGTGCCGATCGGCTCCAGGTCGGCCGCGCCCGCGCTCGCCGCAGCCAGCCAGGCGGCGAAGGACTGCTCCTCGCCGGCCGGTACGCCGACCTCGAAGCGGACGCCCGATCCGGTGTAGACGGCCTCGCGGACCAGGTGTCCGGCGGCGCGCAGATCGTTCTCCAGCCGTCCGGCGCTCTGGTGGTCGGCGCCCACGGCGAGCAGGGCGACCAGCCGCCGCTCCACGACCACGGCCCGGTCGAGTGCCGCCGAGACCGCGCCGCCGTAGGCGCGTACCAGGCCGCCCGCGCCCAGCAGCACCCCGCCGAAGTAGCGGGTCACCACCGCCACCGTGTCGGTCAGCCCGCGCCGCCGCAGCACCTCCAGCATCGGCGCCCCCGCCGTCCCGGCCGGTTCGGCGTCGTCGTTGGAGCGCTCACGGCGCGGCCGGTCGCCGATGACGAAGGCGGTGCAGTTGTGCCGCGCGTCCCAGTACTGCTTGCGCACGGAGGCGATGAACGCCTGCGCCTCGGCCTCGTCCTCCACCCGCAGCAGTGAGCAGAGGAAGCGCGACTTCTTGACCTCGGTCTCGTGCACGACCGGGCCGTCCGGCGTCGAGACGGTCAGGTAGGGGATCTGCTGCGCCGTCATCGGGCCAGCGTAACCGCCGGGTGAGGGTGCGGCAGATCAGCCGTCCCTCCCCCTCTCGAACATCGCTCGCACTAGGCTCCCCTGGTACGCCGTCAGGCGAAGTCCCGTACCTCTCGGAAAGGCCTCCACGCGCGGATGTTCGGAATCATCAGGCCCTGCCGCCACCGGCTCACCGAGGCGCTGCACCAGTCCTGGACCGCCCACCTCTGCGGGCTCTGCCTGGCCCTGCGCGACGACCACGGTCAGCTGGCCCGGACCGCCACCAACTACGACGGGCTGATCGTCTCGGTCCTGGTCGAGGCCCAGAGCCAGGATCCGGCCGGTGGGCGCCGCACCGCCGGTCCCTGTCCGCTGCGCGGGATGCGCACCGCCTCGGTCGCCCGCGGTGAGGGGGCCAGGCTGGCCGCCGCGGTGTCGCTGGCGCTGGCCTCGGCCAAGGTCCGCGACCATGTCGAGGACGGCGACGGCGCCTACGCCCGGCGCCCGGTGGCACTCGCGGCCGGCGGGGTCGCCGAGCGCTGGGGACGGCAGAGCCGCAGCGGCGGCAGCAGCCTCGGGTTCGACACCGGCCTGCTGTTCGACACCCTCGCGCGGCAGGGGACGCTGGAGCGGGCGGCGCTGCCCGGCAGCTCGGTGCTGCTGGTGACGGCGCCGACCGAGCACGCGACCTCACTGGCCCTGGAGCACACGGCCGTGCTCGCGGGCCGCCCCGGCAACCGCGCTCCGCTCGCCGAGATCGGCCGGCTCTTCGGTCGGCTGGCCCATCTGCTGGACGCCGTCGAGGACCTGGCGGAGGACCGGGCCACCGGCGCCTGGAACCCGCTGCTCGCCACCGGCACCGGCACGGACGAGGCCAGGCGGCTGTGCGACGACGCCGTCCACGGCATCCGGCTGGCGCTGCGGGACGTGGAGTTCACCGACGGCACGCTGGCCCACCGGCTGCTGGCGCACGAGACCGCAGCCGCGGTGCGCCGTACCTTCGCCCACGCGGGCGCGGGCGCCGCGAACTCCTTCGGCCCGCCCGCGCCCTACGGCCCGGCCGGCCCGCGCGGCCCCTTCGACGTCCCCCCGCCGCCCCCGCCGCGCCGCCGCAATCCCGTCGCCGGGTGCGCGATGTGGGCCCTGCTCTGCTGCACCTGCCAGGCCTGCTGCCGCGAGGACTACGAGGACCCCTGCAACGGCCGCCGCCGCCAGGGTCCGTGCAGTGATATGGACTGCTGCGACGGGGACTGCTGCGAGGCGCTGGAGTGCTGCGAATGCTGTGAGTGCTGCGACTGCGGCGGCTGCTGACCCCCCGTCCCGCCGCTGCCCCGCAGCCCCGGTGCCAGCCGCAGGGTGACGGCGATGGAGACCACCGCCATCAGCGCCATCGCCGTCGCGGGCGAGGTCCGGGCGGCGACGGCACCGGCCAGGGCCGCGCCCACGCCCTGCATGGCCAGCATTCCCGAGGAGTGCAGCCCCAGGGCGTGGCCGCTCAGCTCCTGCGGCACCAGCGACATCAGCCGCTCCTGCAGCAGCAGGCTCGCCGCATAGCCCACCGAGGCCAGCATGACCGCCGGCAACGCGAGCGGCAGGTCGGGATGGAGGGCGAACATCAGGTAGGGGGCCGCGAGCAGCATCCGCAGCGGCGCCCCCAGCCGTTCCCGCCACCGCGCCGGGACGAAGCGGCCGGTCAGCGTGTCCCCCGCCAGCATGCCGAGCGCGGCGAAGGCGAAGAGCAGGCCGGAGCGGCCCGGAGCATACGGCACGAAGAGCGATTCGGCGCCGACGATCAGGCCGTTCGGCACCCACAGGGCCAGGTACACGTAGCGGCGAGGTTTCGCGGACCATAGCCGGGCGTTGGTCCGCCAGGTCTCGGCGACCGAGGGCCGCCCGCCGGAGCGCGCCGGCCTCGCGCCGAGACCGAATCGCGCCAGCAGCGCCGCACCGGTGTGGAGGGCGGCGCCGACCAGCAGCGTCCCGCGTGGAGACAGCCCGGCGAGCAGCAGCCCGCCGGCGGCGTAGCCGCAGATCTGCATGGTGCCGGCGGCCATGTTGAGCAGCGAGCGGCCGAGCAGATAGCCCTCCTTGGCGACGATCTCGTTCAGCAGCCCGTAGCGGACCCCGCCGCCGAGGGAGGCCAGCAGCCCCTGCCCCGCCAGCAGGGCGAAGGCCGCCCACACCGGGAGGCCGGGGATCGCCTGCGCGGCGGTGCCCAGGGCGAACAGCAGCGCCAGCCCGCTCATCGCAGCCCGGGGCGGCAGCCGGTCGGCGGCCGACAGCAGGGTGG
Source organism: Streptacidiphilus sp. EB103A (assembly GCF_041261405.1). Lineage (NCBI taxonomy): Bacteria > Bacillati > Actinomycetota > Actinomycetes > Kitasatosporales > Streptomycetaceae > Streptacidiphilus > Streptacidiphilus sp. EB103A. Next base: position 259,468 of record NZ_JBGCAQ010000005.1, on the reverse strand, counting down.
CCGCGCCCACGAGTTGGGCCAGCGAGGGTCCGAACATGGCGAGCGAGGAGAGCAGCGGCGAACCGGTGGAGCCGAAGACCAGCGTGCCCAGAGCCAGCCCGCTGACGGTCGAGGCGGCGACCTGTGCGGAGGAGGCCAGAAACAAGAGGGTGAACTCGGGCGTACGGAAAAGCTGCTGGCAGGTGCGCATGCCGCAGTCTCCGGTCGGGCCGCGCAGGGGCGTTAGAGTTTCGCCCGGAGGCGAAACCATGGGTTGGTGGCAGGTCAACGCGGACACCCTGGCGGGCAGCAGGTTCGTGCTCTCCCCGCTGGCCGAGGCCACCGCGGCGCTGAAGGCCCTGGAGCTGGGGACCGCCGCGCACTCCGGCGAGCGCGCCTGGCTGGACGCGCACCTGGCCGACTACCGGCGGCGGCAGGCCGCCGACCCGGTCACCGCGCTGCTGGTCCGGGCCGCCCTCGGCCGTACCTCGATCGCGGACTTCCTCACCCCCACGCCCGGAGCCGAGCGCGAACCCGCCTTCGAGCAGGAGCTGGTACGGGTGCGCGAGGCCTCCCCCGAGGTCGCACGGACCAATCTGACCGTCTCGCTGGGCGGCCCGCTCCCCCGCGAACTGGACCGCTCCGATCTTCCGCAGCGCACCGCCGAGCTGCTGGCCTGGGTGTGGACGGAGGCCGTCCTGCCGTACTGGCCGCAGCGCCGACGAGTGTTGGAGGCGGACATCGTCGCCCGCACCGCCGAACTCAGCCAGGGCGGCTGGGCCGGGGCCTTCGACGCCATGCGGCCGGGCATGCGCTGGCTCGGCGAGGGGCGACTGCAGATCAACGCCCATGACTATCCGCCGAGGGAGATCTCCGGGGCCCAGCTGCTGTTCGTCCCGGTGACGCCCCGTCAGGGGTGGGTCTCCTGGGACCCCAAGCCGGCCGCCGGCGTGGAGGGCGTCCCGCCGCTCCCGCTCCCGCACCACCGCTATGCGGTGGTGTACCCCTGCTCGGGCGTCCTGGCCGGGGCCGGCGGCCCGTCCGCGGCGCCGCGGGCGCTGGCCGCCCTGCTCGGCCCCGGACGGGCCGCCGTCCTGGTGCTGCTGGCGACGCCCAAGAGCACCACCCAGCTGGTCGCCCTGACCGGCCAGGGCCTCGGTTCCGTCGGCCGGCACCTCAGGGTGCTGCACGACGCGGGCCTGGTACGGCGCAGGCGGTCCGGTCGCTCGGTCCTCTACTACCGGTCTGCGGCCGGGGAGTCGCTGGTGTCGGCCTCGGCGGGCGGTGGGACCTGACGCCCTGGGCGAACTGGCTCCGCTTGGCTACTTAGGTTAGCCCGGCGCCATCGCCTCCCCGGCCTGATGCCCGACCCCGAGCACCGCCCCGGTCACGACGTCGCGCAACTCCCCCTTGGCGGCCCGGCCCAGCACTGCCCGCCCGGAAACACCTAGGGCGGCCCGCCGTTGCCGGGCGGCGGGGTGGTTGGTGGCGGGGGCGTGCAGAAACGGTCCTTCCCGTTGGCTTGGCCCGTTTGGGGTCACTGCCCATACGTTCGGGTCACTCGTCCGACGCATCCTGCCCGCTATGTCCGGTTTCAGCGTCGAGGGAGTGACCCGAATGTAGGGGCAGTGACCCGAAAAGCCCGCCCCACGGCAAACCGGGGTCACTTTTGGGACAAGGTGTCATTCGATCATGCCGCTTTGTCCGCTCCATACCGGTTCTGCCGTACCAAAAGTGCCCCAGCCTACCAAAAGTGACCCCGGTTCAGCCGAACACCACCCGCGGAACCGTTTCTCCTCTCCCCCACCCTCCGGACCCGGGCCCGGGAACGGCGCCTGGCCCCGACCCGGCTCCCCCGCTGCAGTTGGCCCGCGAGCGCAGCGAGCAACAGCAACAAGCACGGACGGCGGAGGGCGGCAACGGTGGCGCCATGTAAGCCACCTACAGCTTCCACCGGCCACGGTGACGGCCGGCCTCCCCCACGTGCCTCAGCGGCGCGCCTCACCGCCCCGCGAGCGCGTTCAGCTGCTGCCGGTCCAGGCCCGTGGCCTTCTCCACCTCGGTGGTGTCGACCGCGCCGCAGTCGAGGCCGCGGAGCAGGTAGCTGCTGAGGGCCTTGGCCGTGGCCGGCTCGTCCATCACGTCGCCGCCGGTGCGGGAGACGTAGGCGCTCAGGCGGGCGGCGGACTGGTCGAGGCCCTCGCGGTAGAAGGAGTAGACCGCGGCGTAACGCGTCGGCAGGTGACCGGGGTGCATGTCCCAGCCCTGGTAGTAGGCGCGCTCCAGCGAGCGGCGGACCAGGCGGTGGTGGAGCCGCCAGGCATCGCGGACCTGGGCCGCGTCGCCGGTGGGGATGACATTGGTGGAGCCGTCGGAGAGCCGGACGCCCGTTCCGGCGGCGGCCACCTGCATGACGGCCTTGGCGTGGTCCGCGACCGGGTGCTCCATGCTCTGGTAGGCCGCGCCCACCCCGCAGGAGGCGCTGTAGTCGAAGGTCCCGTAGTGGAGTCCGGTGGCCCGGCCCTCCGCCGCGTCGATCATGCGGGCCACCGTCGCCCGGCCGTCGGCGCCGAGGATCGACTGGGTGGTCTCGATCTGGATCTCGAAGCCGATGCGACCCTCCGGCAGCGCCGCCGCCCGCTCGAAGTCCTCGACCAACCGGACCATCGCGCTGACCTGCTGGGTGTAGGTCACCTTGGGCAGGGTGAGCAGCAACCCCTCCGGCAACCGGCCGCCGCCGCCCGCGGCGAGCAGCTCGGTCAGGAACAGGTCGAGGGTACGGATGCCCCGGTGCCGAACGGCCGCTTCCATGCACTTCATTCGGATGCCCACATAGGGCGGCGCCGACCCCTCGGCAACGGCTGCAGCCACCAGCCGGGCCGCGCGTACCGCGGCCGCGTCCTCCTCGGCGTCGGGGCGGGGTCCGTAGCCGTCCTCGAAGTCGATGCGCAGGTCCTCCACGGGTTCGCGTTCGAGCTTGGCGCGGACCCGGTCGTAGACCTCGTCGGCAAGGTGGTCCGCAGGGCGCCCGACGATGCCGGCCAGCGTGGCCGCGTCCGGAGCGTGCCGGTCGAGCAGCGCAAGGGCCTGTCGGCCCCAGTCCGCCACCAGTTCGCCCACCCCCGTCCCGGCGAGGGCGTCGGCCGGAACGTACACGGTGTGGACGGGCTGACGGGTGCTCGGCTCACCCGGGTAGCGGCGCGAGAGCTCAGCATCGGCCTCGGCAAGGGCGCCGTCGACCTGGTCCCGCACCGCACCGGAGAGAGTCGTCCCGTACCCCGCGCCGTCCGCCGAGTCGTCATGACGCGCCATCGCGTATTCCTCCACTCGTTCAACAGTTTGTTGATGCGAAGGTATCCGTGGCTCCCGGGGGCGTCAATGGGTCACCCCCGGCCTGGAGTCACCTCCCCGCCTCCCCGATCAGCCGTCGGACCAGGGCCGGGACGGCCGTGCCGATGGGGTCGCGGACGACCTCGGTGGCGCGGTCGTCGTAGGGGGTGGGCTCGGCGTTGACGACGGTGACCCTGGCGCCGGCCACGAGGGCGAGGTCGACGAGACCCGCCGCCGGGTGGACCCGCAGCGAGCTGCCGACTGCGAACAGCTGGTCGCAAGCTGCGGCGACGGCGCGGGCCTGGCCGAGCACCTCGGGGTCGAGGTGCTCGCCGAACATCACCGTGGCGGGCTTGAGCACCCCGCCGCCGCAGGCGCGGCAGTCGGGATCCGGTTCGCCCGCACGTACCCTGGCCAGGGCGTCGGACATGTCGCCGTAGGCGCGACAGCGCAGGCACTGGGTCCTGCGGGCGGTGCCGTGCAGCTCCAGGACCTTGCGTTCGCTCACGCCGCCCAGCTGGTGCAGGCCGTCGACGTTCTGGGTGAGCACCCGCAGCGGGATCCCGGCGTGCTCGAGTTCGGCGAGGGCGCGATGGGCGGCGCTGGGGCGGGCCGCGAGCATGCCGACCTCGATGCGCAGCAGCCAGGCCTTGCGGCGAACCTCCGGGTCGTCGCGGTAGTCACCGATGGTGACCAGCTTCTCCGCCTCCGGGTCGCGACGCCACAGACCCTTGGGGCCCCGGTAGTCCGGAATGCCGGAGTCGGTGGAGAAGCCGGCGCCGCTGAGAACCGCGACGAGCGGGCGAGTGGTGGCCATGGCCGAAACGTTAGGTCGGGCGCCCACCGGTCGCGAGCGGTTTTGGCTGCGACAACACTCCACCACACCGGCGCAACACATGAAGGAGCTTTCATATGTTCCGGTATCGTGGTGATCGAAGACAACGGAGGAGGAACCGGTGAGCCCCACCCGCGAGCAGGCGCACCAGGAGTCGGGCCACGGTCATGCCAGGGACGACGCTCACGAGCACGACACTCACGAGCACGACGAAAGCAACGCGCACGCCGGTCACAGTCACGGCGTCTCCGCGGACGCGGACCGGCGCTATCTGAAGGCCGCGCTCGCGCTGATCGCCGCCTTCATGCTCGGCGAGGTGGTCGTCGGCGTGCTGGCGAAGTCGCTGGCGCTGATCTCCGACGCCGGGCACATGCTCACCGACGCCGCCTCACTGGTGCTCGCCCTGGTGGCGATGAGCCTGGCCGCGCGGCCCGCCAAGGGGGCGCTCACCTTCGGTTTCAAGCGCGCGGAGATCCTCTCGGCGCAGGCCAACGGGATCACCCTGCTCGGCCTGGGCGCCGTCTTCAGCTACGAGGCCGTCCGGCGGCTGATCAGCCCGCCGTCCGTCGAGGGCGGGATCGTCCTGGTCACCGCCCTGGTCGGGATCGTCGTCAACGTCCTGGCCGCCTGGCTGATCTCCCGGGCCAACCGCAGCAGCCTCAATGTGGAAGGCGCATACCAGCACATCCTCAATGACGCCTGGGCCTTCATCGCCACCGCCCTGGCCGGCCTGGTCGTCCTGCTGACCGGTTTCAACCGGGCGGACTCGATCGCGACACTCGTGGTCGCCGGACTGATGTTCCACGCCGGATTCGGGCTGGTGCGCGAGTCCGGGCGGATCTTCCTGGAGGCCGCACCGGCCGGTCTCGACCCGGACGCGATCGGCGCGGAGCTGGCGGCGGTGCCGGGCGTGGTCGAGGTGCACGATCTGCACGTCTGGACGATCACCTCGGGCTACCCGGCCCTCTCCGCGCACGTCCTGGTCAGCAGCGACCGGGACTGCCACGCGGTGCGGCTGCGGCTGGAGCGGACCCTGCGCGAGCACCACCGGATCGAGCACAGCACCCTGCAGGTCGACCACGCCACCCCGGAACTGCTCCAACTCGGCGGCGGCCCCGGCGCACCTGGCACGCCCGGCGCCGACGGCCCTTCCACTAGCCACTGCGCCGACCCGCACGGGAGTTCACACCGTCCTGTCACCTGACCCGTCACCTGAGGCGACAGCGCGCCGCTGTTACCAAGCTGTAATTTTCTTATATGGGACATATCTCCATAAAATAAGATCATCGTCTCAGCATTGAGTTGCACACTTACGGGACGCTAAGCAGCGCACCTACTAACGTGACCGCCGCGGGGACCGTACACGCTGTTTCCAGGGCAAGCCGGAAGCTACTGAGGACCGATGACACAGAAGAAGCCGTCGAACGCCGACCGGCGCCGTATAGCCCAGGCGAAGATCGCCGAGCAGCGCCGCCTGGAGGCCCGTCGCCAGCGCAGGATCACGATCGCCTGGGTCGTGGCCGGAGTGGTCGTCCTCGCCGGTGCGGGAACCGCGGCCACCTTCGCCATCCAGAAGACCAACAGCGACAACGCCAAGGCCGCGGTCGCCAAGCAGGCCTCGGACCCGTCGATCGACAAGAGCAGCAACCTGCTCGCCACCACCGCCCAGCAGTCGACCGGCGGCGCCGTGGACGGTGTGGTCAAGAGCAACTCGATGGAGACCACCGCCTACCACATCCACGCCCACCTGCAGATCTACGTCAACGGCGTGCAGAAGAACATCCCCTACGGCATCGGCATCATGCCGCCGTACTCGCTCAGCGGCTCGGGTTCCTCGGCCTTCGTCAGCGGCGGCAGCAAGTTCTACTACCTGCACACGCACGACGAGACCGGCGTCGTCCACGTCGAGTCGCCGAACAAGCAGGAGTACACCCTCGGCAACTTCTTCGACCTGTGGAAGCAGCCGCTGAGCACCACCCAGGTCGGCCCCAACAAGGGCACCGTCACGGTCTTCGTCGACGGCAAGACGTACACCGGCGACCCGAACGCGATCAAGCTGACCGCGTACGAGAAGATCCAGCTCGACGTCGGCACCGTCACCCCGTACAAGGACTTCACCTGGCCGTCGGGCTACTAGGCGTACAGGCGTACAGGCGTACAGACGCAGCCGACAGCAGGTAAGCCCAGGCGGGCAGCCCAGCAGGACGACCGAGCGGGGAGCACTGCGCATGGACACCGACGAGGAGTTGGAGCTCGCCGCGCTGGAGCAGGAGGCCGCGCTGCTGGAGGCGCGCGGCCGCCGGCAGCGCGGCGGGGCGGCCCGGGTGCGGCGGCTGCTCCAGCTCCAGGCCCCGGTGCTGATCGCGTTGGCGGTGGTGCTGCTGATGTGGGGGCGCAGCGCACCCCAGCCCGCCACTGCGGCCACCGCCGCCGCCTCGCCCGCGCTCATCGGGATGAGCAGCGCGCATCTGGATCCTCCCGCGGCCGGGGCCACCACGCTCTCCGCCTATGTGACGATCCGCAACAACGGCGGGACGCCGGACCGGCTGGTGGGGGCGTCCAGCCCCTGGGCCGGGACGATTAATCTCGTGGACGCCTCCTCCCCCGCCTCGCTACCGTGGATCATCGTCCCCGCGCACGGGTCGGTGACACTGAAAGCCAGTGCGGACCACATGGTGCTGAGCGACCTGAAGCGGGTGCCCAAGGCCGGCGACACCATCCAGCTGAATCTGAACTTCGCCGATTCGGGCACGGTGTACGTGTTCGCGCCGGTCGGTCCCGCCGACAGCCTCACCGTCCTGGACGTGGTCAACGCGATGAAGTACATGGACAAGCTGCCCCCGCAGTAGGGAGTTCCTGTCGTGTCCGTCGACCGCCTGGCCGCTTTCGCGGCCGTGTCGCTGCTGCTGATCGTGATACCGGGCCCCAGCGTGCTGTTCGTGGTGGGCCGGGCCCTCGCGCACGGGCGCCGCACCGCCCTGCTGTCCGTCCTGGGCAACACCGTCGGCGCGTATGTGCTGGTGGTGGCGGTCTCCATGGGCGTCGGTCCGCTGGTGGAGCGCTCGCTGCTGCTGTTCACGGCGCTGAAGCTGGCCGGCGCCGCCTATCTGGTCTTCCTCGGGGTGAAGGCGATCCGGCACCGGGAGTCGCTGCGCGAGGCCTTCGCGGCCGACGCCCCGCCGCCGCGCGGCGGCCCGCGGACCGTCTGGGAGGGCTTCGTCGTGGGCGTGGCCAACCCCAAGACCATGGTGTTCTTCGCCGCCGTGCTGCCGCAGTTCACCGACCGCAGCACCGGCCGGGTGACGCTGCAACTCCTGCTGCTCGGGCTGGTGTTCACCGCCATCGCGCTGGTGTCGGACAGCCTGTGGGGGCTGCTGGCCGCCACCGCGCGCTCCTGGTTCGCCCGTTCACCGCGACGGCTCTCGCTGGTCGGCGGGACCGGGGGGCTGGCGATGATCGGCCTGGGGCTGACCGTCGCGGTCACCGGCCGCAAGGACTGACGCACCGACAGCAAGGCGCCGACCAAAGCGCCGATCAAGGCGCCAGCACCGGACTGCCCGTCAGCAGTCTGGATTCGGACACGATTTGGTCGAGTCTGCGCGGTCCTGGACCCCGTTGCCCGCAGACTGAACACCAGTTCTTCCCATCGGCTCCACAGAAGGGTCCCTGCCCGTGCCGTCACCCCGCTTGTCCCGCGCCCGGCGACTGCTCGCCACCGCGCTGGGAAGCACCGCCCTCGCCGCACTGCTGCCGCTCGCCACGGCCGGCTCCGCCGCGGCTGCCACGTCCATCTGCTCGGCTCCCGCGAAGCACGCCGCCCTGGCCGCCAAGCTCTCCCGTGACATCAGGTCCGCGCTGTCGGGGCGCGGTGACGAGGTCGCCGTCGCGGTGTACGACCAGAACACCGGCGTGTTCTGCACCTACAACGCCTACTCCCACTTCGACTCCGCGAGCGTGGTCAAGGCCGCGATCATGGGCACGGTGCTGCGCCGGGCCCAGGAGCAGCACCGCGGGCTGACGGCCTGGGAGACGTCCAACCTCAGGGCGATGATCACCCACTCGGACAACACCGCCGCGAGCAACCTCTGGGCCAGCGTCGGCCGTACCCGTTTCCAGGCCTTCCTCAACCTGGCCCAGATGCACAGCACGTATCCGGGCCCCGGCGGCTACTGGGGTCTGACCCAGATCACCGCCCGGGACGAGGTGCATCTGCTGGACGCGTTCACCGACCACCACGACGTGCTCAACACCACCTGGCGGGCCTACGCGCTGAAGCTGATGTCCGAGGTCACCCCGTCGCAGCGGTGGGGCGTCCCGTACGGCGCTCCGGGCGGGACGCTGGTGTCGAACAAGAACGGCTGGCTCCCCCGGGCCACCCACGGCTGGCGGGTGCACAGCATCGGCACGGTCACCGGCAACGGCCGCGACTACCGACTGGCCGTGCTGACCCAGAACAACAGCACCATGGGGTACGGCGAGATCAGCATCGAGCGGGTCGCCGTCGCGGTCCACCGCGACCTGGGCGGTTCCACGGCGCGCTACCCGGCTGCGGCCGCTACGCCGAGGTCGGCGGACGTGCCCGCACTGTCCGACGACTCTGCCCCGTTCGGACCGGTACTCGGTCAGTAACCGATCCCACCCCGCAGGAACACCCCGTCCGGCCCTGCCGGACGGGGTGTTCCTGTCTCCGGACTGCGCATGTATGCTCACTTCTGCTTGAAACAAGCAGTTAATGAGCAATATTAATCAGCTGTTCTCTCTGGGGAGGGCCCGTCCACATGTCCTGGACCGTGCAAGAGATCGCCGCGCAGCCCGACTGCTGGCAGCAGGCCGTGGACCGGCTGCCTGAGTTCGCACCGCTGCTGCCCCGGCACGGCGAGCGGGTCGCCGTGGTCGGCTGCGGCACCTCCTGGTTCCTGGCTCAGGCCTACGCCGCGCTGCGGGAGACCGCGGGCCACGGTGAGACCGACGCCTTCGCCGCCTCCGAGGCCCCGCTGGGCCCCGGCTTCGCCCGCCGGTACGACCGGGTGCTCGCGCTGACCCGCTCCGGGACCACCACCGAGGTGCTCGAACTGCTCGCCGGCCTGCGCGGTACGGTCGCCACTACCGCGATCACCGCCGACCCGGCCACCCCGGTCGTCGACCTCGCCGACGAGCTGGTGGTGCTGGACTTCGCCGACGAGCGCTCGGTGGTGCAGACCCGCTTCCCCACCACCCAGCTGCTGCTGCTCCGGGCCCACCTCGGCGAGCGGACCGACGCCGTGATCGCCGACGGCGCGACCGCGCTCACCGCGAGCATCGCCCCCGAACTGCTGGACGCCGAGCAGATCAGCTTCCTCGGCCGCGGCTGGAGCTACGGCCTGGCCCGCGAGGCGGCCCTGAAGGTCCGTGAGACCGCCGCCTGGTGGACCGAGTCCTACCCGGCGATGGAGTACCGGCACGGACCGATCAGCGTGGCCCGCCCCGGCCGCGCCGTCTGGAGCCTCGGCGAGCTGCCGCAGGGCCTCGCCGAGCAGATCGCGGCCACCGGCGCGCATCTGGAGCAGCCGACCCTCGACCCGGTCGCCGAGCTGGTCCGGGTGCAGCGGCTCGGCGTCGCGCTGGCCGGGAAGCTGGGTCGGGACGTCGACAACCCGCAGCACCTGACACGGTCGGTGGTGCTCGCCACCGATACAGCCGCGGGTACGGCAACGGGCCCGGCAGCCGGCGCCTGATGATCGTCACAGTCACCCTCAACGCCGCCCTGGACACCACCTACCGGCTCGACGCGCTCAGCGTCGGCGGCACCAACCGGGTCGCCTCGGTGGCCCAGCGGGCCGGCGGCAAGGGCGTCAACACGGCCAGGGTGCTGGCGGCGCGCGGCCGGTCGGTGCTGGTCACCGGCCTGGCCGGCGGTCCCGCCGGGCAGGCGCTGCGGGACGACCTGGACGCGGCCGGGCTGCCGCACCGGCTGACACCGGTCCGGGGAGCCACCCGGCGCACGGTCGCCGTGGTGGAGGAGGGCGGCGAGGTGACCGGGCTCTGGGAGCCCGGACCGGAGATCAGCGCCGCCGAATGGCACCGCTTCGCCGAGCACGACTTCCCCTCCGCGCTGGCGCAGGCCGAGGTGGTGGTGGTCTCCGGCAGCCTGCCGCCGGGGGTGCCGGTGGACGCCTATGCGCTGCTGCTGAGCCGCGCCGCGCAGCTGGGCGTCCCGGCGGTGCTGGACGCCGACGGGGAGGCCCTGCTGGCCGGCCTGGCCGGGCGGCCCGCGCTGGTGAAGCCCAACGCCGAGGAGGCCCGCCGGGCCACCGGCGCCGCCGACCCGGCCACCGCCGCCGACCGGCTGCGCGAGCTGGGCGCGGCGACGGCGGTGGTCACCGCCGGGGCCGCCGGGCTCTACGGCAGCGCCGAAGGGCTGCGCTGGCACACGCCGGCGCCGTGCCGGATACGGGGCAACCCGACCGGCGCGGGGGACGCGGCGACCGCCGCGCTCGCCATCGCCCTGGCCGACGGACTGCCCTGGCCCGAAGCCGCCGCGGACGCCGCCGCGCTCGCCGCCGCGGCCGTGGCCGCGCCGCTGGCGGGCGACTTCGACCCGGCGCTGTACCGCGAACTCCTCCGTTCCTGAACCGACCCGATCCTGAACCCGACCCGAACAGACCTGAACAGACAGCAGGGGGCTCAACCGTATGCCGCTCACACCGACCGCGCGGATACTCCGCAACGCCGAGCGCGACGGCTTCGCCGCGGGCGCGTTCAACGTGATCCAGCTGGAGCACGCCGAGGCCATCCTCGCCGGGGCGCAGCAGGCCGAGGCCCCGGTGATCCTCCAGATCAGCGAGAACGCGGTGCGCTACCACCGGGGACTCGCCCCCATCGCCGCGGCCGTGCGGGCGGCGGCCCGGGCCTGTCCGGTCCCGGCCGCCCTGCATCTGGACCACGCCACCGGGTTCGAGCTGATCCAGGAGGCCGCGGCCTGCGGATTCGGCTCGGTGATGTTCGACGGTTCGAAGCTCCCCTGGGACGAGAACGTCGCGGCGACCCGCGAGATCACCGAGTGGTGCCACGAGCGCGGTCTGCTGGTGGAGGCCGAGTTGGGCGAGATCGGCGGCAAGGACGGCGCACACACCCCGGGTGTGCGCACCGACCCGGCGGAGGCGGCCGCGTTCGTCGCCGCCACCGGCGTGGACGCGCTGGCCGTCGCCGTCGGCTCCTCGCACGCCATGACGGTCCGTTCGGCGGCGCTGGACCTGCCGCTGATCGAGGCCCTGCGCGCGGCGGTCCCGGTGCCGCTGGTGCTGCACGGCTCCTCGGGCGTGCCCGACGCGACCATGGCGGCAGCGGTGACGGCGGGGATGCGCAAGGTCAATATCTCCACCCACCTCAGCCGCCTCTACACCGAGGCGGTACGGGAGGTGCTGGCCGCCGATCCGGCCCTGGTCGACCCGCGCCGTTGGCTCGGTCCGGCCCGGGACGCGGTGGCCGCCGAGGTGGCCCGGCTGCTGGGCGTCCTGGCGCCGTGACACGGCATCAGGACGGGCGTCACGGCGTCAGCAGGTACGGCGTGGTGGTGCTCAGTACAGCGAAGCCCAGCCGCTCCAGGATCGGACGGCTCAGGTCGGAGGCGTCGACCTGCAGGTACTCATAGCCGGCAGCAGCCGCCTCACGGGCCCGGTGGGCGACCAGTGCGCGGTAGATGCCCTTGCCACGCCAGGCCGGCAGAGTCCCCCCGCCCCACAGCCCGGCGAAGCCGGTGCCCTGGCAGAACTCCATCCGCGCCGCGCACACCGGTTCCCCGTCCTCCGCCACGGCGACGACCATGCTGAGCGTGTCGGGGTCGTCGGCGAGCCGGGCCAGCAGCCGGCTGCGCATCCGGTCGGCGTCGGAGCCGAAGACCCTGGCGTGCACCTGCACCACCAGCTCCGCCCCGGCCGCGTCGACGACCTGCTGCAGCCGGACCCCGTCCGGCAGCGCGGCGTCCGTCATCAGCGCGGCGACCGGTGCGACCATCAGCGCCTCGGTCGGCTCCGGCGTGAACCCGGCGGCCAGCAGACGGTCGCCGAGATCGGCCGGGCCGTCATGCCGGTAGAGTTTCCATTCGAACTCGCGGCCGACCTCGGTGGCATCGGCGACCTGCTGGGCGATGGCGGCGTCGGCTGTCTGCTCGGTCAGGTCCGACCACAGCACCCCGGTCCAGGCGTCCGCCGCGCCGCCGGTCTGGCGCACCACGTCGCCGACCCGCTCGACGACCGCGCCGGGGCTGTCGGGGGCGGCCTCCCGGCGCATCCGACGGTCGAACAGGGCGAGCACGTCCTCGTGGTTCATCTGCGTCATGGCCCCATATGACCATCGATCCGGACCAGGGCCAACCGCTTTGTCGCAGGTCAGCGTGGGAGGGCAGGCGCCGCCGACCGATGCGGCAGGGGCGGACCGCAACGGACAGCACCCTAGCCGTTCGTACATCGTCCCGTCCGGACTATCGCATACTCTCCGCGTCCGCCCGCTCACCTGAGGTACCCATGAGGCGGGAGGGATGTTCCTTGCTGTTCAAACGCACCATTCCATCGCACCACGGGTCCGGCCGACGCCGCCCGCCCGCACTGGCCGCACGGATCCAGGCCGCCGAGGCCTTCATCGGGCAGTTCGCCGAGGAGAACCCCGAGGCGACGGGTGACCCCGAGCGCCGCCGGCGCGAGGTCCGCAGGGCGATCGAGTCCTACGGGACCTACGAGCACACCACCGAGGAACTGGTGTTCGGCGCCAGGGTCGCCTGGCGCAACGCCGCCCGCTGCATCGGGCGGCTGTACTGGCGCAGTCTGGTCGTTCGCGACCTGCGGCATCTCCGACATCCGGACGACATCGCCGAGCAGAGCTTCGAGCATCTGCGGCTCGCCACCAACGGCGGCCGGATCCGACCGGTGATCAGCGTCTTCGCACCCGACCGGCCGGGCCGACCCGCCGCCCGGCTGCTCAGCGAGCAACTGGTGCGCTACGCCGACGACCCCGCCAGCGCCGCACGCCTCGCCCTGGCCCGGAATCTGGGCTGGAAGGGCGGCAAGGAGGAGTTCGACCTGCTTCCGCTGCTGGTCCAGGCCGCGCCGGAGCGCACCCCCGAGTACTACGAGCTCCCCGGGGACGCGGTACTGGAGGTGCCGCTGCGCCACCCCGAGCACTCCGGCTTCGCCGGGCTCGGCCTGCGCTGGTACGCCGTCCCCGCGGTCTCCGACATGACCCTGGAGATCGGCGGGGTCGGCTATCCGGCGGCGCCCTTCAACGGCTGGTACATGGGCACCGAGATCGGCTCGCGCAACCTCGGCGACAGCGACCGCTACGACCTGCTCCCCTCCATCGCCGCGCTGTTCGACCTGAACACCGCCAGCGACCGGAGCCTGTGGCGCGACCGCGCCCTGGTCGAACTCAACCTGGCGGTACTGCACTCCTTCCAGGAGGCCGGCGTGACCATGGCCGACCACCACACCGAGTCCGCGCGCTTCCTCGCGCACATCGAGCGGGAGCGGCGCAGCGGACGCGCCGTCCCCGCCGACTGGAGCTGGATCGTCCCGCCGCTGTCGGGCTCGGCCACCCCGGTCTTCCACCGCACCTACGACCCTCCCGACGCGGGGCTGCGCCCCGCCCTGCTCCGCCGTCCGGCCACCGACCCCTGGGGGACCTCCAGTTGACCCGGCGCCAGCCGGGATGAGCCGCGAACGCGTTGGTGCATTGTGCGCCAACGCGTTTGATCTTGTTCATACCTTCATCCCCCTTTGACAGCGGGTTCATCCACTGGGCACATCACGGTCTCGCAACGCATCCGGAATGGGGCGTTGACGCCCCTGACCAACTGCCGTAGAACTACCCGTGCGGTCGAGACAAGTTTCATCCTGGTGACTTATGTTAGAAACCGATCGGCCTTAACAGGCTGATCGGTTCCGTCGATTCAGGCAGTCCTCCCCAACTCCCTCCACAGTCGTCGCCGGTAGACACAGGCGCTGTGCGTTTGTGTGCCTTTTCGCCTCTCCGCATGTCATCCAGCACTGCACTCCCACCACTCATGGAGGCACCATGTCGGACGCAGGGATGTCACCAAGCCGCCGAACCCTGCTCAGGGGACTGGCCGGCGCCGCCGGGATATCCGTCGCGGGCGGGCTGCTCTCTGCCTGCAGCTCCTCGGGTTCGGGCTCCGGGACGCCGAGCAGCGGAAGTTCGACCGGATCCTCGGGGACCGCCGGCGGGACCGTGAGCTTCGGGTCCAACTACTCGGACCCCGGCGTCAAGGCCGCCTTCGCCTCGCTGTGTACGGCGGCGACGGCGGCGACCGGGTCCCAGATCAAGATCAACACGGTCGACCACAACACCTTCCAGCAGGACATCACCGCCTACCTGCAGGGCACCCCGGACGACCTGTTCACCTGGTTCGCCGGCTACCGCATGCAGTACTTCGCCGCGCAGGGCCTGGCCCTGCCGATCGACGACGTCTGGGCGAAGATCGGCGGCAACTTCAACGCCGCGGCCAAGACACTCTCCACCGGCCTGGACGGACACCAGTACATGGTGCCGATCTACAACTACCCGTGGGTGGTCTTCTACAACAAGAGCGTGTTCGCGGCCAAGGGCTACACCGTCCCGACCACCTGGGACCAGCTCATCGCGCTCGCCAAGAAGATGAAGTCCGACGGGATCATCCCGTTCGCCTTCGCCGACAAGGACGGCTGGCCGGCGCTGGGGACCTTCGACATCCTCAACATGCGCATCAACGGCTACGACTACCACATCAAGCTGATGAAGCACGAGATCCCCTGGACCGACCCGGGGGTGACCCAGGTGTTCCAGCACTGGGCCGAGCTGATGCCCTACATGCAGACCGGGGCCAACGGCCGGATCTGGCAGGACGCGGCGAAGACTCTGGAGGCCAAGCAGGCCGGCATGCTCTACCAGGGCACCAACCAGGTCGCCCAGCAGTACGTCACCGACAAGGCGAACCTCGCCGACCTGGACTTCTTCGTCTACCCGGAGATCAACCCGAGCTACGCCCAGGACTACATGGACGCCCCCACCGACGGCTTCATGATCAGCAAGAAGGCCAAGAACGTGGACGCGGCCAAGGCGATCCTGGAGTACATCGGCACCGGCGCCGCCGAGGCCGACTTCCTCAAGACCGACCAGTGGGACGTCGGCCTGGCCCAGGGCCTGTCCGCGCCGACCTACGACGCCATTCAGAAGAAGTCGGTCGTCGAGATCGGCAAGTGCAAGGCGGTCGCCCAGTTCATGGACCGCGACTCCGACCCGGCGATGGCCACCGCGATGATCGCCATCATCCAGAAGTTCATCGACGACCCCAGCACCGGCAACATCGCCACGCTGCAGAAGAGCGCTGAGGCCCAGGCGAAGACGATCTACACCTCATGAGCTCTGCGACCGACACGCAGGTCCCGGCGGCGGCGCCCGCAAAGGCGCGCCGCCGCCGGGGCCTGCGCAGGCTCTCCGGCCGCGACCGCGTCGTGGTGGCACTGCTGCTCGGCATCCCGCTGCTGCTCGACCTGGCGTTCGTCTGGTTCCCGGCGCTGGCCACCGTGTTCCTGTCGTTCACCAAGTGGAACGGCGTCGGGGGCCTGCACACCAAGACCTGCCTGCCCAACGTCCCGTCCATCCTCAACAACGGCTGCCTGTACGGCATCCAGAACTACCACCAGGCCGTCACCATCTACCCGGAGTTCTGGCCCGCGGTCCGGCACAACCTGATCTGGCTGGCCGTCTTCGTCCTGTTCGCCACCCCGCTGGGGATGCTGTTCGCGGTGCTCATCGACCGCGGCATCAAGGGCAGCCGGATGTACCAGAGCATCCTGTTCCTGCCGGTGATGCTGTCGCTGGCGCTGATCGGGATCATCTGGGAGTTCATGTACTCGCAGAACCTGGGTCTGATCAACACCGTCATCGGACGCAACGGCAACAGCAACGCCATCGACTGGCTCGGCAATCCGCACCTCAACCTGTGGGCCGTGCTGGTGGAGGCCACCTGGCGGCAGGCCGGCTATGTGATGGTGCTCTACCTGGCCGGTCTCAAGGCCGTCGACCCGACCCTGCGCGAGGCCGCCGTCGTCGACGGCGCCAACGCCTGGCAGACGTTCTGGCGAGTGGTCTTCCCGGTGATGCGGCCGATCAACGTGGTCATCATGGTGGTCACCGTCATCGAGTCGCTGCGCGCCTTCGACCTGGTCTACATCACCAACAAGGGCATCAACGGCCTGGAACTGCTCTCGGTACTGGTCACCTCCAACATCGTCGGCGAGACCCAGCGGGTCGGCTTCGGCTCCGCCCTGGGCGTGGTGCTGCTGGTGATCTCCCTGGTGCCGATCTGTATCTTCCTGTTCCAGACGTTCCGCCGTGAGAGCCGTGAGGGGCCGTCATGACCACCGACTCCAGTCTTTCCGGGAGCCTTCCACGGGTTCAGGCCGCACTGCCCGCCGACAGCGGACGTCCCCGCAAACCCCGGGCCTGGGGGCAGATCGCCTCGCAGCTCTTCCTGATCAGCGCCTCGGTGCTGTGGCTGCTGCCGATCCTGTTCGCGCTCTACATCGCGCTGCGCCCGTACTCGGAGACCACCAAGTACGGCTATGTCTCGCTGCCGCACTCGCTGACCCTGAAGAACTTCAGCGACGCCTGGAGCACCTCCGGGATGCCGCACTTCTTCTGGAACTCGGTGCTGATCACGGTCCCGGCCGTGGTCATCGTGCTGGCCCTGGCCTCGGGCGTGGCCTTCGTGCTGACCCGGGTCGACGTCAAGGTCAACGTGGCCCTGCTGATCGTGTTCACGGCCGGCAACCTGCTGCCGCAGCAGGTCATCATCACCCCGCTGTACCGGCTGTACCTGCTCATCCCGCTGCCGTCCTTCCTCAGCGGCAGCGGCCTGATGTACAACTCGATCACCGGCCTGGTCGCCGTCAACGTCGCCTTCCAGCTGGGCTTCTGCGTCTTCGTGCTGAGCAACTACATGAAGTCGATCCCGGAGGAGATGTACGAGGCGGCCCTGGTCGACGGGGCCGGCCTGTGGACCCGCTTCTGGCGGCTGACGGTACCGCTGTGCCGTCCGGCGCTGGCGGCCCTGGCCACCCTGCTGACGACCTGGATCTACAACGACTTCTTCTGGGCCATCACCCTGATGTCGTCCGGTGACAAACGCCCGGTCACCTCGGCCCTGGCCAACCTCCAGGGCCAGTTCGTCAGCAACCAGAACCTGATCGCGGCGGCAGCCATGATCGCGGCCGTGCCCACCCTGGTGGTGTACATCCTGCTGCAGAAACAGTTCATCGCGGGCCTCTCGCTCGGTTCGAGCAAGGGTTGACCGCGGTTGCCGCAGCCCCTGTCGGCACCACTTCGGTCACCGCCGTTCCGGTCACCGCCGTTCCCGGTGACACCACCACCAATGCCGTTACCGAATGCGACGGGGGGCGGAAGGTGCTGCCCAGGCAACGTCAGGGAGCGATCCTGGACGAGCTCCGTGCCAGGGGGGAGGTGGACATCGCCGCGCTGGCCCTGCGGCTCGGCGTCTCGGAGGCCACGGTCCGACGGGACCTGGGCGTGCTGGCCCGGCAGGGGCACCCGGTGCCGCTCCGCCGCGCGGCGACCCCCGCCCCACGCACGGCCACCCCGCGCGGAACGGCCACCACCCGGCCCCAGGCCGAACAGGAGGCCATCGCCGCGGCGGCGGCCGGGCAGGCCCGCCCGGACATGACCATCGGCCTGTCGGGCGGGGCCGTCGTCCACAAGCTCGCCGCTCACCTGCGCGAGCTGCCCGGCCTGACCGTCGTCACCAACTCCCTGACCACAGCCACGATCCTGACCCGCTCCGGACGTGGACGGGCCCGTCCCACGGTGATCCTCACCGGCGGCTACCGCACCCCGGACAACGACCTGCTGCACGGTCCGGTGTCCGCCCTGGTCCTGCGCAGCATGCGGCTCGAACTGGCCTTCCTGGACTGCGCGGGCCTCGACGGCCCGAACGGCGCCAGCACCGACTCACTCGCCGACAGCGACACCCGGCGCGCCCTGGTCCAGGCCGCCGCCCACACCTGCGTACTCGCCACCGCCGCCCAGTGCGGCCGTACCGCCCTCAGCGTCTTCGCCGGCCCGGACGAGATCGACTTCATCGTCACCGCCGCAGCCGGCGCCCCCTCCCCCGCCCAGCGCTCGGTCCTCCGCCAGGCCGGCGGCGCGGTATGCGTGGACCTGGGCCCCGACTGACGTACCGTCAAGAACATACGGATCCAGGAGCGCTGGGAACGGCCCTGAACGAGGAGACATGGTGAGCGGTTCCGACACCTCGCATTCTCCACCCCTCGATGTGGTCACCGGAGCCTTCGGCTACTCCGGCGCGGCCATCGCCGCGCAGTTGCGCGAATCCGGCCGCCGCGTGCGCACGCTGACCGCCCACCCCGAACGGGCGCCGTCCCACACCGACATCGAGGTCCACCCGCTCGACTTCGACGACCGCCCCCGGCTCACCGAAGCCCTGCGCGGCGTGGAGACCCTCTACAACACCTACTGGATCCGCTTCCCACGCGGAAGCCTCGACCATGCGGCGGCCACGGCCCGCTCCCAGGTCCTCTTCCAGGCCGCCGCCGACGCCGGAGTGCAGCGCGTCGTCCACCTGTCGATCACCCACCCCGGCATGGACTCGCCGTACAGCTACTTCCGCGAGAAGGCACGCACCGAGGCGGCTCTCGTCGGCACCGGCGTGCCGCACACGATCCTGCGGCCGGCCATCCTCTTCGGCGGCTCCGGCGTCCTGCTGAACAACATCGCCTGGCTGCTGCGCCGCATCCCGGTGTTCGCCGTCGGCGGGGACGGCAGCTACCGCATTCGCGGCATCCACGTGGACGACCTGGCCCGACTATGCGTCACGGAAGGGACCCGGACCGGCAGCGCGGTCCTGGACGCCGTCGGACCGGAACGCCCGACCTTCGACGAGCTGGTCCGCACCATCGCCGAAGCCGTCGGCAGCCGCGCCCGCCTCGTCCATGTCCCCGGTGCTCTCGTCCCGCCCGTCGCCTCAGCGCTCGGCCTGTTCCTCCGCGACCGCCTCCTCACCGCCGACGAGTACCGCGCGATGGCCGACGGCCTGGCCGACACCGACGGCCCCGCCACCGGCACCACCGCCCTGAGCGACTGGCTCCGCCACGAGGGCCCCACCCTAGGCCGCCACTACGCCAACGAACTCACCCGCCACTACCGCTGACCCGCGCCACCGAGGCGCCTCGGATCCGTGCGCCCCGGGACAGAGAGCACCCGCGCACCACCACCCGGCCGGGGGCGGGGACGGGGCCGGCTCTGGCGCGGAGCGTTTCGCGGTGGGCGGGGGTGGCGCCCCACGCTTGCAACGGCAGCGTGCGGCGGGGCGAGTTGCCCGCCGTCTCCCGGGCTCCGCCCGAAAAGATGCGGCTTCGCCGCGCAACAAGGCCGGGGGCGGGACGCTCTGGCGCGGAGCGTTTGGCGGTGGGCGGGGGTGACGCTCCACGCTTGCAACGGCAGCGTGCAGTGGGGCGAGTTGGCCGCCGTTTCCCGGGCTCCGCCCGGAAGGAAGCGGCTCCGCCGCGCGACAAGGGCCGGGGGCGGGGGCGCTCTGGCGCGGAGCGTGCGGCGGGGCGCGGGGCTGGGGGCGGGGGCGGGGGCGGGGCGAGTTCACCGTTTTGGGGTCACTCGACCTACTTTGGGTCACTCTTTCGACGTCATATCGGACATAGCGGTCACAATTCGTCGGACGAGTGACCCCAAAGTAGGTCGAGTGACCCCAAAATCGGATGCCTCGGGCAAACCGGGGTCACTTTCGGGACAAGGTGTCACTTGATCATGCCGTTATGCCTGATTCATCCAGATATTCGTGTACCAAAAGTGACCCGATGTACGAAAAGTGACCCCGGTCCAGCCGAAGACACACAGCAGGAACGTTTCTGCAAACCCGGCACCGGCGCGCCACCCGGCAACGCACGCCCCACCACCCCCTCCCCTCCGCGCAGTTGGCCGCGAGCGACAGCGAGCCACCCCAGCCCGGGACCGACCGGCGTGCCCCACGGAGGCGACGGCGGGTCAGCGGGAGCAATCGCGCACGTCACAGACGGCGTCGGGACGGGGGCTCGGTCGCCCGGCGGGCCCGGAGCGGGCCACGGCGCCTGCCTATGGTGGCGCCTCCACCACCCGTCAGCCCGCCGCGGCCGACCGGCGGCGGAGCTTCAGGGTGTTGTCGGTGTGGGTGATCGTGATGCCGTCCGGGGCAGGGCGGGTGGCCTCGTAGTCCTCGCTGACCAGGGTCTCCCACTGGCCGGCGGGGAGGTCCAGGGCGGCGAGGACCTCGTCGGGGTTGGGGAGTTGCATCTCGGGGTGGTGGTTGTGCTCCCAGTGGGGGGTGCCCGAGTGGCCGACGATCAGCAGGACTCCGCCGGGGGCGACTGCGGCGGCAGCGGCGCGGAGGATCCGCTCGCGGGGCATGGTGTCGCCGCGGGAGTGCAGGAACTGCGCGGAGACGAGGTCGAAGCTCCCTGCGGGAAAGGACGCCCCGAGGTCGTGCCACTGCCAGTCGATCCGGTCCGCGACTCCGGCCGCCGCCGCCTGCTCGGCCGCGCGGTCGAGGGCGACCTGGGAGATGTCGGTGGCGGTGACCTCCCAGCCCTGCTGGGCGAGCCAGATGGCGTCGCCCCCTTCGCCGCTGCCCAGGTCCAGTGCCCGTCCCGGGGCCAGTCCGGCGGTCTCGCGCACCAAGGCCGCGTTGGGGTTTCCGCTCCAGATCCGGTGGCTCTCCCGGTAGCGGGCGTCCCAGAAGGCGGCGTCCGATTCGCTCGTCACATCGTCGGTCATGGGTGTGTCCTCCAGGGCTGGTGGTGTCGGGCGGCCTTCGTTCAGATGGTCCGCCCAGCCGGTCGCGAAGGACAAACTCTGTTGCCGAGTCGGCAAACTACGCGCCAGCGCCGGCGGCGTTACGTCCGTACTGCAGCGTCAGTCCTTCGATCAGCGCGCTGATCCCGGTCTCGAAGGCGCCCTCGTCGATGCTGCGCCGGTGCTCGGCCAGCAGGTGGGCCTGGTCGAGGTGGGGGTAGTCGGCGGCGTAGATCTGCCGGTCGTCCACGAAGCCGCCGGCGAAGGAGCCGAGCGCGGAGCCGAAGACCAGATAGCGCATCAGGGCGCCGATCCGGGTGGCGTCCCCGCGCGGCCAGCCCGCGTCGACCAGCCCGCCGAAGACCGCGTCGGCCAGCCGCAGCGCGTTGGCCCGCCGGCCGGGACCCTGGGCCAGGACCGGGACGAGGTTGGGGTGGGCGACCAGCGCGGCCCGGTAGCTGTGGGCCCAGCGGGCCAGGGCGTCGGCCCAGGTCTCCTTGTCGATCTGGACCCACATCGACAGATCGACCTCCCCCAACACCTCGTCCACCACCGCGTCGAGCAGCGCGTCCTTGGTGGCGAAGTGGTTGTAGAGCGACGGTCCGCTGACGCCGAGCACGGCGGCCAGGCGGCGGGTGGAGAGCGCGGCCAGACCCTCCGAGTCGACCAGGTCCAGTGCGGCCGCGACGATGCGGTCGCGGCTCAGCAGTGGGTTCCGCGGGCGGGCCACGGCGCACCTCCGATTCGTTGGCCGGTTCATGGGCCGATCCAGGGACAGCTGCCCACAGCTGCGGTCCGGGCACTTTCCAACAGGTGTACGGTCGGGTTAGAGTCCAAAAACTTGCAGCGCTAGTTTATTGCCAGAACCCGGCGCAGCACCAACCAAGTCCCACCCGTCGCCTGAGGACCACCGTGAACCTTGAGCTCAACGAGGAGCAGGCCGCCGTCCGCGAGCTCGCGGCCGACTTCGTCAACCGCGAGATCATCCCGCACGCCACCGCCTGGGACCGCGCCGAGCAGGTGGACCGGGGCATCGTGAAGAAGCTCGGAGCGCTCGGCTTCCTCGGGCTCACCATCCCGGAGGAGTACGGCGGCTCCGGCGGCGACTACCTCTCCTACGTCCTGGTCACCGAGGAACTCGGCCGCGGCGACTCCTCCGTGCGCGGGCTGATGTCGGTGTCGCTGGGCCTGGTCACCAAGTCGATCAATGCCTACGGCACCGACGAGCAGAAGCACCGGTGGCTGCCCCGGCTGTGCGCCGGCGAGGCGCTGGGCTGCTTCGCCCTCACCGAGCCCGGCACCGGGTCCGACGCCGGCAACCTCTCCACCCGGGCCGTGCGCGAGGGCGATGGCGACGGCGACGACAGCGGCGACGGCGACCACTGGGTCCTCAACGGCGCCAAGATGTTCATCACCAACGGCACCTGGGCCGAGGTCGCCCTGGTCTTCGCCCGCACCGGCGGCGACGACCCCGAGCAGGCCGGGCACCGGGGCGTCAGCGCCTTCCTGGTCCCCACCGACACCCCCGGGCTGACCCGCACCACCATCCACGGCAAGCTCGGCCTGCGCGGCCAGCCCACCGCCGAGCTGGCCTTCGAGGACGTCCGGGTCCCGCACAGCGCGATGCTGGGCGAGGAGGGCAAGGGCTTCCAGGTCGCCATGGCGGCCCTCGCCAAGGGCCGGATGTCGGTGGCGGCGGGCTGCGTCGGCATCATCCAGGCCTCGCTGGACGCGGCCGTCGCCTACTCCACCCAGCGCGAGCAGTTCGGCAAGCCGATCGCCGCGCACCAGCTGGTGCAGGAGATGCTGGCCGACATCAAGGTCGAACTGGACGCCGCCCGGCTGCTCACCTGGCGGGTCGCCGACCTCATCGAGCGCGGGCTGCCGTTCCGCGCCGAGGGGTCCATCGCCAAGCTCTACGCCTCCGAGGCCGCCGTGAAGGCCGCCAACACCGCGCTCCAGGTCTTCGGCGGCTACGGCTTCGTCGACGAGTACCCGGTCGGCAAGTACGTCCGCGACGCCCGGGTGATGACCCTGTACGAGGGCACCAGCCAGATCCAGAAGCTGCTCATCGGCCGGGAGCTGACCGGCATCAACGCGTTCTGACCCTCCCAACTGCCGCAAGGAGCCCCACCATGCGCCCCGTCTACTTCGCCGCAGCACGCCGTACCCCCATCGGCCGGCTGCGCGGCGCGCTGTCCACCGTCCGTCCCGACGATCTGGCCGCCGTCGCGGTACGCGCCGTGCTGGACAGCGTGCCCGGGCTGGACCCGGCCAGGATCGACGACGTCTACTGGGGCGCGGCCAACCAGTCCGGCGAGGACAACCGCAATGTCGCGCGGATGGCCGTGCTGCTGGCCGGACTGCCCGACTCGGTGCCGGGGGCGACCCTCAACCGGCTCTGCGCCTCCGGGCTGGAGGCCGTCACCACGGCGGCGCGAGCGATCGGCTCGGGCGAGGCGGACATCGTGCTGGCGGGCGGCTCGGAGTCGATGAGCCGCGCCCCCTTCGTCCTGCCGCGGGCCGAGGTCGCGCTGCCGCACAGCGCCGAGATCTTCGACACCAAGCTCGGGTGGCGGATGGTCAACCCGAAGATGCGTGAGCTGCACGGCGTGCTGTCGATGGGCGAGACCGCCGAGGAGGTCGCCGCGCGCTACGGCGTCAGCCGCGAGCAGCAGGACGCCTTCGCCCTGAGCAGCCATCTGAAGGCGGCGGCGGCAAGGAAGAACGGCCTGTTCGACGCGGAGATCGTGCCGGTGACACTGGCCGACGGCACGGTGGTGAGCGAGGACGAGTCGATCCGCGCCGACACGACGCTGGAGAAGCTGGCCTCGCTCAAGCCGGTGTTCCGTAAGAACGGCACCGTCACGGCCGGCAACGCCTCGCCGATGAACGACGGCGCGGCCGGGCTGCTGCTGGTCAGCGAGGAAGCGCTGGGCGAGCTGGGCCTGGAGCCGCTGGGACGCTATGTCGCCGGGGCGAGTGCCGGGGTGAACCCGGACATCATGGGCATCGGGCCGGTCCCCGCGGTGCGGCGGGTGCTGGCACGGACCGGACGGGACATCGGCGGGTTCGACACGGCCGAGTTCAACGAGGCGTTCGCGGCGCAGGCGCTGGCCTGCGTGAACGAGTTGGGTATCGACCCGGAGGTGGTCAACCCGCAGGGCGGGGCGATCGCGCTGGGGCATCCGCTGGGCGGTTCGGGGGCACGGATCCTGACGACGCTGCTGCACCGGATGGCGCGGACGGGGGCGGGGCGGGGGCTGGCGACGATGTGCGTGGGGGTCGGGCAGGGGTCTGCGGTGCTTGTTGATCGGGACTAGGACTCGGGTTGTGGGTGGCTGGGCGCGCACGCTTTGAATCAAGCACAGCCCCGCGCCCCTGGGTAGGTGCAACGTTCTCTGGAGTGGATCATGACTCGTTTTACCGGGCAGGTCGCCGTGGTTACCGGGGCGGCGCAGGGTATTGGGGCGGCTACCGCTCTGCGGTTGGCGTCGGAGGGGGCGGCGGTGGCTGTCGTCGACCTCTCCGTTGAGCGGGCCGCGGCGACAGTGGAGGCGATCACCGCCAAGGGCGGGACAGCGCGGGGGTACGGCTGCGACGTGGCCGACATCAACGCTGTGGAGGCGGTGTTCGCCCAGGTCGCCGCCGATCTGGGCGGGATCCACATCCTGGTCAACAACGCCGGGATCACCCGCGACAACCTGTTCTTCAAGATGCCGAAGGACGACTGGGACGCCGTCATCACGGTCAATCTCACCAGCGCCTACAACTGCTCGCAGATCGCCCAGCGGTACATGTGCAAGCAGAGGTACGGCAAGATCGTCTCGCTGAGTTCGCGCTCCGCCCTGGGCAACCGTGGCCAGGCCAACTACGCCGCTGCCAAGGCCGGCATCCAGGGCCTGACCGCGACCCTGGCCATCGAGCTGGGCCCCTTCAACATCAACGTCAACGCCGTCGCCCCCGGCTACATCGCCACCGGCATGACCGCCGCCACCGCCGAGCGGGTCGGCGCGACTCCCGAGCAGCACCAGGAGCTCGCCGCCGAGCGCACCCCGCTGCGCCGGGTGGGCCGCCCGGAGGATGTCGCCTCGGTGGTCGCCTTCCTGGTGTCCGAGGATTCGTCCTACGTCAGCGGCCAGACCCTGTACGTCAACGGCGGGGCCCGCTGAGGCGGTGGCTCAGGCGCGGGCGTCCCAGGCCGCGAGGAGTTGCCGTTCGCGGTCCGGGGTCATCAGGCGGTCGTCCCTCTGGCTGTGGTGGACGTCGAAGGCGTCGTCCATGCCGCCGGGGGCGAAGAGCCCGGCAGCTGTGTCCCGGATGGAGTCCGGGACCGGGCGGCAGTGCAGGCCGGCGGCGATGGCCTTGGCCGAGGAGGGCGACCAGACGGCGGCGAACTCCTCGTTCGCCGGGGCCCAGAGCGGGAGCTCGGTCCAGGGCTCGACGTTGTGCTCCTCAAGGAAGGCGTCGTCCAGCCAGACCAGCTCAGCCTTGCCGCCGGTGGCCTCCACACAGGTGCCCAGGTACTCGCCCCAGGTGGTGTTGGCCGGGGTGCCGCTGGTGAGGTAGGTGCCGCTGCTGCCGTCCTCGATCCGGTCCAGGCCGAAGATGGCGATGTCGCGGGCGTCGATGAGCTGCATCTCGCGGTCGGGGCTACCCGGGGCGATCATCCGGCCGCCCTGGGCGGCGCGGCGCAGCCAGACCGCCAGGCGGCGGGCGCGGTCGCCGGGGCCGAGGATCAGGCCGGGCTCGATCACCAGGGTGCGGCCGGGGAAGCCCTCGGTGACCGCGCGTTCGCAGCCGACCTTGAGCTTGCCGTAGTCGCCGTCGTCGGGGCCCGCGTCGGGCTCGCACTCGTGGCGGAGGGAGCTCTCGTCGACAGCCTTCTCGGGGAATTCCGGGTAGGCGTTGATCGTGGAGATCATCAGGTAGGTGTCGGCCGACTTGGCCAGGGCCGCGACGGAGGCGCCGACCACGCGGGGGACGTAGCCGCAGACGTCCACGACCGCGTCCCACGGGCCTGCGGCGGCCAGCCGCTCCAGGTCGGCGCTCTGCTCGCGGTCGCCCTGGACCGCGGTGACACCGGGCTCGTCCGTGCCGGACTGCCCGCGGTTGAAGGTCGTCACCTCCCAGCCGCGCGACAGCGCCTCCTGCACGAACGCCCGTCCGAGGAACACCGATCCACCGATCACAAGTAGCTTCATGTGAGCGAGTGTCAGCCGGGCGGACGGACAACCGAAAGAGCCTTCTGCCGTCAGCAGAGAATGTCAGCCAACGGCGGAAGGAGCGCGTGGGGGCTTGCCTGCTCAGCTCGCCTGTGCGCGCCAGGCGTCGACGCCGGCCTGGGAGGCGGCCTTGGAGACCGCCTTGGCCTGGCGCATGGCGCGGGTGGCCATCTCGGTCGGTGGGGTCTCGAGCTGCTGGACCCAGCCGCGGCCGGCCGTGACCAGGGCGGTGCCCGCGATCGCGGTGCCGAGGAGGGCGAGCATCGCGCCCGTGCCGGTGAGGACCGCACCGGCGGCCAGCATGCGTCGGTTGACCTGGAAGGTCATCATCTGGTTGTTCGCCATACCCCTACCCTGGGGGTGACCGGTGCTGCCTGCCTCGTGGGTGGGCCATCCGGGTTTGGTCTGCGGCCCGGCGTTGCGTAAGGTGTCGCAGTTGGCATCGCCACACCTCACCACCTCCCCGATCCACGGAACGGCAGCAGCGGCATGAGCGCAGGACCCGACGGCGGCACGACCCTCACCGAGGTCCCGGTCGAGACCGAGGTCCCGGTCGAGGATGTCCCCGGCATCGAGCCGGAGCGGCTGAAGCTGGCCCTCGCGGTCCTGGCCGAGCTGGACCGGCTGCCGATCGACCACCCCGACGCCATCGCCGTACGGCTGGCCACCGCCGGGCTGTACCGGACGGTCAAGCACCGCCGCCGGCAGGAGCGCCGGGCCGCCAAGACGGCCAACGACCGGGCCGTGACCGAGGCCACCGCGACCGGCGCCGCCGACAGGATCGACGACGAGACCCAGGGCCTGCAGCTCACCAGCGGGACCAGCGGTCCCATCGCGGGCGTGCTGGAGCGGCCGCGCTCCTGCTACATCTGCAAGACCCGCTATGTCGAGGTCGACGCCTTCTACCACCAGCTGTGCCAGCCCTGCGCCCACGAGAACCGGGCCCGCCGGGAGGCCCGCACCGATCTGAGCGGCAAGCGGGCGCTGCTCACCGGCGGGCGGGCCAAGATCGGCATGTACATCGCGCTGCGGCTGCTGCGCGACGGCGCCCACACCACCATCACCACCCGCTTCCCCAATGACGCGATCCGCCGCTTCACGGCCATGCCGGACAGCGCCGAGTGGCTGCACCGGCTGCGGATCGTCGGCATCGACCTGCGCGACCCCTCGCAGGTGATCGCGCTGGCGGACTCGGTGGCCGAGCAGGGCCCGCTGGACATCCTGATCAACAACGCCGCGCAGACGGTGCGCCGCTCCGCGCAGGCCTACGCCGAGCTGATCACCGCCGAGGACGCGCCGCTGCCCGCCGGGGAGCTGCCGGAGGCGGTCGTGCTGGGGCGCTTCGACCTCAGCCGCCAGCCGGCCCTGCCCAGCCAGTCCCGCGGCGAGCGCGGCGCGCTGAGCGCCCAGGCGCTCACGGCGCTCGCGCTGACCAGCGGCTCGGCCGCGCCCGCGCTGGTCGAGGCGGGGACGGCCATCGACGCCGGCGGGCTGGTCCCGGACCTGGACCCGGTGAACAGCTGGAGCCAGAAGATCGACGAGGTCGACCCGATCGAGCTGCTCGAAGTGCAGCTCTGCAATGTCACCGCGCCGTTCATCCTGGTCAGCAGGCTGCGCCCGGCGATGGCCGGCTCGGCCGCGCGGCGCAAGTACGTGGTGAACGTGTCCGCGATGGAGGGCCAGTTCAGCCGCGGCTACAAGGGCCCGGGCCACCCGCACACCAATATGGCCAAGGCCGCGCTGAACATGCTGACCCGCACCAGCGCCCAGGAGATGCTGGACCAGGACGGCATCCTGATGACCGCCGTGGACACCGGCTGGATCACCGACGAGCGTCCGCACCCGGACAAGATGCGGCTCGCCGACGAGGGCTTCCACGCCCCGCTGGACCTGGTGGACGGCGCGGCGCGGGTGTACGACCCGATCGTGCGCGGGGAGCAGGGCGAGGATCTGTTCGGGGTGTTCCTGAAGGACTACGCGCCCTCGCCCTGGTGAGGTGGACGCGATAGGTCTCAGCTGCTGGTGAGCGAGCCGGTCAGGCGGGCGAGGTGGCGTTCGACGGAGCCCGGACGGCTGGCGTCCGGGACGTCGCGGCGCAGGGCGAGCAGGTCCGGGCCCAGCCGGCGGGCCTCCTCGTCGTCCTCGATGGCGCGCCAGCAGGCCTCGGCGTTGGCCGCCGCCTGGGTGGTCTCGGGATCGTCCGAGCCCCGGGTCTCCAGCAGGCTGAGCGCGACCGCGCGGTAGAGCTCGGCGGCATCAGCCTGCTGTCCGGCCAGGCGGGCGACATGGGCGTGGACCTGGCGTACCCGCAGTGCGACCTCCGCGTGCGGGCCGTGCTCGGCGACTGCCTCGTCCTCCAGCTCCTGGGCGAAGGCGACGGCCCGGGTGTGCTCACCCGCGTCGGCGGCGGCCACGATGACGCTGATGGCCACCCGGTAGTCGTCCGGAGCGGGCTCCTCCTCGGCGACGGGGGCTTCCTCTTCAGCTTCAGCGGCGCTCTCGTCGAGGTCGAGGGTGCGCAGGTGGGCGGTCGGCGCGGTCGAGGGGAGCGGCGGGGTGTCGAACGGCGGCGGTACCAGGACCGGCTGCTGCGGGGCGGCTTCGAGGCGGCGGGCCGTGTTGCGGAAGATCTGCCGGCCGGGCGCGTGGGTGACCACCAGCAGTACCTCGGG
Source organism: Streptacidiphilus sp. EB103A (assembly GCF_041261405.1). Classification (NCBI taxonomy): domain Bacteria; kingdom Bacillati; phylum Actinomycetota; class Actinomycetes; order Kitasatosporales; family Streptomycetaceae; genus Streptacidiphilus; species Streptacidiphilus sp. EB103A. Next base: position 230,582 of record NZ_JBGCAQ010000005.1, on the reverse strand, counting down.
ACGCAGCACCGAGTGCACCTGCTGGTGCAGTTCCTCCGGTGTCAGTGTGCCGTTCGCACCCGGGCGTCCGCCGTGCAGGGCCTCGATCAGGGCCCTGGTGAAGGTGCCGACCTGCTGCGGGTCCGGGTTGACCGCCGCCCACAGCGGCAGCCCCGCGCCCAGCGGCGAGGGCACCACCCGCAGCGGGGGCAGCACCGCCTCCTCCGCACTGAGGTCGGCGACGACCAGGGTGGCGGCCTCGGCGGGACGCAACCGGATCTCCTCGGCGACCGACGCCCAGGGCAGCTGGGAGCCGCCGAGGTCGAGTTCGGCCCCGCCGGTGCGGCGGTCCCTGACCAGGTGTCCGCCGATGTGGATCAGCAGCGGTCCGGGATGCCGCACCGAGGCGCGCAGATGCGCGAGGACGCCAGGGGCGTCGGTGGCCGCGGTCAGATGGACGGTGTCCACGGCGTCGGCGGCGAGCAGCACCTGGGGGGCGATGGCGGCGATGATCGTGGAGAGCCCGGGGGCGGGACGGCCGACCCGCGGCGGGAAGCGCCGCGAACTCTGCCCGGCGCCGCCCTCGATCACCAGCACCCGGCCGCGCGGCCCGGACTGAGCCTGCCGACCAAGAGAACCATCGCCCGGCGCCAACGTCTCGCCCGTCACCACGCCACCCCGTCCCCGCAGTTCCGCTGCGATCGTCCAGAAGCGACACCCTACCGTCGGCGGACAGGAGGCTTCTCAGCCGGTGCCCCGAAGTTCGGCGATCAGGGCGTTGGTCTCCGGTTCCAGCGGCCGTCCGGTCCGCTTGGGGAGGCGTTCGAGGCGGGTCACGGCCTTGTTGAGCTGCTCGACGGCGCCGGCGTCGGCATAGACGCAGAGCAGGTCGCGGTGGAGCAGTTCGGTGTCGGGGGCGGGTTCGAGCCCGGCGAACGCGGCCGCCTCGGCGCCCTGGTGGTCGCCAGCCCGGAGCCGACGGAGGATCAGCTCATGGGCGGCCTCGACGGCCTCCGGGGAGTCGTCGGACTCGGGGTCGTAGCCGGCGGGGACGGCGCTGGGGTAGGCGGAGCGGCTGCGGACGGCCCAGGGGTCGAGCGGCGGGGCGAGTTCCGACCCCGGTTCGGGGAAGCGGCCCTGACCGGGCGGGGGGAAGGTCGGGGCGGGCTGAGGTTGGGTCTCGGGCGCTGCCTCCGCCTCGGACGGGGACGTTTCCTGCGGCCTGAACCAGGAGTTGAGGTCCGGGCCGGCCGCGTCCGGGTCGGTCTCCCGGAGCAGCGCGATCCACTGCGCGTACTGGTGGTCCGTCAGCCGCTGCAGTTCGATCCCCAGTCCGAGCCCCGGCAGCTCGGCGCGGCCGCGCGCGGGGAGCGTCCAGCGGGCCATCGGCCCGGCCCCCGGCGGGGGTGCGGCGGTGACCACGGCGACGCTGCCGCGGGGGCTGGCGTCCAGCAGCCTGCCCAGCGCCTCGGGGATGCTGCCGCTCGGCGCGGTCGGGCAGAGCACGATGTCGGGGGCCCATGCCTCGCTGACGATCCCCCGACCCCGGGCCTCCCTGGGGGTGGCCGCTCCTGCCTCCACCAGGGACTGACGCACGGCCAGGTCCCGGGCGACCACCGCCGCCACCGCGTCCTCCAAGGTGGCGTGCATGTGCAGCCGCCCCTCGGCGGCCGCCTCCAGTTCGTCGGCGACGCCGACCATATGGATGTTGACCCCATCGGCGAGCGGGGTGAAGGCGAGTTCCAGGGCGAGGGTGCGCAGCACGTCCGCGATGTCTCCCGGCGACCCCGAGAGGTGCACCAGGCGCACGGCCTCCAGGTCGACCAGGACGACGCTGCCGTCCTCCGTCGTGCCGAAGCTGACCAGGCCCGGGTAGGGCGCGGGGACGGTGTCCGCCTCGGCGGGCGGCAGCAGGCCTTCGGCGTCCGGGGTGCTCCACCAGACCGTGGATGCGTGGGCCGCCTGGAACGGTGCGAGCGGCACTGCCGGGGCGGAGAGGTAGAGCTCGACGGTGTGTGCCGGGGTGATGCGGGCCGCAAGCAGAGCCGGGAGGCGGCGGCCCTCGCTTACCGCGGTGGCGGCGAGGCTGCGCAGGGCGCGGTCGAGCAGGTCGAGCCCGGATGCGTCCTGACGTGCGGTCAGCGCGGCCTCGAAGGCGGAGGGCTCCGCGAGTCCGGCGATCGGGACGGCGGCGGCGAGTTCGGGGAGGGGGGACGGGACGGGGCTGAGGTCGGGGTCGGGGGTCGGGGTGGAAACGCCGGGAAGCGGGGCGAGCAGCGCGGGGGGAAGCGGTACGGGGTCGGGTCCGGGGCGCGGGCGGGCGGTGGAGCGGCCGACCGGACGGGGCGCGGGGCGTACGACACGGTTGCGTCGACGCAGGGCGACCGCGCCGACCAGGACGGCGGCGAGCACCGCGGTTCCGCTGAGGATTTCGCTCTCGGACACGCCGGAGCCGTGTTCGGCGGGCGGGGAGACGGGTGCGGCGGCGGTGTGACTTGGGGATGTGGAGGTGGGGGCGGAACGAGTGGGAGCAGCGGTCGGGGTCGGGGTCGGCGCGGCTGTCTTCGTCGGCGGGGTAGTGGTGGTGGGTGGGGTCGTCACGGGCGCCGTGGTGGTCGGCGGGGTCGTTCCCGTGGTGGGGGTGGGGACCGTCAGCACCATGCCCGGCTCGATGAGGTCCGGGTTCTCCAGGCGATCGCCGTCCGGCGCGCTGACGCCCTTGTTAGCGGCGAACAGTGCCGGCCACTCGTCGGCGTTGCCGAGTTCGCGTTGCGCGATGGCGGAGAGCGAGTCCCCGGCCGCGACCTTGACCTTGACCTCGGTACCGGCGCCGGACTTCGCGGTTGGCGGCGCCGAAACCACCGACACCGCGTCGGCCGGCATCAGCAGCACCCAGCCCGGCTGGATCGGCCGGTCCGCGTCGAAGCGGCGTCCGGCCGCGTCCATGGTGCGGCCCTGGTTGAGCCGGGCGATCTCGTGCCAGCGTGACCCCGAGCCGAGGTGGCTCTCGGCGATGCTCCAGAGGCTGTCGGCCGGGCGCTCGTTGCGCACCGTGTAGGTGGGCGGCTTGGGCTTGGCCGTCTCGGTCACGGTGGCGGCGGCGCCGCTGATGGCATGCGAGACCTGATCCGCCGTCGCCGCGACCGGCGCGTGCACACCCACCGTGGTGGTGACCGAGGCGGGGGTCGCCGCGAGCGCGGCTCCGGCCGTGGGGAGCAGCGCCAGCACTGCACCCACCAGCGTGCCCGCCATCCGCTGGCTCCAGCCGAGCGCCACGATCCGCCGGGCGCTGCGACCGCGCAGCTGGGCCGGGATCTCGACCACGACCGACAGGGCGAAGCACAACCAGGCCAGCCAGCCGATGACCACCAGTGCCCAGAGGAACAGGTTGCCCTGGTCGGGTTGGGTCAGCAGGTCGACGATGCCGGAGCGGGTCGGATCGCCCTGGCGGGTGACCGCCAGGGTGCCGAGAGCGAGGACCCCGGGCAGGCCGACGAGCAGCAGGGCGAGGGCGACGAGAGCGACGAGGCCTCGCAGCAGGAGACGGAGCATCAGGGCTACTCCACGATGGGGGCGGTAGGTCATGGACCGGTACTGGGGACTGCGTCGGGGCTGGTGACCCCGGGGACGAGGCGGGCGCTGCCGTGTCCGTTGACGGTGATGTCGCCGATGCCGAACAGGCCGAGCATGGTGGTGTGGTAAGGCATGGCCACGCTGACGGTGATGGTCTGGTCGGTCGCCACCGAGGTGCCGGTGACGTTGCTGGCGCCCAGGTAGGCGTTGGCCGCGTTCTGGGCCGCCTGCGGATCCAGGCGGATGCCCTTGTTCTGCAGCAGCGCGGCCCGGTCGATCTGCTGACCGCCGGCCCTGGCCGCCTCCTCCGCGACGGCGTCGGCGCGCTCGATGGCGCGCAGCCGGCCGCCGCCGTCGATGATCAGGCCCGACAGCATCAGCAGGGCCGTCGCACAGATCGCCACGAAGATGGACAGGGCACCGCGTTCGGACGCTTCGGGAGGTGGGGTCGGCGTGCTCATGAGGCCCGGTAGAGGTCGATGACGGAGGTGAAACTGCTGGTCATGGTCGTGCTGCCGGGCAGGCCGGGGACGGTGAGGTCCCCCAGTCCGACGACGCAGCTCACCGTGACCTGCACCGAGCCCGCCTGGTTCTGCGTGGCCGGTGCGAAGGCCACCTGGATCGACTGCTGGCCTCGGCAGGCGACCCCTTCCTGGTTGAGCGTCGCCGCCGCCGAGTCTCCGGCGGCCTGCGCGGCGGCGTTTTGGGTACGGGCCAGCGAGGCGCTGCGAGCGGCGTCCCGCGCCGCCGCGTCGACCACCCCCTTTGCGGTCTCCACCCGGCCGGCGGCGATGACCAGCAGGAGGAACAGCAGGATCGCCGGGACGAGGATGGCCGCCTCGATCGCGATGCTGCCCTGGTCCCGGTGCTGGTCGGGGTCCACCCCTGTCCCTCCTTTCCTCACTGTGCCGTGGCCGGTACGAAGCGCTCGACCGGAGCGGTGATCGTCTGGGTGATGGTGATCCCGGGCAGGAACGGCAGCAACGACTGCGCCTGCACGCTCACCGTGGCGGTGACCGTGGTGTTGGAGGCCGTCACGCTGACCCGCCGACCCGTCAGCCCGCCCGCCACCCGGTCGAGGAAGCTGTTCGCCTGGGTCTCCCCCGCCGCCGGGTCGGCCTGGAACAGCCGCTGCGCTTCGCTGCCCTCGCGGGCGGCGGTCAGGGCGATCTGGCGGTCGTACCACCAGAGGCCGCCCTGGACCGTGAGCAGGATCAGTAGCAGAACGGGCGGGAAGACCAGAGCGAGGCTGATGGACATGGTCCCGGCGTCCTTGTCCTTGCGGAACGCCGGTCCAGTCCTCAGTCGTCGCTGCATCAGGGGGCGACGATCTTGCCGGACTCCGAGGTGACCACCCTGGTGATGGCCGCCACGACCAACCCTGCGGCCACGATCAGCACAAGGACCAGCAGCGCCAGTTCGATGCTCAGCGCCCCCTTGTCCCGGTCCTCGTGTGCGGCGGACACCCGACTGATGCGGTACCGCAGATAGTGCACGCCTGATAGCAGGGGCAGCGGTGCCCTACGGCCGCCTTCCTCGATGCGGGTCCGAATGCGCTTGGCGATAAGCATGATCAACCTCCGTGGAGCATCTGGTAGAGAGCGGGAAATGCGATCAGAGCGGTCATCAGGGTGACGAGCGCGGAGCCGGGCGCGACCATGCGTTCGCTGTCGACATTCGCCTGGTCCAGGTCGTCCGTGAGCAGTTCGGCGCGCAGATTGCGGGCCCGGGCGCGCAGCGCGCGGTAGACGGCGGCTCCGTCGGTGCCGGAGATCCTCATGATGTCGGCGAGATCCTGAAGGGGCGTCAGTTCCAGTTCCGCCGAGAGGGTCTCCAGTCCGTCCCAGGGCGGCAAACGGTCCAGCGCGGCCCGGTCCAAAGTGTCGGAAAGTCGGAGGAAGACGGTGCCCCTGCCCACCCGGGCGGCCCTGTGCAGCGCCTCGGCGGGGCCGCAGTCGGCGGCCCGTTCCAGGGCGACGAGTTCCAGGTAGGCGGCGATCCCGTGCAGGTACTCGATCCGCGCTTCCTTGGCCTCGCTGCGCACGATAACGTCGGGGAGGAACCAGAACCCGGCCGCGAGCAGCAGTGAACCCAGCACCGGCACGGCGATCGGCAGCGTGCCGCCCATCGCGCCGTAGCCGAACTGCATCAGTGGCGGCAGCAACAGACCCAGCAGCGCGAACATCGCCTTGTGCCCCATGAAGCGGGCCGGGGTGCGCCCGATCAGCGACAGCTCCCGGGTCGGAATCCGCACGCCCGGCAGACCGAGCAGCCTGCGGCCGATGCGCTCACCCAGATCAGCATCGGCATCTTGGGCCCGGGGCCGGACCGGTTCGCGGTGCAGCCGTTCCAGGGCCGAGCTCAGGTCCGGTGGCGCCGGGCGCAGTTCGGACGCCAGGACGGCGATGCCGATGCCGAGGGCGGCTCCGGCGACGATGAGCCAGGTGAGCATCAGGGCACCTCGCTCGGGGCCAGGTCGGCGGGCAGTTCAGCCTCCGGCAGAGAGGCGGTGGGCGCGCGACCGGTGCTGCTGCGCCGGTCCGCTTCCAGGAACCGCGGGGTGGGCTTGTGGCTGGCGAGGCTGCGCATCCACCAGATCACCGCGAAGAACGCCATCGCGATCAGTACCAGCACCAGCTGCCCGAGCGGGGTCCGGTACGGCGCGGTGTAGGCGCGGTTCAGCGAGCCGACCCCGATCACTCCCAGGATGATCATCACCATCCAGCGCACCGTGGCCCGGTGCTTGGCCCGGTCCGCCTCGATGGCGCGGCGTTGCCGCACCTCCTCGCGCACCGACTCGGCGAGGTCGGCGAGCGCGCTCGCGAGGCCGGGTCCCCGGTCGGCGGCGCGCAGCAGCAGGGCCGCCAGGACCTTGTCCGCGGTGGAGTCGTTGAGCTCGTCGGCGAAGGCGCGCAGCGCGTCCTCCGGGGTCCAGCGGGACTGGAGCCGTCCGACCAGGTCGGTGATCTGGCGCTCCAGCGCGGCGGGGGCGGTGCGGCGGCTGGTGACGATGGCCTGTTCCAGACCGACGCCGAGGAGCAGCACGTCGGCGATCCGCTGGGTCCATTCGGCCAGTGCCTCCAACTGCTCGATGCGGCCGGTGTGGGAGCGGGTGGAGGCGAGCAGCCAGGGGACCAGGAAGACCAGCGCGGGCAGCAGCAGCGCCGTCAGCGGGACGCCGGTGTAGAGCCAGGCCCCGGCGCCGGCCGCCACCGCGATGCCGATCTGGATCCGCCGCCGGGACAGGTCCTCGGCCAGCCGTTCGGAGCGGCTCGGTCCCGGCCGGTACTGCTCCGGCCTGGGCTCGCTGCCGCGCAGGAACCAGACCAGCGCGACCAGCCCGGCCACCACGGCGGCGCCGCAGAGCATGTAGAGCAGCGTCACCTCGCACCTCCGGCCGTGATCCGAAGGTCCAGCGGCCGGCCCCAGGACCCGTGCGGGGAGTCCAGCAGCCGGGCGTCGAAGCCGACCCGGCGCAGGTCGTCCAGGCAGGCCGGCGGGGTCTGCGGGACGGCCCGTTCCTCCGCTCCTCTCGGGCCGAAGATGCTGTTCAGGGCCGGACGGCCGCTCTCCCCCATGCCGACGACCTCCAGGACGTGCGAGACGAAGCGGTGCCGCCGGCCGCCGATGGGCGTCTCGTCGACCATGGTGACGTGGACGACGAAGTCCAGGGCGTTGGCGGTGAGCCGGTAGGCGAGGGTGTCGGTCATCTGCGAGCCGTACTCCAGGCAGAGTTCGGCGATGCGGTCGATGACCATGTGCGGGGTGCGGGCGTGCAGGGTGCACATCGAGCCGCCCTCGCCGTTGGTCATCACCCGGAGCATGGGGACGACCTCGGCGGAGCGGACCTCGCCGACGATGATGCGGGTGAGCGTCATCCGCAGGGCCGCGGGGATCAGCTCACCGATCGTCAGCTCGCCCGCGGAGCGGCCGTCGACGCGTTCACCGTTGCCCTCGCGGGCCTCCATCGGGACGACCTGACGCAGATGGCCCAGGGTGTGCAGCCACAGCTCGTACTCGGACTCCAGGGTGCCGACCCGCTCGTCCGGGGGGATCTCGCCGGCCATGGCGCGCAGCAGGCTGGTCTTGCCGACACCTTGGGTGCCGGTGATCATGACGTTCTTGCGGGCCCGGATCGCGGCGGCGAGGAAGGCGGCGAGGGTGCTGTCGATGGTGCCCATGGCGACCATGTCGCCGAGGGTGGCGCTGGCGATGCGGTGGCGCCGGATCGCGACATAGGGGCGGGGGGTGACCCCGGTCATGGCCTGGAGCCGCATGCCTCCTTCCAGCCGCAGGGCCAGGGTGGGGCTGGACGTGGAGAGGCTACGTTCGCCGCCGCCGTGACGGCGCGCCAGGTCCTGGAGCAGCTCGATGAGTTCCTCGTCGCTGTCGGCGACCGGCGGCACCTGCCGCAGCGGCTGGTGGGCCCGTGAGATCCAGACGTCGTCGCAGCCGTTGACCAGGATGTTCTCGATCTCCGGGTCGTCCAGGTAGGGCTGCAGCCGGCCGGCCCGGAACAGCAGGTCGTAGACCGCCTCGGCGAGGGCGCGGTCCTCCTCGCGGGTCGGCGGCGCTCCGTGGGTGAGGGCGTAGGTGTCGGACCAGCGGGCGACGGCGTCCTCGATCAGCGCGCGGCCGCGCTGGCGCCTGGTGGCCGGGTCGGCGGCGGCGCCGCGCTGGTCGTCGAGCAGGGCGAGCTGCTCGTGCAGTTCGGAGGCGACCTGCCGCTTGAGGACGCGGGCGACCTGCGGGTCGGGAGCGGGGGCGGCCGCGAACGGGGAGACGGTGGGCGGGACCGCCGAGGCGGGGGACGGCGGTACCGGCGCGGGCAGCACCGGGTGCTGGACTGCGGTCGGCGACCAGGCGCCGAAGCCGCTGCCGTTGGCGGGTCCGGAGCCGTTGCCGTTCAACGGCGCTGCGTGACGGGAGGTCATCGTGCACCTCCGCTGGGCGTCGCGGCGTGCCGGGGCTGCGTGCCGGTGTCCGTTCTCCAGCGCGGCTCCACCTCCTGGCCGGGGCCGGTGGGGCCGCCCGGCGTCTGCGGCGCGAACGGCTGCGGTACGGGCTGGCGCGGCGCGAAGCCCGCGAGCGGGGCGGGTTGAGGCTGCGGTTGCTGCTGGTGCTGCGGGTGAGCCGCAGGCTGGGGTTGGGGCTCGGGCTGCGGGAACGGAGCGGCCTGCGGCGCGGGGGCCGGTGCGGAGGTGCCGAGCCGCAGTCGCCGGCGGCCCGTCAGCAGCCGGACCTCGTCGGCCGTCGAGCGCACCGCGCGCATCAGCGCCGAGCGGACGAACCGCCGGTCGCCGCTGTCGCCGCCGTCGGACAGCACCCGCGCGCTGCGCGGTTCGTACGGCAGCAGCCCCAGCACCGGTGCGCCGAGCGCCCGGCCGACCTCGGCCGCCGCGTACGGGCCCTCGTGCACCAGGATCAGCCCCAGAGCGTCGGAGCCGGTGCCGTTCGCGTCCAGGTCGCCCGCCAGCGCGGCCACCCTCGGCCGGGCCGCGCTCAGCCCGCGCAGCGTGGTGCGCACCGTGACCAGGACCGCGTCGGCGCGCCGGGCCAGCGGCGCGGAGGGGCCGTGGGCGCCGTTGCGGCCCAGGTCGACGATGACGTCGCAGCCGGCCGCGTCCAGGTCGTGACAGGCCGCCACCAGCGGCTCCCAGGTGTAGGCGAGGCCGGGGGCCTGGGCGGGGTCGGTGAGACCGGGAAGCAGCAGCCGGTTGCCGGCGCCGTCCGTGGAGAGGTCGACGAGTTGCTCCCACAGTGTCTCGGCCAGTCGCCCGCGTCGGTCGGCGACGGCGAGGTGGCGCAGTCCGTACCCGGCGTCCAGTCGGCCTTCGAGGGCCCCGGCGAGGACTGCGCCGCCGTCCGGGTCGCATTCCAGCAGGACCGCCCGGCGGCCCTCGGCGAGTGGCCAGGCCAGCAGCAGCGCCAGGGCCGTGGTGGTGGCCCCCGGGGCGCCGGGGCCTCCGCTGATCGCGACGACTGCCATCAGCCGCTCCCCTGGGCTGCCAGCAACAGGGCGAACTTCCCGCTCGCCGCGAGGTCGGCGACGGCCGCGCCCTGGGCGGACGGGACGGCGAGGTCCACGACGACCGTGCCGTCGGTGTCCGGCGTCCCGATGTCGACAACGGTCGCGGTCAGCGCGCTCAGGGCGTTCGCGGAGGACGAGCCGTTCCCCGACGACGAGTTGCCGGCCGCGGACGGGGTGGCCACCAGCACGATCCTGGTGCCGGGCTGCAGTTTCACGGCCGGGAGCTGGGTGTGCTTGGTGGCGACGCCCACCACCTGCTGGCCGGACTGCACCAGCGGCGCGTTGGTGAGGTCGCCGCTGGTGAGCAGGGTGCCGGCCTTGAGGTCGGCGGTGGCGCGCAGCCCGACCACCCTGCTGTTGACGGAGAGGGGCTTGAGCGCCGGGTCCAGCGGGATGTGGGCCTCCGTCAGATCGGCGCTGGTGATCGCCTGTCCGGCCGGGACGTTGCGGGCCAGGGCGATGACGGCGACGCGTTTGCCGGTCGCCGTGTAGAGCGCGGCGCCGCCGAGGCCGCCGGCGGCGATCAGCGCGACCGCGAGCGCGAGCACGGCCGGCCGCCGGCGACGGGCTCCGCCGATCCGGTAGGGGGCGGGGGCGCCCGTGGCGAGCGGTGGGCGGGTGGCCGTGAGCGGCCCGGTCGGGGTATCCACCGTGCGGTCGCCTCTCAGGAGTTCTTCGTGGGCTGGTTGAGTACCTGGAGCTCGTCGACCCGCAGGGTGGTCGCCGGTCCGGCGATGGAGTCGGCGTCGAAATCCCCGCCGAAGCCGAGGACGTTCGACGACCAGTGGACGTGCCAGGCGACGGTGGCGGTGATGGCGTAGAGCTGTCCGGGCTGGTTCGCCGAGGGCTGCCGGTAGGTGTAGCCGCAGTCGGGTGAGGGATTGCTGCCGTCCGACACGTTGTAGGGGGTCCCCGGATTGTCGCCGGTGCAGCCCACCGACCCGCCGTCGCCCATGTTCCAGGTGATCCCGGTGGACCACGCCTCCAGCTTCACCCAGATCCCGTCCTTGCTCGCGATTCGGATGATCTTGCCGCCGGCGCCGGCCCAGGCGTTGTTCCCCCTCTCGATCCACAGCCAGATCGGTGCTCCCACCAGAGCGGTCCCGCCGGGGGCGGTGCGCACGACCGGGCGACCGCGTTGGACCGCGTCCCACGCCTGCCTGGCCAGCACGCCGGGGTTCACCCCTTGCGCGACCGGCGGAGCGCCGGCCAGATAGATCTCCACGGAGTCGCCTGCGGCCTGGTTGGAGCAGGTACGGAGGTAGATGGCTCCCGCGCCCGGCGCGTGGCCCGCCCAGAGCGGGTCGCCGGCCGGCGGCTGCGGCTGCACCTCCATGTAGTAGCAGCCGTCCTGGGGATCCAGCGCGCCGTACTGGTTGCTGCAGTCGACGACCTTGCCGCCGTACGTGCAGATGTTCGCGCCGCCGCCCCCTCCCCCGCCGCCCCCGGTGGAACCCGGCGAGGGCGGTGTGCTGGCGCCGACGCAGAGCCAGTCGACGGCGCACGGCCCGCTGGTGGCTGCCGCCGCGCGCGGGCTGTGCAGCCACAGTGGCGAGGACAGGGCGAAGACCAGGGCGGCGAGCAGGGCCGCCCAGCGCCGGTGACGGACCGTCGGGGCCTGTGGCCCCGGTCCGGCTGCCCTCAGCATGACTGCCCTGTGTCTTCACGGACTTCGGAGATCATCCAGACACCCCCCACCGTTCGTGCCGTCGCGGTCACCCGGTAGCGCGTCAGCCGCTGGGCCGGATCGCGCAGTTGACGTGTCTTCTGGTCGATCTGGTGCCAGTCGGTGATGTCCAGGCAGTCCTGGACGGTCGCGCTCTGCACCCCGCTGGACGGGGCGACGGTGCCGATTCCGGTCACCGCCGGGTTGTTGCGCGGGGCCCCCGACATCAGCAGTCCGGCCTGGTTCAGCCGTTGGGAGTCCGTGTACGCGCCGCTCAGTGCCGTCCCGGTGGAGTACGTCTGCAAACCGCTCCCGGTGACCACTCCGCTGTCCAGCGCCTTGACCTGAGCCGCCCAGTACCCCGCGTAGGCGCGCAGCACCAGCACCGCCGTGGTGCTGCTCGGCAGCGCCGAGGCCGCGGCCTGCAGCGAGACCCCGGCGGAGGGCGCCAGCGCAGCGGTCTGCGCCGTGCTCGGCAGCGTCTGCACGGTGCCGCCCGACGAGCAGGCGGCGAGAACCGGCGTGGCCGAAGCGGCGGCAGCGGCGATCGCGGCACCACACCGCAACGTCCTACCCATGTGTCGCATTGATGCCCCCTCGCCGCGTACTCCCCAGGTGGCGATGAATCAGCACACTATTACTCGTTTGCTGTCATGTCCTGAGTGTGGCTGATTTTCTCGTTAACGAAATGTGCACGTCAATCACTTCCGTACGGCTGTTCCCCACTGGTCTCCCGCAGTACCCCCCGTAGCACCGCGCGGTTGCGCAGCAGCAGCCTGGACGCGGCCGGGGGACCCAGCCAGCGCGAACCGGGGGTGTCCCGGGCCTCCAGGGTGCTGTGCAGCGCCGCGGGGTCCAGCACCGCGGGCTGGCCCGGCAGTCCCTGCCGTACCGCCTGGTCCAGCAGCGCGGAGAAGCCTCCCGCCGTGGCCGTCACCGCGCCGACCCCGGTGACCGCCCCCGCGGACCCGGACCGGCCCCAGCGCGGCGGCGCGTACGGCTGGAGCCGTCCCCAGAGCCGGACGCCGACCGCGTCGAAGGCGGCACTCGCCCAGGCCTCGGCGCCGACGACGGCGTCGACCACCAGCAGCGACTCGCCCCGGGCCGCCCCCGCGCCGTGCGCCAGCGCGCTGACCACCCAGTCCCAGGCCAGACCGCGGCCGTGCGCGTTGTCACGCCCGCTGCCCGCGGTGACCAGCACCGGGCGCCGGCGCCGGACGTCCCAGGTGAACTGGCCGCCCAGATAGACGACCAGCAGCCTGCTGTCCCGTTCCACGGCCTCCTTGACCGCGGTGAGCAGCATGTTCGCGTCCGCGTCCGGCGGAATCGCGGTGACCTGGCAGCGCCCCGCCCCCGCGTCGAACATCGCTCCCGTCACCACCCGCGCGAACAGCTCGCCCCCTGCGGCCGCCCCGATCGATCCCGCGAAGGCACGTTCCTCGGGGCACTCCGCCCCCAGCAGCACCAACTCCACCACCATGCCCACTGCCCCCCATCAACGGATGCCCCTTTCCCACTACTGACCGGGACTATGTGCCCTACCCCCGACAAGTTTCCGACCGCAGACTCGAAGCCATGGACCCGATCGACCTTCCCCGGACCCCGCACACGACGCTCAGTGCCGACGAATGCCTGCGCCTGCTCGCCCGCGGCTCGCTCGGCTCGCTGGGCCGGATCGTCTACACCCGCCACGCGCTGCCGGTGGTGCTGCCGGTCCGCTTCGACCTGGACTTCTCCGGCGCGCTGACCGTCACCACCCCCGACGGCAGCGGCCTGGCCGCCGACCTGGACGGCACCGTCGTCGCGTTCCAGGTGGACAGTGCACATCAAGACGCCGCGCATCAAGACGCCGCACCTCAAGACGCCGCCGACCGGGGGCCCTACGACGCGGCGAGCGTCTCGGTGATGGTGCACGGCACCGCCCGGGCGACCAAGGACGGTACCGGGCTGCGGCTGGTGCCCGAGCTGATCAGCGGCCTGCGGCTGGAGACGGGGTCGGCGGAGAAGTGACCCGCCAGTAGCTGTAGCCTCCACCCAACACCGGACCTGCAGGAGGAGTGTCAGCATGGCGGCTTTCGCATCGCTCGCCGAGTTCACCGCGGCCGTGGGCACCGAGCTGGGCAGCAGCGAGTGGCTCACCATCGACCAGGAGCGGATCAACCTCTTCGCCGAGGCCACCGGCGACCACCAGTGGATCCATGTGGACCCCGAGCGCGCTGCGGAGGGCCCGTTCGGGACCACCATCGCGCACGGCTATCTGACGCTGTCGCTGATCCCGGTGCTGGTCAAGGAGTGCTACAGCATCGAGGGCAGCATCCAGATGGCCGTCAACTACGGCTCGGACAAGGTCCGTTTCCCGGCTCCGGTGCCGGTCGGCTCCACCATCCGGGCGACCGCCGAACTGGTGTCCGTCACCGAGGTGACCGGCGGGGTCCAGGCCGTGATCCGGGTGACCATCAGCGGCAAGGACGGCGGCAAGCCGCACTGCGTCGCCGACACCATCACCCGCTTCTACGCCTGACGACTGCCGAGCCGCGGCGGCGGGCCGCGGGTACGCTTCCCGGGAATCATGGATTCCTCGTCCTAGGAGGCGCTGTGCCCGGTTCCGGCCCCTGGTACGCACGCTACGCACGCATCGCTGATCTGCGTCCCGCGGCGTTCGGCGCGGAGCCGACCGGGGAGCGGCTGGCGCGGATCCGCCGCTCCCCCAACTTCGTGGACGGCGCGTTCCGCAACCCCGTCCCCACCCGGCGGCTGGCCGACGGGGCGTTCCCGGGGGCTCTGCGGGTGGGGCTGGCCAAGAAGCGGACCCGGCCGGCCGAGACCGTGCCGGTGCACCGGCTCACCGGGGCCGAGCTGGACGTGCCGCCGGCGAGCGGGCTGCGACTCACCTGGATGGGGCACGCCACGGTGCTCGCCGAGATCGGCGGGCGGCGGGTGCTGTTCGACCCGGTCTGGGGCGAGCGCTGCTCCCCCTTCGCCGGGTTCGGACCGCGTCGGCTGCACCCCGCACCGCTGCCGCTGGCCGAGCTCGGCCCGATCGACGTGGTCGTGGTCTCGCACGACCACTACGACCACCTGGACATGCACGCGATCCGGGCACTGGTCCGCTCCGGCGCGGACTTCGCCGTCCCGCTGGGGGTCGGCGCCCACCTGGAGCACTGGGGCGTGCCTGCGGACCGGATCACCGAGCTCGACTGGAACGAGTCCGCGCGGATCGCCGGGCTCACCCTCACCGCGACCCCGGCCCGGCACTACTGCAGCCGCGGGCCGCGGACCAGCCGCTACCAGCTGTGGGCCTCCTGGGTGGTCCAGGGAGGTGACCACCGGGTCTTCCACAGCGGCGACACCGGCTACTTCCCCGGCTTCGCCGCGATCGGGGCCCAACACGGCCCCTTCGACGCCACCATGGTCCAGGTCGGCGCCTACAGCGAGTTCTGGCCGGAGGTGCACATGACCCCGGAGGAGGGCGTCCGCGCCCACGGCGACCTGACCGGCGAGAGCGGCTCGGTGCTGCTGCCGATCCACTGGTGCACCTTCGACCTGGCACCGCACGCCTGGGAGGAGCCGATCGAGCGCACCCTGGCCGCGGCCGTGCCGCTCGGGCACACGGTGGCCACCCCGCGCCCCGGCGAACCGTTCGAACCCGCCGCCGGCACCGACTTCCGCCCCTGGTGGCGCGCGGTCGCCGCACCGCTGGACGGAGCGGAGGCGGCGACGGAGACCACCCGTACCTCGGCCGGCTCCGCGGAGCCCGAGGGCGTCCCGGTCTGAGCCTGTCGCCCGGAGCTCGATGTCCGAACGCCGGGACCACGTCACCGAAGGAGTCAGGTCAGCCCATGAGCGCAACCGAGTTCGTCTACCAGATCTACATCCGGACCTCCCCGGAGCGCCTCTACGAGGCGCTGACCGACGCCGAGGCGGCCCAGCAGTACTTCGGCGGCTGGGGACCCAAGTCCGACTGGCGGGTCGGCTCCCCGGTGCTCTGGAAGATGGGTCCCGGCGGGGTGTACGAGGACCTCGACCAGCATGTGATCGCCGCCGAGCCGGGCCGGCGGCTCGCCTACAGCTGGCACCGGGTGCTGCCGATGCACCGTGAACTCTTCGCCTCGGAGGCGGAGTTCAAGGCGGCCCACACCGAGAAGTCGAAGGTCTCCTTCGACATCGAACCGGCCGAGAACCCCACCCTCGGGGTGCGGCTGACGCTCACCCACGACGGCTTCGACACCCCGGAGAGCACCATGCTGGCGGGGATCAGCAGCGGCTGGGTGATGATCCTCTCCTCGCTCAAGACGATGCTGGAGGACGCCCAGCGCTCTCAGCGAACTTAGCGGATCGGCAGGCCGGAGAGGGTGCGGGCGATGACCAGGCGCTGGATCTCGCTGGTGCCCTCGAAGATGGTGAAGATGGCGCTGTCGCGGTGCATCCGCTCGACCGGGTACTCGCGGGTGAAGCCGTTGCCGCCGAGGATCTGGATGGCCTGGGCGGTGACCCACTTGGCCGTCTCGCCGGCGTAGAGCTTGGACATCGAGCCCTCGGCGGAGGTGAACGGCTTGTTGTTGCTGGCCATCCAGGAGGCCCGCCAGACCAGCAGCCGGGCGGCGTCGATGCGGGTGCGCATGTCGGCGATGGTGAAGGCGATGCCCTGGTTGTCGATGATGGGACGGCCGAACTGCTCGCGGGTCTTGGCGTACTCCAGCGCCACCTCGTAGGCGGCCCTGGCCACGCCCACGGCCTGGGCGCCGACGGCGGGCCGGGAGGCCTCGAAGGTGGCCATGGCGGCGTTCTTCACCTTCTCGGTGCGCTCGCCCCGGGCCGCCGCGGCGGCGCGCTCGCGGGCCCGGGCCAGCCGCTCGTCCAGCTTGTCCTTGCCGCCGAGCAGGCAGTCGCCGGGGATCCGGACGTTGTCCAGGACCACCTCGGCGGTGTGCGAGGCGCGGATGCCGTGCTTCTTGAACTTCTGGCCCTGGCTCAGGCCGGGGGTGTTCGGCGGGACCACGAAGGAGGCCTGGCCGCGGGCGCCCAGCGAGGGGTCGACCGAGGCGACGACGACGTGGACGTGAGCGATGCCGCCGTTGGTGGCCCAGGTCTTGGTGCCGTTGAGCACCCACTCGTCCTTGGCCTCGTCGTAGACCGCGCGGGTGCGCATCGCGGCGACGTCCGAACCGGCGTCGGGCTCGGAGGAGCAGAACGCGGCGACCTTGACGTCGTCCGGGGTGCCGAACATCTGCGGGGCCCACAGGCCGACCTGCTCCGGCGTCCCGTTGGCGACCACGCCGATGGCGGCCAGGCCGCTGCCGACCAGCGACAGGCCTATGCCGGCGTCGCCCCAGAACAGCTCCTCCATGGCGATCGGGATCCCGAGGCCGGTGGGGTCGAAGGACTGGGTGGCGAAGAAGTCCAGGGAGTAGATGCCGACCTTGGCGGCCTCCTGGATGACCGGCCAGGGCGTCTCCTCGCGCTCGTCCCACTCGGCGGCGGCCGGACGGATCACGTCGGCGGCGAAGCCGTGCAGCCAGTCGCGGACGGCGATCTGGTCGTCGTTGAGGTCGAGGGTGAAGTTGGACATGATCAATTGCTCCCGGGCAGGTCGGGCGTGGTTTTCATACGGTTTGAGCGGAACTGGTGTTACCTTCGGTAACTGACTGCCCAGTCTGTTACTCACGAGTAAGGAATGTCAAGGAATGCCGACCACCGACCGCCGCAGCGAACTCCTGGACGCCGCCGACCGGGTGGTGCGCCGGGACGGGCCCCGGGCCAGCATGAACACCATCGCCGCGGAGGCCGGCATCACCAAGCCGATCCTGTACCGGCACTTCGGCGACAAGAACGGCCTCTACCGGGCGTTGGCCGAGCGGCACACGGCAGGGCTGCTGGAGGCAGTACGGGCGGCGCTGGCGCTGCAGCTGGAGCGGCGGGACCGGGTCGAGGCGGTCATCGACACCTACCTCGCCGCGATCGAGGCACGGCCCCAGGTGTACCGCTTCCTGGTGCACCCCGACCCGGCGGCGGACGGGCTCTCCCCGGCGGGGCCGCTGGCGCCGGCGCTGCGGATGATCGCGGACGAGCTGACGCTGGCGGTGCGGGAGCAGGTGGATCTGGGGCCGGACAGTTGGGTGCTGGCGGCGGCGTGGGGGCAGGCGATCACCGGGATGGTGCTGGCGGGGGGTGACTGGTGGCTGGAGACGCGGCCGTTTCCGCGGGAGCGGATGGTGCAGACGCTCGCGGATCTGCTGTGGGGGCGGCTCGCGGCGGCGGGTGAGCGGCCTACGGCGGGGGGCCACTGAATACGTTTGTGACGGTTTGTTCGGGGCTCTGCGTAGTGGGTGGTTCTCGCGCGCGCAGTTAATCAAGCACAGCCCCGCGCCCCTAGGTGTGCGGGTGGTACCAGTCCGAGCGGCGGGCTTTGCGATGGGCGGTGGTGGCACGCAGACCGGTGAGGCGGTTCAGGAAGACGGTGCCGTCGAGGTGGTCGGTTTCGTGTTGGAGGCAGCGGGCGAAGAAGCCGGTGCCCTCGATCTCGAGGGCGGCGCCGGTGACGTCCTGACCCCGTACCAGGGCGCGGTCGTGGCGGGGGGTCTGGGCGCGCAGGCCGGGGAGGGAGAGGCAGCCCTCCTCGCCGCGCACCTCGACGCCGTCGGCCTCGACGAGGACCGGATTGACCAGGTGTCCCAGATGGCGGACATCCTCGTCGTCCGGACAGTCGAAGACGAACACCCGCAGACCCACCCCGATCTGATTGGCTGCCAGGCCCACCCCGTCCGCCGCGTACATGGTGGCGAAGAGGTCCTCGACCAGCCGTTCGAGCTGGTCGTCGAAGGTGGTGACGGTGGCACAGGGGGTGCGCAGAACCGGTTCGGCCCAGGGAATGACGGGGTGCACGGTGCCGCTGCTGCCGGGGATGCGGGGACGCGTTCGAGCCATGGGCAGGAGCCTAGGCGTGATGCTGCTGCTTGGCGGAATCGGCCTTGCCGGTAGGCTGAGCGCGTCTGTACACAGGAGGAGAGCGACCACGATGCCAGCGAACCCCGAGCCGGCCGGACCCTCGGCCACGCTGCCCCCGCGCGCCAAGCTCGCCGTGACAGCGGGCAAGGTCGCCGCTGCGGTCTCGCGTACGGCCGGACGCGGCAGCGGTTCCGTGATCGGCGGGAAGGTCGCCCTGCGGCTCGACCCCGACCTGCTGCGCAGCCTGGCCGAGAACCTGGACGTGGTGCTGGTCTCCGCCACCAACGGCAAGACCACCACGACCCGGCTGATCGCCGAGGCGCTGAAGGCGGCCGGGCCCGTGGTGTCCAACGCCCTGGGCGCCAACATGCCGGCCGGGATCACCTCGGCCCTGGCCGACGGCAGCGACGCGCGCTTCGGCGTGATCGAGGTGGACGAGAAGTACCTGGTCGGCGTCGCCAATGACACCGCTCCCAAGGCGATCGCGCTGCTCAACCTGTCCCGGGACCAGCTGGACCGGTCCTCGGAGACCCGGATGCTCGCCGAGAGGTGGCGCGAGGGTCTGCAGGGCAGCGAGGCCGTGATCATCGCCAACGCCGACGACCCGCTGGTCACCTGGGCGGCGTCCTCCTGCCGCAAGGTGGTCTGGGTGGCCGCCGGGCAGGCCTACCGCGAGGACGCCTGGTCCTGCCCCAGCTGCGGCGGCGTGATGCAGCGGCCCGGCGAGGACTGGTTCTGCCCCTCCTGCGGCTTCCGCCGCCCGCAGCCGCACTGGGCGCTGCAGGGCGAGCACGTGGTGGACCCGCAGGGGCAGGGCTGGCTGATCCAGCTGCAGCTGCCGGGCCGCGCCAACCTCTCCAACGCGACCAGCTCCGCCGCCGTCGCCGCGGTCTTCGGGGTGCACCCGCAGATCGCGCTGCAGCGGATGCAGGGCGTCCAGGCCGTGGCCGGGCGCTACGAGTCGGTGCAGTTCGCCGGCCGCGAGGTCCGGCTGCTGCTGGCGAAGAACCCGGCCGGCTGGCTGGAGACCTTCACCCTGATCGACCAGCCGCCCGCGCCGGTGATCCTCTCGGTGAACGCGCTGTCGGCCGACGGCACCGACACCTCCTGGCTGTGGGACGTCGACTACGAGCGGCTGATCGGCCACCCGGTGTTCGTGATGGGCCAGCGCAAGCTGGACCTGGCGGTCCGGCTGGAGGTCGCCGGGGTGCACTTCCAGGTGGTCGAGACGCTGGCGCAGGCCGTCGCCGCGGCCCCGCCCGGACGGATCGAGGCCATCGCCAACTACACCGCGTTCCAGCAGCTGCGCCGCGACGTGCGCGGCTGACGAAGAGGAATCGACTGCCATGAGCGAGAGCGCACTGCGCCTGGTCTGGGTCTACCCGGACCTGCTGAGCACCTACGGTGACCGCGGCAACGTCCTGGTCGTGGAGCGGCGGGCCCGCCAGCGCGGCCTGGAGGTCGCCAGGATCGACGTACGGTCCGACCAGCCGATCCCGACCAGCGGGGACATCTACCTGCTGGGCGGCGGCGAGGACCGTCCGCAGCGGCTGGCCGGCGAGCGGCTCCGGGCCGACCCGGGCCTGGGCCGGGCGGTGGAGAACGGCGCGATCGTGCTGGGCGTCTGCGCCGGGTACCAGATCATGGGCCACGAGTTCATCGACGACATGGGCCAGCGCACCCCGGGCCTCGGCCTGCTGGACGTGTGGAGCACCCGCGGCGAGGGCGCCCGCAATGTCGGCGACATCCTGGCCGAGCCCGACCCGCGGCTCGGCCTGCCCACCCTGACCGGTTTCGAGAACCACCAGGGCATCACCCACCTGGGCCAGGGCGTCTCACCGCTGGCCCGGGTCACCGTCGGCGGCGGCAACGGAACCGGCGACGGAACCGAGGGGGCCTGGCGGGACACCGTCTTCGGCACCTATCTGCACGGTCCGATCCTCGCTCGCAACCCGAGCGTGGCGGATCTGCTGATCAAGCTGGCGCTGGACGTCAGCGCACTGCCGCCGGCCGACAACACCTGGTACGACGCGCTGCGCGCCGAGCGCATCGCGGCCGTCCAGCAGCCGGCGCAGTAACGCACGCCACCGGCGATCCGCAGTCGTCGGCGCACCACCTGTGTGCCGCCCGTCAGGGTGCAGGGCCGCACCCGTCAGGGGCGTGCGGCGCGCAGAGCAGGACCCTCCCCGCGCGGGACGGCGAAGGAGCCGCCCCGCGTCCGCTCCAGCCTGGCCGGAGGCTGGTGGGCGGTATCATCACGATGGGGTAAATAGTCCGATTTGCCATACCTTCATGCAGGCGAAACGCTCACGTCGATCCCCCGTGGGCCGAGCCCTGTACGGTGGGCGGGTTGTCGGGCGCTGAAGTCCGGTCGTTCCGGTTCTGCTCGGGAGTTGCAAAGCGATGCGTATTGGTGTGCTGACCAGCGGCGGAGACTGCCCCGGTCTGAACGCCGTGATCCGCTCCGTGGTCCACCGCGGCGTGGTCGACCACGGCGACGAGATCATCGGCTTCGAGGACGGCTGGCGTGGCCTGCTGGAGGGCCAGTACCGCGAGCTGACCCTGGACTCCGTCAGCGGCATCCTGGCCCAGGGCGGGACCATCCTCGGCTCGACCCGGGTGCAGCCCAGCCATCTGCGCGACGGCGTGGCCCGGGCCAAGGCCTACTGCGAGGAGCTCGGCCTCGACGGGATCATCCCGATCGGCGGCGAGGGCACCCTCAAGGCGGCCCGGCTGCTCTCCGACGGCGGGCTGCCCATCGTGGGCGTGCCCAAGACCATCGACAACGACATCGCCTGCACCGACGTCACCTTCGGATTCGACACCGCGGTCTCGGTGGCCACCGAGGCGCTGGACCGGCTGAAGACCACCGCGGAGTCGCACCAGCGGGTCATGGTGGTGGAGCTGATGGGCCGCCACACCGGCTGGATCGCGCTGCACGCGGGCATGGCGGCGGGCGCCCACGCCATCATCGTCCCCGAACGCCCCTTCAACATCGACCGGGTCACCGCGGTGGTGCGCGAGCGCTTCGAGCGCGGCAAGAAGTTCGCCATCGTGGTCTGCGCCGAGGGCGCCAAGCCGGAGCCCGGCACCATGCACTGGGAGGAGGGCAGCGTGGACATCTACGGCCACGAGCGCTTCACCGGTGTCGCCACCCAGCTGTCCATGGAGCTGGAGCACCGCCTGGGCAAGGAGGCCAAGCCGGTCATCCTCGGGCACGTCCAGCGCGGCGGCACGCCCACCGCGTACGACAGGGTGCTGGCGACCCGCTTCGGCTGGCACGCCGTCGAGGCCGTCCACAAGGGCGCCTTCGGGCACATCACGGCGCTCCAGGGGACCCAGATCAACCTGGTGCCGCTGGCCGAGGCCGTCGCCGACCTGAAGACCGTCCCGGCCGAGCGCTACGCCGAGGCCGAGACGGTCATCTGACGGACCCTGCCATCACCGGGGGCCTCAGCCGGAATGTCCGGTCTGGGGCCTTCGTCATACAGTGTCCGCATGGAGATCCTTGCGTACGGTGTGCAGGCCGACGAGAAGCCCCTGATCGAGAAGGCCTTCGCGGGCCGCCACCCGGTGCACTGCCTGGACGTCTTCCTCAACGCCGACACCGCCCCGCTCGCGGCCGGCCACGAGGTCATCAGCACCAGCGTCAACGCCGGCCTGGACGCCACCGCGCTGCGGATCCTGGCCGCGGGCGGGACCAGGATGATCGCCCAGCGCTCCACCGGCTTCAACAACATCGACCTGCCCGTCGCCGCCGAGCTCGGCCTGACCGTCGCCCGGGTCTCCTCCTACTCCCCCTACTCCGTCGCCGAGTTCGCCTGGACCCTGGCCATGGCGGTGAACCGGAGGATCACCCGGGCGGTGTCGCGGACCCGGGAGTTCGACTTCCGCCTGGACGGCCTGATGGGCCGGGACGTCCACGGGATGACGGTGGGGGTCATCGGCACCGGCAAGATCGGCGAGTGCTTCAGCCGGATCGCCCACGGCTTCGGCACCACCCTGCTCGGCTGGGATGTCGCCGAGAACCCGGCCTGCGTCGGACTGGGCATGGACTACACCTCGCTGGAGCGGCTGCTCACCGAGTCCGACCTGATCAGCCTGCACGTCCCGCTGCTGCCGGACACCCACCACCTGATCGACGACAGCGCGCTGGCCCGGATGAAGCCCGACGCGCTGCTGATCAACTCCAGCCGCGGCGGCCTGATCGACACCGCCGCCCTGGTCGAGTCGCTGCGCTCGGGCCGCCTCGGCGGGGTGGGCCTGGACGTCTACGAGGAGGAGACCGGGCTGTTCTTCTTCGACCGCTCGCTGGAGGTGGTCACCGACGACACCCTGGCCCGGCTGATGACCTTCCCGCAGGTGCTGGTCACCTCGCACCAGGCCTACTTCACCGAGACCGCAGTCTCCCAGATCATCGACACCACGCTGGCCAATGTCGAGGACTTCCTGGCCGGGCGCACCAGCGAGAACACCCTGATCCCGGGGGGCGCGTCCTGAGGACAGACAGGACAGTCCTACCCTGGTCGAGTAACTCGACGCGTCAAAACCAGGGAAAGCAGGACAGCAGATGGGCGACATGCCGGGAATGCCGGGCATGGGCCATGACCTCCCGCCGCTGACCCTCGGCCGGGCGCTGGCCCTGGATCCCTCCGCGGACTGGCCGTTCGTGGCCGGCTGCGCGCTGATGCTGGGTCTGTACCTGGCCGGGGTGGTGCGGTTGCGCCGCCGCGGCGACAGCTGGCCGCTGGGCCGCACCGTCGCCTGGGTGCTGGGCACCCTCACCGTCGCCCTGGTCACCTGCACCCGGCTGGACGCCTACGGGATGCAACTGCTGAGCGCGCACATGCTGCAGCACATGGTGCTGTCGATGCTCTCGCCGATCATCCTGCTGCTGGGCGCGCCGATCACGCTGGCACTGCGGGCCCTGCCGGCGGCCAAGGGTCGGTGGTCACCGCGCGACCTGCTGGTGTCGCTGCTGCACTCGCGCTATGTGAAGGTCGTCTCGCACCCGGCCTTCACCCTCCCGCTGTTCATCGCCAGCCTCTACGGGCTCTACTTCACCCCGCTGTTCGACTTCCTGATGCGGTCCCAGGCCGGGCACACCCTGATGATGCTCCACTTCCTGGGCGTGGGACTGCTGTTCTTCTGGCCGATCATGGGCGTCGACCCCGGCCCGCACCGCCCCGGGCACCTGATGCGGATGCTGGAACTCTTCATCGGGATGCCGTTCCACGCCTTCTTCGGCGTCGCCGTGATGATGGCGTCCGGGCTGATGGTGACCTCGTACGCGCACCCGATGGCCTCGCTGCAGGTGGACCCGCTCAGCGACCAGCACCTGGCCGGCGGGCTCGCCTGGGCGTTCAGCGAGATCCCGACCTTCATCGTGCTGATCGCGCTGACCTTCCAGTGGGCCAAGTCGGAGGAGCGGATCTCCCGGCGCAAGGACCGCACCGCGGACCGCGACGGCGACTCCGAGCTGAACGCCTACAACGCCTATCTGGCGTCGCTGGAGCGGCGCTCGGCCTGAGCGGTCATCCCGGACAGGATGACGTCCAGGCCGAAAACGAACCTCTCGGCAGTCGAGGTCTGCGGGCCGCCGTTCCGACTCTCCTGGCAGGCGGAGGAGACCACATGGAGCGTCATCAGGTCGACGCCGCAGGCGATGAGCTCCTCGGGCAGTCCGCCGGCCCGCAGCAGCGCGATCACCGTCCCGGCAGCGTCCAGCCGGCTGGGCAGAATCGGGATGTCGGCGACCAGAAGGGCCCTGGCGAGGTCGTTGTGGGCCGCCAGGTTGTTCCTGGACTGCCGCAGGAAGTCCTTGACCTGCCGCTGCCAGTCGTCAGGGTCGGGAACGGGGTGGACCAGGTCCGCGGCGACACGCTCCAGCACCAGGTC
This sequence comes from Streptacidiphilus sp. EB103A, assembly GCF_041261405.1. Lineage (NCBI taxonomy): Bacteria > Bacillati > Actinomycetota > Actinomycetes > Kitasatosporales > Streptomycetaceae > Streptacidiphilus > Streptacidiphilus sp. EB103A. Next base: position 206,490 of record NZ_JBGCAQ010000005.1, on the reverse strand, counting down.
GACCAGCAGATCCTTGCTCGGCACGTACGCGTAGAGCGAGGCAGGCCCGGTGTTCAGCTCCTGGGCGATGCGCCGCATGCTCAGCGCGTCCAGGCCCTCGGCGTCGACGATGCCGAGCGCGGTCTCCACGATGGACTCGCGGCTGAGCGAACGCCCCCGGGGAGCGCGCTGCTCCACGGCCTCCCGGAATCCCTGTCGGCCGTTTCCCGCGGCTGCCGCCATCCGGAGCTCCTCGCCAAGCGCTGATCGTCTGCGCGCCCGAGCCTAGTCGGCCCTGCCGGCCCCGGCGCCGTCGCGCGCCGGGGCTGTCGTGACGGTTACGGCAGGTAGTACCTGGGGTTGGGGATCTTGTATGTCTTGTCTACGCGCGATGAATCGTCAACCGGACGGAATCTGACGGATCATCCTGAAAGCCGGTGGCCAGGGGCGGTTACGGCCGACCGGGGCCGGGGCCGATGATGTGCGTATGACGGAGTCGGAAGATCAGCACGGGGACCCGGGCGAGGAAACCCCCGGGGAGGCGGGCGCGCCCCGGCGCGGGGGCACGGGCGGGGCCCCTGGAGGGGCCTGGCGGCCGACGCTCCAGGAGGTGGCCGCGCTCGCCGGGGTCTCCCGGGCGACGGCGTCCCGGGTGGTCAACGGCGGGGCGGGGGTGCGGGACTCCGTCCAGGTGAAGGTGCGGCGGGCCGTGGACGAGCTCGGGTATGTGCCCAATCCGGCGGCGCGGGCGCTGATGACACGGCGTCACGACGCGGTGGCGGTGGTGGTGGCGGAGCCGGAGAGCCGGGTGTTCTCCGACCCGTTCTTCGCGCGGCAGCTGCGCGGCATCGGCCGGGAGCTGTCGGCCTCGGCGGTGCAGCTGGTGCTGCTGCTGGTGACCGAGGCCGGCGACTACGCGCAGGTGGGGCGCTATCTGGCGGCCGGCCATGTGGACGGCGCGCTGATCTTCTCGGTGCACAACGACGACCCGCTGCCCGCGATCGTGGACGGGCTCGGCCTGCCCACCGTCTACGGCGGCCGGCCGGGATGGGAGCCCACCGGCGCGGCGCCGCTGTACGTCGACACCGACAACCGGGGCGGGGCGCAGGCGGCGGTCCGGCACCTGCGGGACCGCGGGCGGCGTCGGATCGCCGTGATCACCGGGCCGCTGGACCAGGCCTCGGCGCTGGACCGGCTCTCGGGCTACCGCGACGTCCTGCCGCAGGGCGATCCGGCGCTGGTCGCCGAGGGCGACTTCACCGCCGAGGGCGGTCGGCGGGCGATGACCGAACTGCTGGACCGGGCCGGGGAGGCGGGCGGACCGGACGCGGTGTTCGCCTGTTCGGACCTGATGGCGGCGGGGGCGATGGCCGTCCTCGCGGAACGCGGGCTGCGCGTTCCGGAGGACGTCGCCGTGGTCGGCTTCGACGACGGCGACACCGCGGCGCAGTGGGCGTCGCCGCCGCTGACGACGGTCCGTCAGGACATCGAGGGAATAGGGCGGTTGATGGCCAGGCTGCTGCTGACCCGGCTCCAGCTGACCGTTGAGGGGAACACGGAGGCAGCGGCCGGGCTGGCGCCGGTGGTGACCCCCGTGGAGCTGGTCGTCCGCGCCTCCAGCTGAGGAGGCGGGAGGGGAGGGGCACCACCGGTGGGTGCCAGGTGCCGGGCGCTACTGGGTCGGGAAGCTGACGTAGTGGAGGCTCACATACGGCGGGTTGCCCGAGGCGCCGGAGACGAACACCAGGTAGACGTCATGGGTGCCGGTGGTGTTGGTGATGTTGGCCGGGACGGTGGTCCAGGTGGACCAGCCGCCGGTGTTGCCGACCGCGAAGCTGCCGATCGGCGTGTTGGCCGGGTTGTCGAGGACCACCTCGACCAGCCCGCTGACGCCGCCCGCGGCGCCGGAGGCCACTCGGGCGTGGAACTGGCTGGACCCGGTGCCGAAGTTGATGCCGGAGTACTTCAGCCACGCCCCGTTGGACAGTTGGGCGACCTGGTTGCCGTCGACGCCGGTGGGGTTGGTGTCACCGGTCGCCGCCTGGACGGTGGCGCTCCCCTGGTGCGCGCTGAAGCAGTCGGCGGAGATGTTGGAGACGGCAGTGGTGCTGCAGCTGGTGCCGCCGCCCGAACCGCCGGTGGAGGTCGCGGTGGGCGTCGGGGTCGGGGTCGCCGTGCTGGTGCTGCTGCCGGCGGCCTTCTCGTACGCGGCGAACCAGTCCACGCTCATGGCCGCACCGGAGGTGGTGGCCGCCGAAGGCGAGGTGCAGCCGCAGATGGCGTTGGGGTAGGCGCCGCCGATGGCCACGTTGAAGATGGCGAAGAAACCGTGGTCGACCGCCGCCTGCCAGGTGGCGACCGGGACCTGGCTCTCGTTGACCGTGAAGGTCTGCGTGCCGTCCAGGTAGAAGCGCAGCTGCTCGGCCGAGGTGTTGGTGCGGTCGAGGATCACCGAGTAGGTGTGGTACCCGGTCTGGCAGCCGGAGCAGGCCTGCAGCCCGCTGCCGATGCCGGTGGTCTCGTTGCAGGGTCCGCCGGGGTCCACCCCGCAGTGCAGGGTCGCGGAGTGCTCACTGAGGGCGTTGACGTCCTCCATGATGTCCAGCTCGCCGATGCTGGGCCAGTTGGTCGCGCCGACCGGACGGGCGGCCGCGCCGAGGGCCCAGAACGCGGGCCAGTATCCGCTGCCCGAGGCGGGGTTGGGCTGCTGCAGGCTGGCGCTGAGCTCCAGCTCGCCGCCGGCCGGGGCGGCGAAGTCGGTGCGCTGGGTCTCGACCCGGCCCGAGGTCCAGTTGCCCGAGGCGTCGCGGACCGGCTTGATGATCAGGTGGCCCGAGCCGTCCTGGTAGACGTTGGCAGTCGAGCTGGTCGCCGTCTCGACCTCGCCGGTGCCCCAGTTCGCGGCGCCGCCGGCATAGCTGGTGCCGGTGTCATAGAGCCAGTTCGCGGTGTTGAGGCCGGTCCCGGCGGCGCCGTTGAAGTCGTCGCTGAACGCCGTGGTCCAGCCGGCGGGCGCGGACGGGACGGCCGCGGCGGCGCTGCCGGAGCTGGCGGTCAGGGCGAGCACCCCCGCCAGCGGCAGCGCGAGGGCGGTGAGCAGCGCCGCGGTACGTCGGCGGATCGGTACGTGGTGAGGGCGCGGAAGGGTGGTTCTGCGCATGGGGAACTCTCCAGGCTTAGGGAAGTGAACGCTGACTGGTGCTTCTTCCTTCGGCTCAGCGAATTGGAAGCGCTCTCAATTCGCTGATGTACGGTTCCGGAACGCGTAACGCAGTGTCAGCCTGAAGCTGACACGTCGTCAATACGCCGCGCAGCGTTCACTTGTCGAAGACACGCCACTACTCGGGCGGGCGGGCCAGCAGTTCGTCCAGCCCGGCGGCGTCCAGCACCTTCTGCAGCGTCCCCCGCACCTGGATCAGATACAGCGGCACCCCCCGGAGCGCAGCCATCCGGTGCGAGGCGAGCAGCGCGCTGAGCCCTCCGGCGTCGCAGAACCGGACCAGGGCGACGTCCAGCTCGATGCGCCGCACGGCCTGGTCCCGCAGGAGGCCGGCGACCGTCCGCTCCAGCGCGGGAGTGGCGTCGAGGTCGACCTCACCGGCCAGCAGCAGCTGCGCCGTACTGCGTCCGTCCAGGACGAGGACGGTCAGGCGGGTATCGCCACGCACCGGACCACCTCCACCAACGGAAAGGAACCTCACTGTAGTTGGGAAACAGTGCGGGTGAATATGCCGTCAGCACGTGTAACACATATGGGTGACGAACCTCTCTTCGGGCGCAGGACAGGCGACATGGAGCCGCCGCCTTCGGGTAGACGCCGCTGCGGGTGCCGAGGGGCGCCGGGGGTCGACGAGGAGGCTGGTCAATGAGGCGCACGGTCGCGGCGGCGGGGAGAGTGACCGCCGAGGGCGGGGACGCGGGCAGGGGCGGAGCCGGGCAGCATCGGGCGGCCTTTGCGCTGCCCGGTCGGGAGATGTTCCGTCGGCGGCGCGGCGCGGGTGTGACGGTCACCAGGAAGCCGACGAGCGCTCCGGCCGCAGCCAGGGTCCCCCGGCCCCGCGCCCGGCGGGTCCGGAGTCTGGGGGCGCGGCTGCTGCGGGCGGTGGTCGGTACGGTGGCGATGTTCGGCCTCGCGTTGTGCGCTGCGGTGATCGTCAAGCTGACGCTCACCCCGTCGCCCGCGTCGGTGGGGATCGCGCACACCAATCTGCACCCGGGGACGTCGATCAGGCTCTACCTGGACCGACCGTCCGTGCGCGAGGCGCTGCTGCAGATCGGCGGGAACATCCTCATCGGCGTCCCCTTCGGGCTGCTGCTGCCGGTGATCACGCCGCGCGCCCGCGGGCTGCTCCGCACGGTGCTGATCTGCTCGTTCGTCGTCCTGCTGCTGGAGCTGGCGCAGCACTTCTTCGTCAAGGGGCGTTCCTTCGACGTCGACGACATCATCCTCGCCGCCCTCGGCGCGGCGATCGGCTACCTGCCGCTGGGGCGGAGGCTCTCGCTGCGGATACACCCGTCCCACCGGCACGGGTGGCAGCGCCGCTGGGACGCGGCGCGGAGGCGTCCGCGCGGCACGGTACGGTGACGTCTTCGCCGCGATCACCGCGATCACCGCACCGGGAGCCGAAGCCGTGTCCGAGGTCCAGCCCTTGCAGCGCCCGCGCCGGCTCACCGCCGGGGACCGGGTCGCCGTCGTCGCACCCTCGGGGGCCCTGGTCCCGGATCGGTTGGAGCGAGGGGTGTCGATCCTGGAGTCCTGGGGGCTGCGGGTCGAGGTGATGCCCAGTGTGCTGGCGGGCAACCCGGAGCTGCCCTACCTCTCCGCCCCGGACGCCGGGCGGGCCGCCGACCTGGAGAAGGCCTGGCTGGACCCCGACATCGCCGCCGTGGTCTGCGCGCGCGGCGGCTACGGCGCCCAGCGGATCGTCGACCAGCTCGACTGGGCCGCGATGGGCGCCCTGCCCGAGCCCAAAGTGTTCGTCGGCTACAGCGATGTGACGGCGCTCCACGAGGCTTTCGCGGTCCGGCTCGGGCTGTCCACGCTGCACGGGCCGATGGCCGCGGCGGCGGTGTTCGGCGCCGACCCGGCCACGGCCGAGGGGCTGCGCCGGACGCTGTTCGAGCCGGAGTCGGTGCAACTGCTCACCTCGCCCACCGCCGAGTGCCTGCTGCCCGGCCGGGCCCGCGGCGTCACCGCCGGCGGCTGCCTCAGCCTGCTGGCCGCCGACCGCGGCACGCCCTTTGCCCGGGCGGGCTTCGAGGGCGCGATCCTGCTGCTGGAGGACGTGGACGAGGACCTCTACGCACTGGACCGGCTGCTCACCCAGCTGCTGCGCTCAGGAGCCCTGGCGGGGGTGGCCGGAATCGCGCTGGGCTCGTGGCAGGACTGCCGCCCCTCCCCCGAACGGATCCGCCGGCTGATGCTGGACCGGCTGGGCCCGCTGGGCGTCCCGGTGGTCTGGGAGCTGGGCTTCGGCCACGGCCCCACCAGCCTCACCGTCCCGCTGGGCGCCCCGGCCGTGCTGGACGCGGACGCGGGGACGCTGCGGCTGGAGCTGCCGGCGCTGCGCTGAGCCGCCCGTCGTCGAAATCGGCTTGGCCGCCGGTCCGGTCGTCACCTAGCGTTGGCGGACGTGAGCAGCAGCCTCCGTCAGTACGCGACGGTCAACGAGGGGATCGCAGCAGCCGGGCACTACACGGCCGCTGACGGTACGAAGGTCGTGGTGGGCCCAGCCCTGGCGACCGCAGCGGAGCGGACGCGGTGCTACCCGCCCGGGGAGCAGCTCGACGCGCCGAAGCGCACGGACGGCGCCGCCCGTGCCGGGCTCCGCGTCGAGGTGACCGCAGAGGGCAGCCTGGAGGCGGCGCGGCGGCTGTACCAGGCCGGCCCCGGTGAGGTGGCGGTGCTGAACTTCGCCTCCGCCCGGAACCCCGGCGGCGGGTATCTGGGCGGGGCGCGGGCGCAGGAGGAGGACCTGTGCCGGCACGCGCTGCTCTACCACTGCCTGCTGCGGGCGCCGGAGTACTACGAGGCGCACCGGGCCTCCGACGACCTGCTCTACAGCGACCGGGTGATCTGGTCGCCCGGAGTGCCGGTGATCCGCGGCGAGGACGGCGAACTGCTGGCCGAACCGTACCCGGTGTCCTTCCTGACCAGTCCGGCGCCGAACGCCGGCGAGGTGCTGCGGCGACGGCCGGGAGCCGGTGCGGAGATCCGGGAGGCGCTGCGGACCCGGGCGGCGCGGGTGCTGGCGGTGGCCGCGCGGCACGGGGTGCGCCGGCTGGTGCTGGGCGCCTGGGGCTGTGGAGTGTTCCGCAACGACCCGACGGAGGTCGCGTCCGCCTTCCGCGACCTGCTCCTCCCCGGCGGGGAGTTCCAGCAGGCCTTCGACGAGGTGGTCTTCGCCGTCTGGGACCGCACCTCGCCGTCCGCCAACCGTGATGCGTTCTCCGCGGCGTTCGCCGATCCCGTGTTCACCTCAAGCTCAACGGAGTTGTGATGACCGATCCCGCGTCCGAACCGTCCGGGTCCCATCCCGAAGTCCGCACGGTGGCCGGGGCGGTGCGCGGCAGCCGGGAGGCGGGGGTGGCGGTCTTCCGCGGCATCCCGTTCGCCGAACCGCCGGTGGGTCCGCTGCGTTTCGCCGCACCGCGACCGGTGCGCGGCTGGGACGGGGTGCGGCCGGCGCTGTCGTACGGGCCCCCGCCCCCACAGGGCGGTGCGTTCGGCATGGGCGCGCTGACGCCGGACGCGGGCGGCGGTGACTGGCTGACGGTCAACGTCTGGTCGCCCGAGCCTGACCCCGGCGCAGGGCTCCCAGTGATGGTGTGGATCCATGGCGGCGGCTACACGATCGGCACGTCGGGTCTTCCCGAGTACGACGGCAGCCGGCTGGCGGGCGACGGCGGGGTCGTCCTGGTGACGTTCAACTACCGTGTGGGCCTTGAGGGTTTCGGGCAGTTCGAGGGGGCGCCCGGCAATCGGGGCCTGCTCGATCAGGTCGCGGCTCTGGAGTGGGTGCGCGACAACATCCGGGCCTTCGGCGGTGATCCGGACAACGTCACGCTCTTCGGTGAGTCGGCGGGCGCCGGATCGATCGCCGCGCTGCTCGCGATGGAACGCGCGTCCGGACTCTTCGTCCGGGCCGTCGCGCAGAGTGTGCCGGGCACGTTCTTCTCCCCGGAACTCGCCGCTGACATCGCCACCACCTGCGCCGCGGAGCTGGGGCTGCGGCCCACGGTGGCCGACCTCTCCGCGGTGGCCCCGCCCCGGCTGTCCGCAGCCGGTGATGCGATCACCGCCAAGTCGGCCCAGTGGGCCGAACGTTGGGGTCGGATCGCGCACCGGTCGATCCTCTTCTCGCCGGTGGTCGACGGTCCTGATCTGCCGGTGACGCCATGGCAGGCCCTGGCGGACGGCGCCGGTAGGGGCGTCGAACTCCTCGTCGGCCACACCCGCGACGAACACCGGCTGTTCAGCGCGGTCGACGGCATGCTCGGCCAGGTGACCCAGGAGCAGGCGGCGACCGCGCTGCATCTCTTCGCCCCCGGCCAGGACGGCGCACGCCGCTACCGGGAGGGCTTTCCGGCGGCGAGCCCGGAGGAGCTCTACGAACTGGTCCACTCCGACTGGCTGTTCCGGATGCCGTCCCTGCACCTCGCCGAGTCCCAGATCGCCGGTGGCGGCCACACCCACGTGTACGAGCTCACCTGGCCCGCCCCGGGCATGGGCGGCGCCCTCGGCGCCTGCCACGGCCTCGACGTGCCGCTCGTCTTCGGCAACCTGGACCAGGGCCATGCCGCCGCGCTGATCGGCGGGGGCCCGCCGCCGGAGGCAGAAGCGCTGTCCGCACGTATGCGCTCCGCGTGGACGGCGTTCGCCGCCCACGGAGACCCCGGCTGGCCCGCGTACGACACCGGGCAACGCCTGGTGCAGGTTTTGGACGCCCGGCCGGTGGTCACCGCTTACCCGGAGGAGACCTCACGGCTGATCTGGCAGGACCACACCTTTGCCGCTCTGCCGCTGCTCAGCCGGTAGCGTCAGGCATCCTGGGTGAGGAGCGCGCTGGGGCTGCGGCCGTTGTGGACATCCGTGGCCGCCGCCATCAGCTGGGCCGCGCGGTCGGGATCGCATTCGGGCGGGATGACAAGCAGGTCCCAGCGTCCGACCGTGAAGGAGAGCAGGCACAGGTCCGCGGGCTCCTGCTCCGAGTCGAACCAGCCCAGGCGGACGACGTGTCCTGCTACGGCGACCTTGGCCGGCAGGTCGGGCCACATGCCCTCGTGCACGGTCACCCGGGTGATCCGCCCCCACACCTGGTCCAGGACAGCGACGAGCGGCGGCAGCTCACGGGCCATGTCGCGGGACCGGGGCCACCAGGCCCCGTCCACCCGCCCACGGATCCGACTGGCAGCTCGCAATTCCAGCCGCGCGGCCGGCGGCTGCGGCTGTGACGGCGGCACGATGGGTACGGCTTCGGGGGGAATGCTGATGGTGGTCACGTTGCGGACCCGTCCCCGGGCCGTCGAGCGCCCGGTGTCGTCGCTCGCCGGAGACGACGCCACCCAACCGGCAACGCGCGAAAAGCCCTCGGTGACTCAACAGTACCGCGCTTGGTTTTCGACTGCGGACCGTAGGTGGCTTGTCGCGCAGTTCCCCGCGCCCCTATGCAGGTGCGACTTGCCCGCAGTGGGTCAGTTGCAGCACCGTTAGGGGCGCGGGGAACTGCGCGACCAGCCATCTACGGTCCGCAGCCGAAAAGCCGTCCTCAGCCGAGGGTGGCCTCAAAAGGCGACCACGTCTCCCCCAGCGGCTCCGGCGTCTCACAGCTGGAGCTGACACCACGGAACGCCCCGGCCGCCGCCGAGTCGGTGACCGCGGCCATGGTTTCCAGAACGTGCTGCGCCAGCTCGCCGGAAGCACGGTGCGGGCGCTCCGCCCGCACCGCGCGGGCCATCTCCAGAACGCCGATGCCGCGTCCGGCGGTGGTGCCGCCGACCCGCAGCTCGCGCCAGTCCTCGTCCGCGCCGCCGCGCACCCGCAGCACCCCGTCGAAGGTGTTGGGGTCGGGGATCGCCAGGGTGCCCTCGGTGCCGGTGACCTCGAACTGGATCCGGGGCAGCGCCGAGTCGAAGCTGAAGGTGGTCGCCGCGGTGGCGCCGCGTTCGAAGTCCAGCAGCGCGGTGACGTGCGTGGGCACCTCGACCGCGAAGCCGGTCCCGGCCCGCGGCCCGGAGCCGATGACCCGTTCGGCCCGGCCCTGCCTGGCCGTGGCGGCGACCTGGGACACCGGTCCCAGCAGCGCGACCAGGGCGGTGAGGTAGTAGGGCCCCAGGTCGAACAGAGGCCCGGCCCCGTACTGGAACAGGAACTCGGGGCTGGGGTGCCAGCGCTCGGGCCCGAAGTTCATCACCGCGGTGTTGGCGGCCACCGGGGTCCCGATGTGACCTGTGGCGATGGCCCGGAGGGCGCTCTGCAGACCGGCGCCGAGGAAGGTGTCGGGAGCGCTCCCGACCCGCAGGCCGCGAGCCGCCGCCTCCGCGAGCAGCTTCTCCCCCTCGACCGGGTCCAGCGCGAGCGGCTTCTCGCCGTAGACGTGCTTTCCGGCCTCCAGCGCGGCCTGCGCCACGGCCGTGTGGGCGGCCGGAATGGTCAGGTTGACGACCAGTTCGACCTCGGGCCGGGCCAGCACGCTGTCCAGGTCACCGGAGAACGGGACGCCGTACTCCTCGGCGGCGGCCTGGGCCCGTTCGGTGTCCAGGTCGGCGATGCCGACGACCCGCACGTCCGGGAAGGTGGTGAGGTTGCGCAGGTACTGGGTGCTGATGACGCCCGCGCCGACCAGGGCGACGCCGACAGGGCCGGATCGGGTGCCGGTCATGCTCTGCGTCATGCCTGGGCCTCCAGGGCGGCGAGGTAGCGGCGGCTGTCGGCGAGGGCCTCGATGATGTCGGTGGCGCACTGGTCGAGTTCGACGATGCGCCAGGCGTCGGCGGGCGCGGCGGCGAGGATCGCGGGCACCGGCATGGCGCCGGCGCCGACCGCGGTGTGCGGCTCGCCCTTGACGATCGGGCCGTCCTTGACGTGCAGCGCCTTCACCCGGTCGCCGAGACCTCCGAGGACCACGGGGACGTCGGCGCCGCCGACGGCGGCCCAGTAGGTGTCGACCTCCAGGAAGACCTGGGGGTCGAGCAGGTCCGCCAGCACCTCCAGGGCGTGACGGCCGTTCACCCGGGGCTCGAACTCCCACCAGTGGTTGTGGTAGCCGAGCTGCAGACCGTGGCCGGCGGCGCGCTCGGCCAAGGCGTTGAGCGTGTCCGCGGTCCGGGTCAGGCCCGCGGTGCCGGTGAACTCCTCCTCGGCGATGCCGGCCGGGACGATGACCAGGCCGGTGCCGAGGACCGCGGCCGCGTCGAAGACGGCGTCGGCCTCGGTCTCGCTGCCGAGCAGGTCCATGGCGTGGACGCTGGACACGGCCAGCCCCAGGTCGTCGGCGACCTTGCGGAAGCCGCGCGGGTCCTCGGTGGGCCGGAACGGCTCCACCGCGCCGAACCCGGCCTCGGCGATCCGGCGCAGCACGCCGTCGCGGTCGTCGGAGATCAGCTCGCGGACGGAGTAGAGCTGGACGGAGAGGGGGTGGGACATCTCTATTGCGCTCCTCGGGACACAGTGACGGATGGTGGGTGGAACCGCTCAGGCGACGATCAGCGGGCGCAGGGTGCGGTGGGCGACGATCAGGCCCTGCTTGACCTTCTCCTCGGTGCCGCCCCAGACCGGGTCCTCGTGCTCGACCGAGAGCGTCCCGGTGAAGCCGCCCTCGTAGAGGGTGTCGACGACGGCGCGCCAGTCGACGTCGCCGAGGCCGGGGACGCGGTAGCGCCACCAGCCCACGTCCCAGGGGCTGTCGCGCTCCAGGGTCTTGCCGAAGAAGCCGTAGCGGGTGCGGGCGCGCGGGTCGAGCTGGGCGTCCTTGGCCTGGGCGTGCGGGATCCGGTCGACGTAGGGGCGCAGCGCCTCGACCGGGTCGATGCCGAGCCACATCAGGTGGGAGGGGTCGTAGTTGAGGTAGAAGCCGAGCGAGAACATCCACTCCCACAACTCCGGGGAGTAGGCGAGGTTGCCCGGGTAGCCGTCCGGGTGCCAGCCCTCCATCACACAGTTCTCGATGATGAGCTTGACGCCGCGTTCGGTCGCGTAGTCGACCAGCGGCGGGAGCACCTTGTCGCCGATCGCGATGTTCTCCTTGACGGAGCGTCCGGGGTCGCGCCCGATGAAGGTGCCGACGTAGGGGACGCCGAGCAGGGCGGCGGCGTCGATGTTGCGGCGCAGGTGCTCGGCGATCTCGGCGCGGCGCCGCTCGTCGGGGTGCAGGTTGTTCTCGTAGTAGGCGAAGGCGGAGATCTCCACGCCGTGCTGGTCGAACAGCGCCTTGACCTGCTCGGCGCCGTCCTGGTCCAGGGCTGCGACGTCGAGGTGACTGGCTTCGAAGTCCCGTGACCCGGTGGACGGCCAGGTGGCCACCTCCAGCGCGTCGTAGTCGTGGGCGGCGGCCCAGGGGACGATCTGCTCCAGGGTGAGCTGGGGCAGGCAGGCGGTCAGGAATCCCAGTTTCATGCGGGTACCTCGGTCCAGGAGCGGGTGTGTGCGGAGGCGAGGACGGCGTCGGTCAGGGCCGCGGTGCGGGCGGCGTCGGCGAAGCCGGGGTGGCGGACCTCGCCGCCGCGTACGGCGTCGTGCACGTCGCGGACGAAGGCGGCGAAGCAGTCGTGGTAGCCGAGCGGATGGCCGGGGGGCAGGGTGGAGAGCCGGGCCGCGTCCGGGGCCAGCAGGGCGGCGTCGCGGCTGAGCACCTCGGTGCTCTCGCGGCGGCCCAGCAGCAGCGTCTCCGGGTTCTCCTGGTCGAAGGTGACGCTGGCTCCGGCCGCGTCGACCTCCAGCCAGAGCCGGTTCTTGCGGCCGGGCGAGACCTGGGAGACCAGCAGCGATCCGGTGGCCCCGCGGTCGGTGCGGAACAGCAGGTGGGCGGCGTCCTCGGTGGTGACGGCCTGCCGCTCCCCCACACCGCCGGCGGCCGGTGCGCCGAAGGTGCCGCTCATGGCGGCGCTGCGCTCGCCGTGGACGGTCGCGGTGGAGGCGACCAGTTCGGTGATGCGGTGTCCGGTGATCCACTCGGCGAGGTCGCACCAGTGCGAGCCGATGTCGGCGAAGGCCCGGGAGGGTCCTCCGACAACCGGGTCGACCCGCCAGTTGCTGTCGGCGGGGTCGGCGAGCCAGTCCTGGAGGTAGTGGCCGTGCAGCAGGTGCACCGCACCCAGCGCCCCGGACCGCACCCTGGCCCTCGCCTCGGCGGCCATCGGGTGGTAGCGGTAGACGAACGGCACCGCCGCCACCACACCCTGCCCGGCGGCGAGCCGGGTCAGTTCCGCGGCCTCCGCCGCGGACGTCGCCAGCGGCTTCTCGCAGACCACGTGTTTGCCGGCCCGCAGCGCGCGTTCGGCCAGCGGGCGGTGCAGTCCGTTGGGCGTGCAGATGTGCACGATGTCGACCTCGTCGCTGACGACCAGGTCCTCGGAGGTGTCATAGGCGCGCTCGGCGCCCAGCTCCGCCGCCGCGGCCTTGCCGCGCTCCGGGGTGGAGGCGGAGACGCCGACCAGTCGGGCCCCCGCCCGTCGGACGGCGTCCGCGTGGACCCGGGCGACCATGCCTGCTCCGGCGATGGCGACCCGGAGTTGACCGTGCATCACAGCGCGGCTCCTTTCCGATTCGCCAGAACCGTAATCCCGCTGGTATCCGCTTGACAATGACGTGATTTACGCTAACTTCTGGCATAAATAGCGGGCCGAGCATGCGGGTGCGGGTGGGGCTGATGAGCACGATCGACGCGCGGCAGTACGCGGCGCTGAGCGAGGTGGCCCGGCTGGTGGCCTCCGGCGCCGCCGGGACCAGGAGCGCCCTCGCCACCGCGACCGGGATGTCCAGGGCCACCGTGTCGCAGCGGGTGGACACCCTGATCGGGGCCGGGCTGCTGCTGGACGGCGAGCCCGCGAGCGCGGCGCGCGGCCGGCCGCCGCTGACCCTGCGGCTCAACCCGCTGACCGGGACGGTCGTCGCGGTGGACCTCGGCGCCACCCACTGCCGGGTGCTGCTCACCGACCTCGGCGGCGCCCCGCTGGCCGAGACCGCCGCGAGCATCGCCATCGGCGAGGGCCCGGTGCCGATCCTGACCCGGGTCGACACCCTGCTTCGGGCCCTGCTGGAGCAGTGCGGCAGGAAGACCTCCGATGTCCGGGCGATCAGCGTGGGCGTGCCCGGACCGGTCGACTTCGCCACCGGCACCCCGGTCCGTCCGCCGATCATGCCGGGCTGGGACGGTTACCCGGTTCCCTCCTTCTTCGCCGAGGTCTACGACGCACCGGTGCTGGTGGACAACGACGTCAACCTGATGGCCCTGGGCGAGTACGCGCACCGCGACGCGGTCAAGCACCTGCTCTACGTCAAGGTCGGCACCGGCATCGGCTGCGGCATCGTCTCCGGCGGCGAGCTGCACCGCGGCGCGGCCGGGGCCGCCGGGGACATCGGCCATGTCCGGGTGCCCGGCCACGAGGACGTGCCCTGCCACTGCGGCAACACCGGCTGCATCGAGGCCGTAGCCTCCGGCGGAGCGCTGGTCGCGGCGCTGCGCGAGGCCGGGTGCGAGGTGCACACCACCCGGGACGTGGTCCGGCTCAGCAGCGAGGGCAACGCCCTGGCCCGGCGTCAGGTCCGGCTGGCCGGACAGCGGCTCGGCGAGGTGCTGGCCACCGCGGTGAGCTTCCACAACCCCGACCTGATCGTCATCGGCGGCAGCCTGGCCGAGCTGCACGAGGACCTGCTCGCCGAGATCCGCGGCGTGGTCTACCGGCGGGCGCTGCCGTTGGCCACCCGCAGCCTGGCCATCGAGACCTCGCTGCTGGCCGGTCGCGCCGGGGTCGAGGGCGCGAGCCGGCTGGCGCTGCGTCACCTGCTCTCCCCCGCCGGCCTGGCCCGGCTGCTCGGCACCGGCTGACTTCCGGGTGTCCGCCCCCACCAGCCGCGACAGCCAGGGAACCGCGTACTTCGGGACCGTCTCCCTGACGTTCCAAGTTAACTGACGGGTAATCAGATCTGACGCACCGTCATTGACTTCTCGCGGCAAGGGACGGATCCTCTCCCCACCGCACCCGCCGTGGCGGCTCGACAGGTACCCGGAACCACCAGTCCGGGACCACCGGTCGGGACCGCCACCCGCCGTGCGCCACCACCACGGACTCCACCAGTCAGGATTCCTCTCGTCACGGTTCCACGGAGTGCCCGCACCGCCTCCGTGCTGGGCGCGCCCACGCGCGCCCCAGGGGCCGGTCCGGCCCCCAGCGCTCCGCACAGCGCCCTCCCACGCTGATTCAGCATGCCCTCCGCCGCCCAGGCTGGCATGCCCCCACCTCTCTGCGGAGGTTCGCCATGGCTCCATCCGAATCCGATCAGCCGTCCCGCCTGTCCCGCCGCACCTTTCTCGGCGCAGCCGGTGCCACTGCCGCGCTCTCCGGCCTCACCTGGACGCCCGCGTTCAGGGTCACCCCCGCCGAGGCGGCCACCGCGGCCCCGCCCTCGTTCCCCAGCGGCATCAGCGTCTACCAGCAGGCGTGGACCAACTGGTCCGGGGAGATCGTCCTCAGCCCGCAGTGGACCTGCGCGCCGGCCACCCCCGCCGATGTGGTCACCCTCGCCAACTGGGCCCACGCGCAGGGCTGGAAGATCCGCGCCAAGGGCATGGGCCACGGCTGGTCCCCGCTGCTGGAGCCCAGCGGCGCCACCGGGAACATCCTGCTGGTCGACACCACCCAGCACCTCACCGCCGTCACCGTCAACAGCGGCAGCCCGGCAAGCGTCACCGCCCAGGCCGGCATCTCCATGCTCAGCCTGCTCACCGCACTGGAGAACGCCGGCTACGGGCTCACCCACACCCCCGCCCCCGGCGACCTCAGCCTGGGCGGCGTGCTGGCCATCGACGGCCACGGCAGCGCGGTTCCGGCCACCGGCGAGACCCTGACCACCGGGCACACCTTCGGCTCGGTCAGCAACCTGGTCACCTCGCTGACCGCGGTGGTCTGGGACTCCGCCCAGAGCGCCTACGTCCTCAAGACCTTCCAGCGCAGCGACCCCGACATCGCCGCGTTCCTGGTCCACCTCGGCCGGGCCTTCGTCACCGAGGCCACCCTGCGGGTCGGCGCCAACGTCCGGCTGCGCTGCCAGAGCAGCTACACCACCAACGTCGGCACCCTGTTCGCCCCACCCGCCTCCGCCGGGTCCAGTTCCTTCGCCTCGCTGGTCAACCAGAGCGGGCGGGTGGAGACCATCTGGTTCCCCTTCACCACCGTGCCCTGGCTCAAGGTCTGGTCGGTGTCCCCCAGCAAGCCGACGTTCTCCGTGGAGAACGAGAACCCCTTCCCGTTCAGCTTCGCCGACTCCGTCAGCACCCAGGAGTCCGCCTTCATCGCCGACATCGTCGCCGGCGACGTCTCGGTAACCCCGAGCTTCGAGAACCTGGAGATGAGCATCGTCGGCTCCGGGCTGATCCTCACCGGCACCTGGGACATCTGGGGCTGGGCCAAGAACTCCCAGCTGTACGTCAGGCCGACCACGCTCCAGGTCACCGCGAACGGCTACGCCATCCTCTGCGCCCGATCCGATGTGCAGCGGGTGGTCAGCGAGTTCTACACCTACCTCAACAACGCGCTGACGACCTATCAGGCCAGGGGCCAGTACCCGATGAACGGCCCCTGGGAGGTCCGGGTCACCGGACTGGACAACGCGGCCGACTGCGGGGTGGCCGGGGCCGTGCAGCCGCTGCTCAGCGCGCTGCGTCCGCGACCGGACCACCCGAGCTGGGACACCGCGGTGTGGATGGACCTGCTGACCATCCCCGGCACTCCGCGGTCCCAGCAGTTCTACCGGGAGACCGAGCAGTGGGTGCTCTCCAACTACACCGGCGGCTACGCCGCGGTCCGCCCCGAGTGGTCCAAGGGCTGGGCCTACTCGGGCAGCGCCGCCTGGGCGGACTCGACCATCCTCGGCACCACCATCCCGGCCGCCTACCGCACCGGGCAGCCGTCCGGGAGCAACTGGGACACCGCGCTGTCGATCCTCGACAGTTACGACCCCGGCCGGATCTACAGCAACACCTTCCTGGACGGCCTGATGCCGTAGGCCGAGCCGGGAGTGGTCAGCCGTCCCGCACCGGTGTCAGCACCAGGACCGGCAGCGGGCGGCCGGCCCGGGCCTGGTGCCGGTCGTAGCCGGAGTAGACCCGGAGCAGCAGCGGCCACAGCCGGTCCCGTTCCTCCCCCACGGCCTCGTGGGCGGTGACCCGGACCCGGCTGCGGCGGTACTGGATCTCGGCCTGGTCCGCAGCCATGAGGTTGTAGTACCAGCCGGGCCGGCGCGGGGCGCCGTTGTCGGAGGCCACGACGACAAGGCGCCCGGCGTCGCGCAGGAACACCAGCCCGTTCACCCGGTGTTCGCCGGTTCTGCGCCCGACGGTGCTGAGCAGCAGGATCGGCTGCCCGAACCACCACGCCCCGAGAACACCGCCGGTGGCCCGGTAGACGGCGTTGCACGCCGCCAGCACCGGCCTGCTCAGAAGTCGCACGGTCCGCCGGACCCGCTCAGCTGCCGGGACGGAACGACTTGAAGGCGTTCATCAGACCCTTGCGGGGGTCGTCGTCGAGGACGCGGTCGTAGTAGTAGACAGCGGACAGGGCGAGGAGGGTGCTGACCCGCTCGTCGTGGAGGAGCAGCGAGTAGCGCGGGTGGCGGGTGCCGGTGAGGCGGGCGAACTCGAACCCCTCGGACCCGGGGCCCCGGAACCTGACCCGGTAGGTGAAGAGCATGTCCATGGTGCGCTTCATCGGCGCGAGGTTGAGCGGTCCGCTGTAGCGGGCCCTGGTGGCCCCGACGGGGCGTCCGGTCAGGGCGGGCAGGCCGTTCTGCTCGAAGGTCCACTGCTCACCGCCGACGACCCGGCTCTCGGTGTGGTCCACAGTGCCCAGACGGGTCTTGTTCGCGTCCGCGGCCCAGCGCGGGGTCACCCAGCCCTCCAGCACGTCCAGGCCCGGGCCGGTGAGGACGGACAGGGCATGGACCGAGGTGAAGACATGGTCCTTGTGCAGCCGGGCGACCGGGGCCGACTGCCCTTCCACCGACACCTCGAAGGTGGTGCTGTGCAGGGTGTGCCTGCTGGTCAGGGTGAGCTCGCGCAGCGTCTCGATCACCGGCGGACCCCGCGGTCGACCGAGCGGGCCTGGTCCGTGACGGCCTGCCGAAGCCGGTCGATGAGGGGCCGGACCTGGTCGACGTCAGCGCCGGCCTTGAGCTCCGCGTAGATGTGGGCGGCGATCGCGCGCTGCTCCGGGCTCTCGGTGGCCGAGCGCCACTTGGCGGCGGCGGCGTCGCCCCGGAGCGGACCGGCCGCGGGAGGGGCTGCGGGAACGGCGGCCGGGCCTCGCCGCCCGGGCCGGTCGGGGAGCGGTCGGCCGCCGAGGCCGCTGCCGTGGAAGGCTGATGACATGGGGTCGGGTCTCCGATCGTGCGGACGGCGGGGTGGCGGGGGCGGGCGGGTTCAGGCGGAGGGGAGCATACCGACGCGGACCGCGCCGAGGGTCGGGTCCCAGGCGCCCTTCTCGAAGTCGAAGCCGCGCTGCTCGACGTCGTTGACCAGGCTGCCGAGGGTCGGCATCGGCGAGTTGATCATCTTGATCACGGCCTGCACCCCGCTCTCGATGCCCTTGATCGCCTTCTGGATGGCGGTGAACACGGTCTCGACGGCGTTGATGATGGTGATGGCCAAGGATATGTCCTTGTAGATCTCATACATCTTGTAGGCGGTGAAGAAACCCGCGACCACATCGGCGACCGGGTCCTCGGGACCGCCGCCGATCGCCTCGATCGCGGCGTCGCCCTCCACCATCGAGGCGCCGTCCTCGGCCAGTTTGGGCAGGACGTTGTTGATCAGCGAGTCCATCTCCCGCAGCGCCGCCTGCACCAGCAGCACGATGGTGTCGTAGCCGTCCTTGTAGAGCTTCGCCACCACCTTGGCCGCGTCGCCCAGTCCGCCGACTCCCATGCTCCAGCTGAACAGGTAGGAGTCGAAGGCGGTGGCCGCCGCGCCGGTCCACTCCTGGGCCAGCCCCCAGGAGCCCTTCCGGATCGTCCCCGCGACCGTGTAGATCCCGTCGCCGAGCTGGTCGTAGGCGTCGTGCAGATAGAGCAGCTGCCCGTACTGCCCGGCCAGCGGTTCGAGCAGCAGCCCGACCAGGCTCTGGCCGGTGAAGTACTTGAAGACCTTCTGGGCGGTCGCCAGCGGCCCCGCGCTGAAGCCCTGACGGATGATCATCAGCTGGTGCCCGATGTTCTTGGCGGTGTCGTCGGCGCCGCTGGCGGGCTCGGTGAGGGTGACGTCCTGGTCGGTGAAGTTCCCGACGAGCGAGGTGCCGGGGATGGCGCCGATGTCGGGGAAACCGGTGATCGGCGCCGGGTAGATCTTGGCCAGCTGGGCCGCTACGTCCTGGTCCGTGCCGGCGTACTCCGCGCTGGTCTGCTGGATCTTGGAGGACACCAGGGCCATCCCGCGCACGCACTGGCTGAGCTTCTCGGCGAAGTATCCGGAGAGCTCCGGGACCACCGGACGCGCCAGCGTCAACAGCCCGTCGAGCCCGGTCGTCTCCGAACACTGGTGCCCGCACCACTGGTTCAGCGTGGACAGGTGTCCGCCCTGTGTGGTCATCAGTCCGGCGTAGGTGTGGAAGTCACCCAGCGGCGGCGTCTTGAACCCTGTCATCCGTTGTCCCCCGACCCGTTGTTCCGACTCGGGCGACGGTAGCAAACCCTTTCGATCCGCTGTGGATCAACAGGCGTATCCCGCCTTACGGTAGTGCCATGAGCAACCACTCGGAAGCGCCCGTCACCCCTGTCCAGGCCTATGAACCCCCTTACTACGCGGCTGTCTTCACGACGGTGCGGACCCAGGACCAGAGCGGCTACAGCGAGACCAGCGCACGCATGGAAGACCTGGTGAAGGACGTCCCCGGGTTCCTGGGCATGGACCACGCGCAGACCCCTGGTGGGCTGGGCATCACCGTCGGCTACTTCCGCGACGCCGACGCCCTCACCGAGTGGCGGACCAACGCCGAGCACCGCGCGGCGCAGAAGCGCGGGCAGGCCGAGTGGTACCAGAGCTACACCCTGCATGTGGCGAAAGTGGAACGGAGCCACGGGTTCACCCGATCCGCGGAAGCCGCCCTACCGGGCGAGTGACGTGGTCAGACGGGCTGCCACAGCTCGACACTTGCGCCCGGGCTCTCTCGACGAAGACCGCACCTCGGGCACATACTCGTCCGATGACCACTCAGGCCCCGTCCTCCTCCTCGCCCCAGCCCGCAGGGATCCGCGCTGTGCTGCTGGACTCCGGCGGGGTGCTGATGCAGCCGAAGGGTGGGCGCTGGAATCCGCGGGCGGACTTCGAGCCGACCGTGCTCGAGTGGGCCCCGGACGTCACGCCCGAGCAGTTCGCGCGGGCCGTCGTCGCGGGCGACCGCTTCATGGCCGCGTCGCGCACGACGCCGGACCTGGACGCCTACCACCGCGTCATGCTCGACACCCTCGGCGTCGACTCCCCCGCCGAGCTGCTGGCCGCCCTGGTGCGGCCGGTGCCGCCGGAGACCGTCCTGGAGACGTTCCCGGAAGTCGTCGAGGCTCTGCTCGAACTGCGCCGCCGCGGGATCCGTCTGGCCGTGGTCTCCGACGCGTGGCCGAATCTGCCGGAGCTCCACGCCGCGCTCGGTATCGACGAGTTCTTCGAGGTGTACGCGATCTCCGCGGTGCTCGGCTGCCGCAAGCCCGACCCGCGCATGTACCACCACGCAAGCGAGGGGCTCGGGTTGGAGCCGGGCGAGTGCCTGTTCGTCGACGACGATCCGGAACTGGTCCGGGCGGCGATCGACCTCGGCTACCAGGGCCTGGCGATGTGCCGGGACGGAGCCGAGGCCGGATCCGCGAGCGACGGCGTTGCGTCGATCACGTCGCTGACGGGGCTGCTGGAGCTGGTATGACGCCGGTGGCCAGGATCAGCTGGCGCAGCGCGGTGTAGTAGACGTCGTGGTCCACCATGGCGGCCAGCACGTCCGGCTGAAGGGCCGTCAGGGCGGGGAAGTCGGCGGGCTCCAGGGCGGCGAGGGCGAGCCTGGTGGCGGTCAGGGCCGGCCTGGGGTCGCGGTGGTCGACGAAGGCGGCGTGGCCGAGGGTGAGCAGGTACATCCGGCGGTAGGCGGCGACGGCCTCGGCCGGGGTCAGCCCGGCGGCGAGGTTGTCGGCGAGCTGGGGTTCGGTGAGGCGGGCCAGCAGGTGGCGGCCGAGCCAGGGATGGCCGCCGCGCAGCGCCATCAGGCCGGGGTGCGCGGCCATGACCCGGTAGAGGCCGGTGAAGCGGGCCTCGGTGGCTGCCGCCCAGGCCATGCTCCCTGACGGGATGTCAGGAAGCTCCGTCGCCAGCTGGTCGGCGCAGATGTCGAGCAGCCCGGCCGCGTCGGTGACCCGGCGCTGCAGGGTGGCGTGCGGCACCCCCAGCCGGGCCGCGACGGCACGGAAGGTGACCGCCCCCGGCCCCTGCTCGTCGGCCAGCGCGATCGCCGCCCGGGCGACCAGCTCGGGGGCGGCCCGGTCCGTTGCGACTGTTTGCCTTGGCATGTGGGACAGCGTACGGTACAGCGTATCGGTCCGTCACCGCCCATCGGGGGATGCCATGCAGCACCAGCTCGCGTACACCGACGTCAAGGCCGCCGCCGACCGGATCGCGGGGCGGGTCAGGCCGGTCTCGGTGGTGGCGATGGACGAGTTCGACGACAGGCCGTTCCAGGTGTCGCTCGCCCTGGAGTACATGCAGCACACCGGCAGCTTCAAGGCCCGCGGCGCGCAGAACTTCGTGCTGGCCCATCGCGAGGCCGGGACGCTGCCGGACGCGGGCGTCACCATCGCCTCGGGCGGCAACGCCGGGCTCGCCTGCGCCTGGGCAGCGGGGCAGCAGGGCGTCCCGGCGACGGTGTTCCTGCCCGCGAACGCCCCGACGGTGAAGGTGGAGCGGCTGCGCGGCTACGGCGCGGACGTACGGCTGGTCGGCCTTGAGTACGCGCAGGCCCTGCAGGCATGCGAGGAGTTCACCGCACGGACCGGCGCACTCGCCTCGCACGCCTACGACCATCCGCTGATCGCGGCCGGCGCCGGCACCCTGCTGGACGAGATCCTGGTGCAGGACCCCCGGCTGGACACCGTCGTGGTGGTGGCCGGCGGCGGCGGGCTGTTCGCCGGCGTCGCCACGGCCGCCCGGCACCACGGCGTGCGCACAGTCGTGGTCGAACCGGAGAACTGCTGCGCGCTGCACGCCGCGTTGGAGGCCGGGCATCCGGTCGACAGCCCGGTGGACTCGGTGGCCGCGGACTCGCTGGGCGCCCGCCGCGTCACCGGGCTGGCGGTCGCCGCCGCACAGTACGACGGCGCGCACAGCGTCCTGGTCAGCGACGAGCAGATCGTCGCCGCCCGCCGCGCCCTCTGGCACGACCGCCGCATCGCCGTCGAACACGGCACCGCCGCCGCCCTGGCGGCCCTCACCACCGGGGCCTACACCCCGACCGAGGACGAGCGGGTGTGCGTGGTGCTCTGCGGGGCGAACACGTCGCCGTCCGACCTGGGGTAACGGCAGACTGGTCCCATGACTCCCGACACCCTCAAGGCCTTCTGCCTCGACCTCAACGGATCCGTCGAGACCTTCCCCTTCAGCGAGGAGCTGTCGGTGTTCAAGGTCGGCGGCAAGGTCTTCGCCCTCACCGACCTGGCCGGGGAGCCGCTGAAGGTCAGCCTGAAGTGCGACCCCGAGCTCGCCGTCCAACTGCGTGAGCGGTACCCGTGCATCGTGCCGGGGTGGCACCTCAACAAGCGGCACTGGAACACCGTCACCATCGACGGATCGCTGCCGGACACCCTGCTGCAGGAAATGGTCGAGGACTCCTACGACCTGATCGTCACTCAGCTCCCGCGCAAACAGCAACTGGTGCTCGACTGGCCCGGGCTGCGCCGCACCCAGGGCCAGGCGGACGGGCCGAGCAGTTCGACGAGCCGTCCGTGTGCTCGCTGACGGGCTCTCAGGCGGCTTTCGCCGGGGCGCCCACCTTCAGCGTGAAGGGGATGCTGCCCAGCAGTTGGGCGATGCGGGTGTGCAGTGCCTGGGAGTTCACGCCCTGGCGGCTGCTGGTGAAGTCGACGCCGGTGGCGTCGGTCGCGGGCGCCGAGCTGTAGATCGGGAAGCCGGCCAGTTCACCCTTGGCGTTCATCGCGTACACCACCTTGTGCGTGGCGACATCCAGGGTGCGCTGCGAGTAGGGGCACAGATAGAGGTCCAGCCGGGACAGGTCGATGCCGGGGGCGGCGTGCTTGGCGGCCTGGGCCAGGGCGCGGCCGCGGGCCAGGTCGGTGACGCAGAGGGCGACCCGCCCGGCCGGGAAGTCGGTGATCTGCGAGCCGTAGACGTCGGCGAAGGCCTGGCGGCCCTGGTCGCCCACGGCCTGGCTGAGGGCCTCCGCCTGCGGGGTGTTCATCGGCGTTCCGGCGATCGCGGTGGGCGCGGGTGCGCCCTGCCACTGGGCTGCGGTCGGACAGGGCCTGGAGCCGGCCGGCGGCGCGCTGCTGACGGGCGGTGAGGCGATCGAGACGGCGACACGTTCGGCGCCGGCCGAGGCGCAACCCGCCGTGAGCAGGCCGACCAGCGTACCTGTGAGCAGAGCGGCGGGAAGGCGGCGCATGGGAACCCCCGTGATGGTGTGCTGGGCCGCACCCCTGTGGTGCGTCGGCGATGTGACGTGCGACCACGCCCGCCGGTTCCGCCTCGCCGGTCGGTCCTAGCTGTCGTAGTCCACCGTGAGGGTGTCCGAGACCGGGTAGCTCTGGCAGGTCAGCACATAGCCGGCGGCGACCTCGGCCGGTTCCAGGGCGAAGTTGCGGCGCATCTCCGCCTTTCCGTCGACCACGAGGGCACGGCAGGTGCCGCAGACCCCGCCCTTGCAGGCGAACGGGAGGTCGGGGCGGGACCGCTGGGCGCCGTCCAGGATGCTGTGGTCGCGGGGCAGGACCGCGCTGGTGCTGCGGCCGTCCAGGACCAGGGTGGCAGTGGAGACCGGGCCCTCGGGCGCGGCGTCGCTGTGGCGCAGCGGGGTGACCGGCTCGTCCTCGGCGTAGAAGAGTTCACGGTGCAGCCGGTCGGCGGGGACGCCGAGCCCGGTGAGCAGTTCGCGGGCCCCGGTGACCATGCCCAGCGGACCGCAGAGCCACCAGTGGTTCACCGAGTCCACCTCGACCAGTGCGTCCAGCAGCACGGCGAGCCGCTCCGGGTCGAGCCGGCCGGAGAGCAGTTCGGCCTCGCGCGGCTCCCGGGAGAGGACATGGGCGAGCTGGAACCGGTCGGGGTGACGGTCCTTCAGGTCGGCGAGGTCGTCGGCGAACATGACGGTGTCGCTGCGCCGGTTGCCGTAGAGCAGGGTGACGGTGGAGACCGGGTCGGCGGCGAGCACCGCGGAGGCGATCGACACCATCGGGGTGATCCCGGAGCCCGCCGCGACCAGGACGTGCCGGCCCGGGGTGGTCAGGTCGGGGGTGAAGGCCCCGGTGGGCTCCGTCACCTCGACGGCGTCGCCCGGTCGTACCTCGTTGACCAGCCAGGACGAGAAGAGACCGGCAGGGACGGTGCGGACGCCGATCCGGGGTGCGCCGCCCGCGAGCGAGCAGATCGAGTAGGAGCGGCGCTCGTCACGTCCGTCGACGGTACGGCGGAGCGTCAGCGACTGGCCCGGGGCGAAGGCGAAGGCGGCCGCGAGGTCGTCCGGGACGGCGAAGGTGACGGCGGCGGCGTCCTCGCACAGCGGCTCGACCGAGGCGACCCGCAGCGTGTGGAAGACCGGGCGGCGGCGCATCGGGGCGGCGGGGGCGGTGATGGCTGCCGTCGTGGCGGGGGCCGGCATCAGATCTCCTTGAGGTGTTCGAAGGGCTCACGGCAGGCGCGGCAGCGCCACAGCGCCTTGCAGGCGGTGCCGGAGAAGCGCGAGGTCTCCTCGGTGTCTGCGGACCCGCAGCGGGGGCAGGGCAGCGACGGCCTCCGGGCGGACAGCACCAGCGGTACCGGTCCGGACGCGGGGCGGGGTGCGCTGCCGGGCGGGGCGATGCCGTGCTCGGCGAGGGTGCGGCGGGCCGACTCGGTGATCCAGTCGGTGGTCCACGGGGGGTCCAGCACCGTGCGGATGCTGACCTGGGCGAAGCCGGCGGCGCGCAGGCGGCGGTCGACCTCGGCCCGCATCTCGGCCATGGCCGGGCAGCCGGAGTAGGTGGGGGTGAGGGTCGCGGTGACAGCCCCGTCCGGTGCGACCTCGACGTCGCGCAGCACTCCGAGGTCGGCGAGGGTGAGCATGGGCAGCTCGGGGTCCGGGACGGCTCCGGCCACCCGGCGCGCCAGCGCCAGCGCCAGGTCCGATCCCAGGTCAGGTGCGGTGGTCATCACCATGTCGCCCCCGGGTTGGCCCTGGCCACGCTCTGCAGCTCGGCGAGCAGCGGGGCGAGGTGCTCGCTGTGATCGCCGTCGCGACCGGATCCCGGGAGCCCGGCAGCACCGGTGAGGACCAGCCCCGCGCCGTCCGCGACCTGCCGCAGCACCGGTTCGACCTGCGCGCGGACGTCCTCGGCCGCGAACAGCTCGTCCAGGTACGGCGCCACCGCGTCCAGACCCTGCTGCATCCGGCGGTGCGACTCCTCGGTGCCGTCCCCCAGCCGCACGGTCCACTCGGCGGCGTAGAGGCGGTGGTAGGTCAGCTCCTTGACGCCCTTGGCGGCGACGGCGGCCAGCACCGGGTCCGGCGCCCCGGCCAGCTGCTCGAACACGGCCAGCCGCCAGGCCGACAGCACCAGCAGCCGGGCGATGCAGTGGGCGAAGTCGCCGTTCGGCAGCTCGGCGAGGCGGACGTTGCGGAAGGCGTCGGCGTCGCGCCGGTAGGCGTAGTCGTCCTCGCTGCGGCCACTGCCGTCGGCCTGGCCGGCCCTGGTGTAGAGCAGCCGGGTCTGGCCGAGCAGGTCCAGGCCGATGTTGGCCAGCGCCAGCTCCTCCTCCAGCTCCGGCGCCCTGGTGCACCACTGCGCCAGCCGCTGGGCCAGCACCAGCGCGTCGTCGCCCAGGGCGAGGCAGCGCGCGGCCAGCGCCGCGCCGTCGACGCCGGGCGGGAGCGCGGTGTCGGTGCCGTGCAGTGGGTCCTCGAAGCCGGTGCCGAAGGCCCAGTGCGCCTCGTCGCCCTCGTGCGCCTCGGCGAGGCCGAGGTAGGCGTTGTCGTCGTCGCTCACGTGGCGCTCCTAGATGTGACGGCCCTAGATGTGCGGGACGTCGGCGGGGATGTCGTAGAAGGTGGGGTGCCGGTACACCTTGTCGCCGCTGGGTGCGAAGAAGGGGTCCTTCTCGTCCGGCGTGGAGGCGGTGATCGCCGAGCTGCGGACCACCCAGATGCTCACGCCCTCGTTGCGCCGGGTGTAGAGGTCCCGCGCGTGGGTGAGCGCCATCCGGTCGTCGGCGGCGTGCAGCGAGCCGACATGGACGTGGTTGAGGCCGCGCTTGCCGCGTACGAAGACCTCGTAGAGGGGCCAGTCGGCGTTCATGGTGTTACTCCTTCTTGTCGCTGCGCCTGCTTGGCCGCGTGGGCGGCGGCGGCCTCGCGGACCCAGGCGCCCTCCTCGTGGGCCGCCCGGCGCCGGGCGACCCGCTCGGCGTTGCACGGGCCGTCGCCTGAGATCACCCGCTGCAGTTCGGTCCAGTCCGGGGTGCCGAAGTCGTGGCTGCCGCGCTCCTCGTTCCAGCGCAGTTCCGGGTCGGGCAGGGTCACGCCCAGCCGCTCGGCCTGAGGGACCGTCATGTCCACGAAGCGCTGCCGGAGTTCGTCGTTGGAGTGGCGCTTGATCTTCCAGGCGGTGGACTGCGCCGAGTTGGGCGAGTCGCCGTCCGGCGGGCCGAACATCATCAGCGAGGGCCACCACCAGCGGTCCACCGCGTCCTGCACCATGGCCCGCTGGGCCTCGGTGCCGCCCATCATCGTCAGCAGCAGTTCATAGCCCTGGCGCTGGTGGAAGGACTCCTCCTTGCAGACCCGCACCATCGCTCTGGCATAGGGGCCGTAGGAGCTGCGGCACAGCGGCACCTGGTTGCAGATCGCGGCGCCGTCCACGAACCAGCCGATGACGCCGACGTCGGCGAAGCTGCTCGCCGGGTAGTTGAAGATCGACGAGTACTTCTGCCGTCCCTCGATCAGCCGCTGGGTGAGGTCGGCGCGGTCCGCGCCCAGGGTCTCGGCCGCCGAGTAGAGGTAGAGGCCGTGCCCGGCCTCGTCCTGCACCTTGGCGAAGAGGATCGCCTTGCGGCGCAGCGAGGGGGCGCGGGTGATCCAGTCGCCCTCCGGCTGCATGCCGATGATCTCGGAGTGCGCGTGCTGGGCGATCTGCCGGACCAGGGTCCGCCGGTAGCCGTCCGGCATCCAGTCCCGCGGCTCGACGCGCTGGTCGCGGGCGATGGTGTCGTCGAAGTGCCGCTGGAGCGGATCTGCCGGTGCTGCGGCTTCGACTGCTGCTGTCGTCACTGGTTCTGTCCCACCCTCCGGGGGTGTACGGGGCCCGCGTCGTCCCTTGACAGCCGATTGCGGGGCTGGATTACTTGACCTCACCACCACGCTAACCGAATGTTCGGTCGGGAGACAAGAAGGAGCCGGAATGCCACCCACCAGGTCGGCCCCACCAGGCCCGGCCCAGCTGATGTTCGCCGCCGACGCGGCCTCCCTGGGCCTCGGCATCGAGCTGCTGGAGGCCGGCGCGGGCGAGGCAGTGCTGCGGATGGCGGTCACCCCCGCCATGGTCAACGGACACGGTCTGGCCCACGGCGGCTACCTCTTCCTGCTGGCCGACAGCGCCTTCGCCTGCGCCTGCAACAGCCACGGCCCGGTGACCGTGGCCGCCGGCGGCGACATCGACTTCGTCGCCCCGGCCCACGAGGGGGACGTGCTCGTGGCGACGGCTCAGGAACGCGCCCGATTCGGTCGCAGCGGGATCTACGACGTCACGGTCCGCCGCGGCAGCGAGCTGATCGCGGAGTTCCGCGGGCGCAGCCGCACGCTGCGGACCGGCACCAAGGATGAGCGGAGCATGCCATGAACAGCCGTCCCGACCGCCGACTGGGCGAGCCGCTGCCGGAGGACCTGCTGGACGCGGGCGAGCGGATGACCGGCCCCGAGCTGCGGGACCTCCAGCTGCGGCGGCTGCGGCAGACCCTGCAGCTCGCGTACAACCAGGTCGAGCTGTACCGGAAGAAGTTCGACGCCGCCGGGGTCAGCCCCTACGACTGCCGCACCCTGGCCGACCTGGCCCGCTTCCCCTTCACCACCAAGGCCGACCTGCGCGACACCTACCCGTTCGGCATGTTCGCCGTCCCGATGGACCAGGTGCGCCGGATCCACGCCTCCAGCGGGACGACGGGGAACCCCACCGTGGTCGGCTACACCGAGAACGACCTGTCGATGTGGGCCGACGTGGTGGCCCGCTCGATCCGCGCGGCCGGCGGCCGCCCGGGGCACAAGGTGCACATCTCCTACGGCTACGGCCTGTTCACCGGCGGCCTGGGCGCGCACTACGGCGCCGAGCGGGCCGGCTGCACGGTGATCCCCGCCTCGGGTGGGATGACGGCGCGGCAGGTGCAGATCATCCAGGACTTCCGCCCCGAGATCATCATGGTCACTCCCTCCTACATGCTGACCCTGCTGGACGAGTTCGAGCGCCGGGGCATCGACCCGCGCAGCACCTCACTGCGGATCGGCATCTTCGGCGCCGAGCCCTGGACCGAGGAGATGCGCCGGGAGATCGAAGATCGGCTGGACCTGCAAGCGGTGGACATCTACGGCCTGTCCGAGGTGATCGGCCCCGGGGTGGCGCAGGAGTGCGTGGACACCAAGGACGGCCTGCACATCTGGGAGGATCACTTCCTCCCGGAGGTGGTGGACCCGCTCACCGACGAGGTGATGGCCGAGGGCGTCGGCGGCGAGCTGGTGTTCACCTCGCTCACCAAGGAGGCGCTGCCGATCGTCCGCTACCGCACCCGCGACCTGACCCGGCTGCTGCCCGGCACCGCCCGGCCCGCGTTCCGGCGGATGGAGAAGGTCACCGGCCGCTGCGACGACATGATCATCCTGCGCGGCGTCAATGTCTTCCCCAGTCAGATCGAGGAGATCGTGCTGCGGACCCCGGGCGTCGCCCCGCACTTCCAGGTCCGGCTCACCCGGCAGGACCGGCTGGACCGGATGACCGTCCGCGCCGAGGCCAGGCCCGACGCCTCCCCCGACACCCGCGCCGCCGCCGCGGCCGCCATCGCCCGGGCCGTCAAGGACGGCGTCGGTGTGACGGTCGAGGTCGAGATCACCGATCCGGACACCTTGGAACGCTCGCTCGGCAAGCTCCGCCGCATCGTCGACGAGCGGAGGACATCGACTGCTGGCTGAGCCGCTGCGGTTCGGATTCCTGCTCGGATTTCTGTTGTCGGAGGGCTCGCCTCCGGTCTCCTGTATGAGGCGTCCGCCTCATCGGCGAGGGGACAGGCAGGTCATGGCACGCAGGAAGAAGCACCGGACCCGGTCGGGGCGGAGTTGGTGGCTCGCTCTCACGGCAGCCGTAGTGGCGGCGCTGGTCATCGTCTTCTGGCCGTCCCCGCCCAACGGGGTCGTGATCACGCAGGTGGCCGACCGGCCCACGGCCGTCGCCACCGCCGGCGCTGCCCCCACTGCCTCGCTCGCCGCCTCCCACGCCGTGCCTTCGGCGACGCCGTCGCCCAGCCGCACCCCCAGCGGCACGCCGTCCCGCACGCCCTCTCCGACGGCCACTGCCAAGGCCACACACCCCGCCACGGCGCCTCAGCCCACCCAGGCGGCCCCGGCCGGGCAGCGGTCCATCGCCCTGGTGAACAGCACCCAGCAGACCGTCTGGGTCATCGTCACCAACACCACCGTCGCCTACCCCGGCGGCCTGAAGCTCCAGCCCGGCCAGAGCGCCACCCTCACCGTGGGCAACACGTGGGGCGGGCGGATCTGGGGCCGGACCGGCTGCGCCACCAGCGGTGCGGGGACCTGCCTCACCGGCGACTGCACGACGACCTGCTCCGGCCCGACCACGCCGACCACGCTGGGCGAGTTCACCTTCGACGCCTTCGACAACCTGGACTTCTACGACGTCAGCATGGTCGACGGCGCCAACCTGCCGATGTACATCAACATCTCCCACACCGTCACCGCGGATCCGATCACCGCCTCCGGCTGCTACAAGGGGACGTGCACCACCCCGATCGTCTGCCCCAGCGCCATGCAGGCCCTCAACGGCGGCCAGGTCATCGGCTGCAAGCCTCCCTGCGCCGCTTTCGGCGGTGACACCTACTGCTGCCGCGGCGCCTGGGCCGGCCGGGCCAACTGCGTTCCGGCGAAGTGGCCGGTCGACTACACCCAGGTCTTCAAGAAGGCCGAGCCGTACGCCTACTCCTATGCCTTCGACGACTCCGCGACCATGTCCTGCAAGGGTTCCTGCTTCTACCGGGTGACCTTCGGGACCACCGGTTAGGTCGTCACACCGTCGATCACCACGTTGGTCAGCTCCAGGTCGGTGACATTGGTCGCGACGTTGGCCTTGGTCAGCGCGGTGGCGACGGTGATGTCGCTGAGCCGCACGGTGCCGACCGGGTCGGTGGCGTAGCCCTGGATGTTCCAGCCCTGGGCGGCTGCGGCGACGGTCCAGTCGCCGAGGTTGATGTCGGTGACGGTCGGCGGGTAGGTGCCGGTGTTGCCCTCGCCGTAGTTGTAGTCGATGAGCAGCAGCGGCCCGCCGATGGCGCTGACGTCCACCCGGTAGACGTTGCTGTTCTCGATGAAGCCGCCGCGCACCGAGTTGGTCTTCAGCCGGTGGCCCGACTGGAGTCCGGTGCTGGTCATGGTGAGGTCGCGGGCGTAGACGTTCCGCACCCCGCCGGTCATCTCGCTGCCGATGGTGATGCCGCCGTGGCCGTTGGCGAAGGTGGTGTTCTGGACGACGATGTTCTGGCTGGGGATGTTCAGCCTACGGCCGTCGGTGTTGCGGCCGGACTTGATGGCGATGCAGTCGTCGCCGACGTTGATGTTCGCGCCGTCGATGAGCACGCCGTCGCAGCTCTCGGGGTCGATGCCGTCGGTGTTGGGGCCGGTGGAGGCGATGGTGACGCCGCGTACGGTGACGTCCCGGCTGAGGGTGGGATGCAGGTGCCAGAGCGGGGAGTTGCGGAAGGTGACGCCCTCGATCAGGACCCGTTCGCAGCGGTAGGGCTCCACGAAGGTCGGCCGGAAGTGGTAGAGCGTGCCGTCGCGTTGGGCGACCGGCAGTCCGGCGTTGACGGTGGCCTCGAAGACGGCGAAGTCCAGGTCGCCCTGGGCCTTCCAGGCCCACCAGTTGGCAGTGGAGGCCCGGCCGTCCAGGACGCCACTGCCGGTGACGGCGATGTCGTGCTGCTCGAAGGCGTAGATCAGCGGCGAGTAGTTCATCAGCTCGATGCCCTGCCAGCGGCTGAAGACGGTGGGCAGGTAGTCGGCCGGGTCGGTGGAGAAGAGCAGGGTGGAGCCGGCCTCCAGATGCAGTTCGACCCGGGAGAGCAGGTGGATCGCGCCGGTGGCCCACTCCCCCGCCGGGACGGTGACCACCCCGCCGCCCCGCCGGTTGGCGGCCTCGACGGCGGCGGCGATGGCAGCGGTGTTGGTCGCGGTGGTGTCGGCGCCGCCGCCGGGGAGTGCCCCGAAGCGGGTGATGGCGAAGGCGCACCGGGGAATCTCGGGCCGGCGGATGGAGTGGACGATGCGGTCGGCCGCGCGGTCGGCGAGCCGGTTGGCGCTGTTCCCGCTCGCTGTGACGGGGGTCGCCCCGGGCCGGGTCGCGGCTGAGCCGGTGCCGCCGAGGGCGGCGGTGGTCGCGGCGGCACCGCCCAGGGCGACGGCGGCGCTGAGGATCTGACGGCGGGTCGGATTCGGCTGGCGCATGGCGTGGCTCTGCCTCTCAGTCCGATGAGCGGGCGACGAGCTGGGTGGGGTTGACGAAGCGCAGTGCGATCAGCAGCAGCACGGCCATCGTTCCGGTGTAGATCACGGCCATGGCGTCGATCGACTGGGTGGAGCGGATGCCGGCCGAGTTGACGGCCGAGAACAGCGTGACGATCAGAGTCTGGCTGGTGGGTCCCGAGGTGAGGAAGGTCAGCTCGAACATCCCGAAGGTGCGCACCAGCACCAGGATTCCGGCGGCGAGCATCCCGGGCAGCAGCAGCGGCGCGAGGATCCGGATCAGCACGGTCCAGGTCCTCGCCCCGCACATCCGGGCCGCCGCCTCGATCCTGGGGTCGATCTGCTCGATGAACGGGGTCATCGTGAACACCACGAAGGGGATCGAGGGGACCAGGTTGGCGAGCACCACCCCGGTGACCGAGCCGGCCAGGTGGAACTTGTAGAGCACGGTGGCCAGCGGGATGCCGTAGGCGATCGGCGGCACCAGGATCGGCAGCACGAACAGTCCCATGACCAGCTTCTTGCCGGGGAAGTCCCGTCGGGCCAGCGCATAGGAGGCGGGGACGGCCAGTACCAGCGAGATCAGCACCACCAGGAAGGTCACCTCGACCGTGGTGCCCAGCACCTGGCCGAGACTGAACTCGGTCCAGGCGTCGCTGTACCAATGGGCGGTCCAGCCGCCGGGCAGCCAGCTCCTGAACCAGCTGCGGCCGAAGGAGTTCAGCAGCACCGTGCCGATCACGCCGAGCAGGTTGACGAAGAAGAACGCGAGGGCGGCCCAGGTGAGCCAGGCGCCCGGTCTGATGGCGATCCGTCGGCGCGCGGCCTCGGGCTCCGCGCCGGGGGCCGCGGTCGGGGGCCTGTCGAGAACGGCGCTCATCCCTTGCCTCCGGTCGATCCGCTGTAGAGCCGGGAGCGCAGGGTGGTGACCGCGACGATGACGACGAGCATCAGCGCCGTCATGATCATCGCGTCGGCGCAGCCCTGGGCGTAGTCGAAGTGCTCCAGCGCCGCCTCATATGCCTCGATGGAGATGACATGCGTCTTCCCGTCCGGGTCGCCGACCATCATCGCGGAGGGGAAGACCGCGAAGGCCATCACGAAGCTGAGACAGAAGGTGGTCATCAGCCCCGGCAGCAGCAGCGGGAAGGTGATGTGCCGGAACCGCTGCCACCAGTCCGCGCCCAGGGTGGAGGCGGCCTTCTCCAGGCTGGGGTGGATGCCGGAGAGGTAGGAGTGGGTGAGCAGGTAGGCGAAGGGGAAGCCGCTGATGATCAGTGAGAGCAGCACCCCGGTGTAGTTCATGGTGAGCTGCACCGGGGAGGAGGCCAGGCCGAGCAGGTTCAGGGTGTGGTTGAACCAGCCGGCCGGGCCGTAGAACTCCAGGATCCCCTCGGCGGTGAGCACGGTTCCCAGCGTGATCGGGACCACCAGCAGGGCGAGCAGCAGCCGCTTGCCCCGGAAGTCGCGGCGCATCCGGTAGGAGATGGGGACGGACACTCCGACGTTGATCAGCGAGGCCGGGATGGCCAGCGAGAAGGTCTGCCAGATCGACTTGCGGGCGAACGGCTCGGCGAAGAAGGCATGGTAGGCGCCGAGGACGCCCCCGGAGGCGGGCTGGAAGGACAGTTGCAGCCCGTAGAGGAAGGGGTAGCAGAACAGCGCGATGACGGCGAGGGCCCCGGGGAGCACCAGCAGCAGGGTACGGTCCACGCCGCGCTCAGCGAGGCGGTGCCGCAGGGCGGGGCGGCGAGCCGTAGGCGGGAGGGCGACGGTCATGCCGGCACCTCCTCCGACGCCGGGTCCGGCACAGCCTCGGGGAAGAACAGCGCGCGTTCGGCGTCGACCGCGACGGACAGGACGTCGCCGGGGCGGACCTGCCCGGAGGACTTGAGGTGGATCCTGTCCCCCTCCCGGGTCAGCGCCTCCACGTGCAGCACCCGGCCGTGGTACTCGACGACCTCGGCCACGGCCTCGCCCAGCACCTGCTCGTCCACCTCGGCGATCCGCAGGTCCTCCGGGCGGATGGCGACCGTCACCGACTGACCCTGCGTCAACTGCGCTGTGCCGACGGCCGTTCCGCGTACGGTCAGCCCCCGTCCCGCAGCCGCCGCACCCTGGGCGTCGGCCTGGGTGACGGTGAGCGGGAGCAGGTTGCGGTAGCCCATGAAGGCCGCCACATGTGGATTGGCCGGGTGCTCGTAGAGGTCGGCGGGGGTGCCGATCTGGCTGACCCGTCCCTCGTGCAGCACCACCAGCCGGTCGGCCATCGACAGCGCCTCTTCCTGATCGTGCGTCACATACAGGGTGGTGAGGCCGAACTCCTGGTGGATGCGCCGGATCTCGCTGCGCATCTCCAGCCGCAGCGCCGCGTCCAGGTTGGACAGCGGCTCGTCCATCATCACCAGCGGCGGTTCCATCACGATGGCGCGGGCGATGGCCACGCGCTGCTGCTGGCCGCCGGAGAGCTGTCCCGGATGCTTGTGGGCCTGCTCGGTGAGATGGACCAGGGCGAGCACGGCGCCCACCCTGCGTGCGGTCTCGGCCTTGCCGACGCCGCGCATCTTCAGGCCGAAGGCGACGTTGGCGCGTACCGTCAGATGCGGGAACAGGGCGTAGTTCTGGAACACCATGCCGAAGCCGCGCTTCTCCGGCGGCAGGGTGTCGATGCGCCTGCCGTCCAGCACGATCTCGCCCGAGGTCAGCGGCAGCAGGCCGGCCAGCGAGTTGAGCGCGGTGGTCTTGCCGCAGCCGGAGGGGCCGAGCAGGGCGACGAACTCGCCGCCCCTGATGGTGAGGTCCAGCGGGTGCAGCGCGGTGTGGGCGCCGTAGGCGCGGCTGATGCCGCGCAGTTCCAGCTCCCCCAGCTGGGAGACGGGACGAGCGGTCGCCGCCGCGGCGGCGGGCTTGGCGGTCGTCATCGGGGTCACCGTGCTCACTTGGTCGAGCCGATCTTCTTGTCCCACAGGTCGAAGGCGGTGACCTGGGCGGTGGCGGGCAGCGAGTTCTTGACCGGGTTGTTGGCGATCCAGCCGTCGAAGTCCGGGTCGCCGAACGTGGCGATGGCCTGCTGGGAACTGGCCGGTGCCTGACTGAGCGTCACCCCTTTGACTGCCGGGGCGGGGTAGAAGTAGCCCTGGTCGTAGGTGACGGCCTGCTGCTCCGGAGTGAGGATGAAGGCCAGCAGCTTCAGCGCCGCGATCAGCTCGTCACTGCTGACGCCCTTCGGGACGACCCCGTACTGGGCGTCGCTGACCCAGGTCATGCTGTCGAACTTGGCGACCTTCATGGACGCCGGGACGGTGCCCAGGGCCCTGGGGTTGATGTACCAGCCGGTGGTGCTGGCGATCAGGGTGCAGGTGCCCTGGGCCAGGCTGGTCATGGTGGCCGAGGTCTTCGAGGGGTAGCTGCCGACGTACTTGTTGAGCTCGGTGAGATAGGCCCAGGTCCTGGCCCAGCCGTTGACCGGGTCGGTCGGGTCGGTGTCGCCGAGCAGGTACGGCAGGCCCATCAGGAAGGTGCGCCCGGGACCGGAGTTGCGCGGCTGGGCGTACTGGAACCTGCCGGGGTTGGCCTTGGCCCAGTCCAGCAGCGCGTTGGTGGTGGTGGGCACCGTGGTCACCTTGGCCGGGTCGTACTCCAGCAGCGGGCCGGACGGGTACCAGACCAGCTCGATGCCCTGGTCCTGGGCGAGCGAGGCCATCGAGGCGGCGGCGGTCTGGTAGTTGGACATCAGGCCCGGGAAGAAGGTGTCGTAGTACGGCTTGAGGTCGTACCACAGGCTCTTCTGGATTCCGGCCGCCAGGCCGTCGGTTCCGGTCAGCACCAGCTGGATCTGGACGTTGCCGCCCTGCTGCTGGGCCTGGACCTTCGGGGCCAGCTCGGGGGCGGTGCCGGTGGTCGTGGTGATCTTCGAGACGTAGTCCGGGAACCGGGCCTTGAAGGAGTCGATGATCGGCTGGGTCAGCTTCAGGTTCCCGGCTACGTCGAGGATGTTCAGGGTCACCGGCTTGGACGGCTTGCTCGCGAGGGTGCTGGGTGCGGGACTCCCGGTGCCGGTGCTGCTGCTGGGCGCACCGCAGGCGGCGAGCACCGGGACGGCGGCTGCGCCGGCGGCGAGGGTGCTGATCACCCGGCGGCGGGACGGGCCTCTGGGGGCGTCGGTGCTGCCGTCGGTGGAGTCGGTGATGGTGCGGACAACGCTGTCTGCGGACATGGCTGTTGGAGCCCTTCGGTCAGTGGTGGTGAACGGGGCTGTGCAGGCCGGGCTGAGTGGGGCTGGGCTGAGTAAGGCTGGGGTGACGCCGGTTCAGCTGGGGTCGGGGGAAGGGTTGTTGCCCTGCCGGGCCAGGAAGTCGAAGTCGCAGCCCTGGTCGGCCTGGGTGATGTGCTCGGAGTACAGCGCTCCGTAGCCGCGTTCGAAGCGGGGCTCGGGCGGCTGCCATGCGGCGCGACGGCGTTCCAGTTCCTCAGCGGTCACCTCCAGTTGCAGCAGCCGGGTCGGGACGTCCAGGGTGACCAGGTCGCCGGTGCGGACCAGGGCGAGCGGTCCGCCCGCGTGCGACTCGGGGGCGACGTGCAGCACGCAGGTGCCGTAGCTGGTGCCGGACATCCGTGCGTCGGAGATCCGGACCAGGTCCTTGACCCCGCGCTCCAGCAGGTAGGCCGGGATCGGCAGCATCCCGTACTCGGGCATACCGGGGCCTCCGAGCGGGCCGGCCCCGCGCAGCACCAGCACGGTGTCCTCGGTGATGCCGAGGGCCGGGTCGTCGATGTCCCGCTGGAGTTCCTGATAGGAGTCGAAGACCACGGCGGGGCCGGTGTGGGTGAGCAGCTCGGGCGCCGCCGCCAGGTGCTTGATGACCGCGCCGCCCGGTGCCAGGTTGCCGTGCAGCACCGCCACCCCGCCCTCGCTGGCCACCGGGTCCTGCGGGGTACGGATGACCTGTGGGTCATGGGTCTCGGCGGTGGCGTAGTAGGAGGAGAAGGGGGCGCCGGTGACGGTGATCCGGTCCGGGTGCAGTGCTCCGGGGACCGTCGAGAGCTGGCGCAGGAGGGCGGGCAGGCCGCCGGCGTAGTGGAAGTCCTCCATCAGGGCCGCGCCGACCGGGCGGACGTCGGCCAGCACCGGCACCCGGCGGCCGATCTCGTCGAAGTCCTCCAGCGAGAGCGGCACACCGAGCCGTCCGGCCATCGCGACCAGGTGGATCAGGGCGTTGGTTGAGCCGCCGAGGGCCAGCACCGTCGCGACGGCGTCCTCGAACGCCTCCCTGGTCATGATCCTGGCCGGGGTCAGCTGCGCGCGCACCAGCTCCACCGCGCGGGCGCCGCTGGCGGAGGCCATCCGGTGGTGGCCCGAGTCGACGGCGGGGATCGAGGAGGAGCCCGGCAGCGCCATGCCCAGCGCCTCGGCGGCCGCCGTCATCGTCGAGGCCGTCCCCATGGTCATGCAGTGCCCCGGCGAGCGGGCCAGACCGCACTCGACCTGCGAGAGCTCGCACTCGCCGATCCGCCCG
This sequence comes from Streptacidiphilus sp. EB103A, assembly GCF_041261405.1. Lineage (NCBI taxonomy): Bacteria > Bacillati > Actinomycetota > Actinomycetes > Kitasatosporales > Streptomycetaceae > Streptacidiphilus > Streptacidiphilus sp. EB103A. The sequence goes on along the minus strand of NZ_JBGCAQ010000005.1, from coordinate 169,813 downwards.
GCCCGGTACTCGTCCCAGTAGGCCCACAGGTCGGTACCGCTGCCCAACGCCCGGCCCCGGTGGTTGCCGCGCAGCATCGGCCCGGAGGGGACGACCAGGGCCGGGAGTCCGGCGCTGGCGGCGCCCATCAGCAGCGCGGGCACGGTCTTGTCGCAGCCGCCCATCAGCACCGCCCCGTCCACCGGGTAGGAGCGGAGCAGTTCCTCGGTCTCCATGGCGAGGAGGTTGCGGTAGAGCATGGGGGTGGGCTTCTGGAAGGTCTCGGACAGGGTGGCGACCGGGAACTCCAGCGGGAAGCCGCCCGCCTGCCAGACCCCGCGCTTGACCTGCTCGGCGCGCTCGCGCAGATGCATGTGGCAGGGGTTGATGTCGGACCAGGTGTTGAGGATCGCGATGACCGGCTTGCCGAGGTGCTCCTCGGGGAGGTAGCCGAGCTGGCGCATCCGGGAGCGGTGGCTGAAGGCGCGGAGCCTGCCGCCGGTGGGGTCCTCGCTGTCGCCGAACCAGGCGGCGGAGCGGAGGACCGGCGGGGGTGCGGGTGCGGGTGCGGTGAGGTCCGCGGGATCGTTCACAGCCAGCCCTCGATCCGCCACTGGGCTATCAGCTCGGAGATCCGGACCCGCAGGTCCTCGGGCAGGACCCGGGACGGCGGGCGCACCGCGCGGCCGGACAGGCCGAGCTGCTGCAGGGCCTCCTTGACCACGCTGACGTTGTCGGCGGAGGCGTCGGCGGCACGCAGTTCCTCGAAGACCCGGGCCGACTCCCACACCCGCATCGCCTTGGCGAAGTCGCCGCCGCGCAGCGCCTCCAGCAGCGCGGCGGACAGCTGCGGGACGACGTTGACCAGCCCGGAGGTGAAGCCGGTCGCTCCCACCGCCCAGTAGCCGGGGGTGGACAGCTCGGCCAGCCCGGCGATCCAGGCGAAGCGGTGCAGTCCGGCGTCGCGGGCCACCGAGGCGAACCGCACCGGGTCGGGAACGGCGTACTTCACCCCGATCACATTGGGGCTGCGGTCGGCGAGTTCGGCGAGCTGCCGGCCGTCGATCCTGGGGTCGCGGACGTAGAGGACCACCCCCAGCTCGGGCACGGCGTCGGCGATGGCGCGGTGGTACTCGATCCAGCCCTCTGCCGAGCGGTAGGGGTGGACGGGTTGATGGACCATCAGCGAGCCCGCCCCGGCCGACCGGGCGTCCAGTGCGCCGGCGACGGCGCTCGCGATGTCGAGCCCGACCCCGGCCATCACCTCGGCCCTGCCGTCCACGGCCGCGACCGCGGACTCGACGGCGCGGCGGGTCTCGGCCCCGGTGAGGGTGTAGAACTCGCCGGTGTTGCCGTTGGGGGTGACCACCTCGACGCCGTGCTCGACCAGCCGCCGGATCAGCGCGGCGTGGTTGTCCCAGTCCACCGCGCCGTTCTCCTGGAACGGGGTCACCGGGATGGCGACCACCGTGGACAGTCGGGCACGCAGCGCCTCCAGCGGGGTCCGGGCGTCCTGCAGGCGCAACTCGTTCTCCGTCGTCATCAGATCCCGTCCTCGGGGAAGTTCCGGGCGGCGAACGCACCGATATGAGCTCGCATCAGATCCCGTACCTGGTCCGCCTCCCGGGAGCGGGCGGCGGCCAGGATGGTCCGGTGCTCGCGCGCCTCCTGCTCCCAGGAGGGCTGCCGGGCCCAGGCCGCGCTGGACAACAGCGCCGTCTGGTCCCGCAGTTCGTCCAGGGTCCGCACCAGCAGCGGGTTGCCGCAGCCGGCGTACAGCGCCCGGTGGAAGGCGCGGTTGGCGAGCGAGCGCTCGGCCGTGTCCGAGGCCTGGTCGGCGCGGTCCAGGGCGCGCCGCGCGTCCTCCCAGTCGACGGAGCCCGCGGCGGTGCGGGCGGCGGCCACCGGCTCCAGCAGCAGCCGCATGTCGTAGACGCAGCGGGCGTGCGCCTGGTCGACCTCGCGGACGGCCGCGCCCTTGTAGGGGCTCATGACGACCAGCCCGGAGCCGGCCAGGGTCTTCAGCGCCTCCCGGACCGGCGTCTTGGAGACGCCCAACTGCTCGGCGAGGTCCGTCTCGACCAGGGCCTGTCCGGGCTTCAGCTCCCCGGTCAGGATCGAGTGCTTGATGGACTCCAGCACGGCCTCGGTGCGGGAGGGCAGGGCGCCGGGGCGGGCGGCCTGTCCGTTCTTGGCAAGGATTTCGGGCACGTCTGCTGCTCCTGGCTGGTGCACGGTGCGAACTCGCGCCGGCACTGCGGCGCTACTGCGATCCCGCATGAGATCTCATATATGACCTGCCGCAGACGCTAGAGGGCAGGGCGACAGCGGTCAAGAGGTCGCGCAGATCGCAGTCGCCGACCATGCCTCAATTATCGCTCGGATACCGGCCGTTGACGCTGGGGTCGCAGCTCCGCAGTCTCGCGGCTCGTCATATATGAGACGTGATACGCGATTCCGCTCCTCGCTATCCCTGGCCCTGGCCGTGCTGGTACCAGCCGACCAGGGCCGCGGCGACGGCGAACAGCGTCCCGTCCAGCAGCGCGGCGCCGATGGTGCCGTCGCCGAAACGCTCGCCCCGGACGACATGGGTGGCCGCGCGGACCGCGTCGGCCGGGGAGAAGGTCTCCTCCCGGCTCAACTGCGGTGGCGCGAACGCCATCCAGTGGTACGCCGGGCTCACCGCGCCGACGGAGGACAGGGCGGAGTGGATCGAGTCGACCCGCCTGCTGTAGACGGGGTAGCCCAACTGCCAGACGCCGTCGGGCTGCTGCCTGTTCTCCGTCCAGGTGTAGTCGTCGTCCGCCACCTGCCAGTCCTCGACGTGTGCGGTGAGCGTCTCCCAGCCGTCGGTGCGGTCCCGGTCGAGCCCGTCCAGCAGCGCCGCGTCCCCCGGATCGCCCTCGCAGGGGCGCCTCGGGACCGGGGCGGCCGGGTCCCAGCGCAACAGCCGACCCATCCGCGCGTACTTGCGGCGCAGCCGGATCCGGGTCGCCGGGTCCAACGCGGCCAGCCTCCGCGCGTTGCTGTTGTGCTCCATGTCCGCCTGCTTGATCTGCACCGCGCCCGGCTCGGCACGCAGCCGCGCCGCGTAGTCGCGCGGATCCTCCCCCGGGTGCTTGGTCATCGCCAGCACCAGCGCCTTGGTCCGCTCCGACAACGGCGCCCCGGCCAGCCATTCGGCCGACAGCGCGTCGTCCTCGATCGAGTCGTGCAGCCAGGCGGCGGCGATCTGCTCCTGATCGCCGCCCCGCTCCCGAACGCCCGCCGCCACGGCGGCCAGGTGCTCCGCGTAGGGGCGCCCGGCCTTGTCCACCTGCCCGGCATGGGCGCGCCGCGCCGCGGCTTCGACCTCGGCGAGACTCAGATACTCCATCCCGCCAGCCTAGGACGTTGGACGTCAGAGGAAGCGCGAACTCGAAACCGGACCGGTCGAGGGCATCGGCGGCCGTCCCCCCTGCAGCCAGTCAGCGCGTACCGCGGAGACGAACGCGCTGAGCCTCTCGTCGGTGTCGGCCGGTGCACCGTCGTCGTTCGCACCGTCGTCAGCCTCACCATCGCCCGTGCCGGCGTCCGCGTCGAAAGGCGGCTCGGCCCGGACGATCTCTGCGGCCAGTTCCTCCACCGATCGGTCGTCAACGACGGTCTGCTCGACCTGGCCGTCCCCGTTCTGGCGCAGCCGTGCACCCCACGGCGGCACCAGGGACTGGTAGAGCAGGGCGACGCTGTCCGCGGTGAGCGGCGGTGCGTCGGTCCAGCAGCTCGCATGCTCGTGCAGCACCTGTCCGGGGGCGCGCCCAAGCAGGAGGGCCCTGAGCGCCTCGCCGCCCTCAGCGCGCGTCTCCTCGCCGATGACGCCGTCCAGGTTGTAGGCGATCACCACGGTGTCCTGGCGACCGGCGGCGAAGGGCTCGGCGGGCAGGCCGAACACCTCGGCGGCGGCCAGGCCGAGGATGCGGCTGTCGCGATCCGGCAGCAGCGAGATCGAGCGCGGCTGGAGACCGGCGGCGGCCAGGACCGTCCGCAGCCGCCGCAGCCCGCGCAGGCACTCCCCGTACGAGTCCTGGATCCAGGCGTAGCGTCCCCGCATCCCGTCGGCGAAGCCGTACGGGGACAGCGTTCCGAGGACGGTGCCGCCGATGACGAACTGCCAGCCGCGCAGGTCGTCCCGGTCGAGGGCGGTGGCGGGTGCGGCGGCCGCGGCCCTGCGCAGCATCCGCGCCAACCTGTCCCGCGCGGGCAGCCACCGGGCGTCGTCGGGGGCGGTGAGCAGCGCGTACTGACGGTTCGCCAGTTCGAGGTCACCGGCCATCAGGGCGTTGAAGACCAGCAGGTAGCGGTCCGGCCAGTCGACCAGCGCCGCCTCATGTGCCAGCAGGAGGTCGGCGGCCTCACGGTGCCGGGTCTCCGTCTCGTACGCGGCCACCAGCTCCCGGAGCGGCGCGACGGCGTCCGGGCTCTGCCGCAGCACCTCGCGCATGGCCGGGACCGCCAGGTAGGAGAGCCCGCGCTCGATGCAGGCATAGCCGAACTCGAACAGGCTCAGGCCGTCCTCCGGCTCACCGGCCAGCTTCGCCGAGGCCTGCTTCAGATCGTCGAAGCCGGCCGAATCCGCGGCCCGCTCCACGACGAGCGCGACCTCGCCCAAGGGAAGGGTGTCGGCGCTGTGGCGGATCTTCCGGAGCGCCGCGGGAACGTCGCCGGCCTCCAGCGACTCCCAGGCCGCGGCGAGTTCGGGTGACTGCGGACGGAGGTTTTCGCGCGAGGACATGGCCGCGATCCTCCCTGAAGGCCGCCGCCTGGAGCAATCGGTTTGGCCCGGCCCCCAGCGCGCAGCCCGCGGTGCTCGGACCGGTACGTGCCAAACGCCCGGTGGGTGGCTCCTACAGGCCCCGGGCGTCCAGTTCGGTCATCAGGCTGCCCTTGGTGCGGTGGAGGGCTCGGATCTCGGCGACGAGGCGGCCGGCCTCCTCCGGGGTGCCCAGTTGCCGGTAGAGGTCGCCCAGGCGCATGATCCAGCCGACGGCGGCCTGGAAGGACTCGCGGGACTGCTCCTCGATCCGGATGTCGATCTCCTGCCGGTAGACCGGCACGGCATCGCCGGGGTGGGTGGCCACGCGCAGTTGGGCCAGGCGGAGCAGCGCGCGGTGCGGGACGGCGTACTGGCGGGCCGCCGCCCAGGCGGCGTCGAGGTCGCCGTCGGCGACGAGGAACTCGATCAGCGGTGAGGCGGGATTCTCCCAGCTGCGGGTGGTCGGGCGGGCGGCGCGGCGGTGGAGCTCGGAGAGGGCCCATTCGCGCTGCTGGGAGCGGTCGTCGGGGGGCGCCGCGGCGGCCAGGGCGAGGTAGGCGTCGTGGTCGGGGCGGCGCTGGAACTGCTCCCGGAGCCGGGCGACGGCTTCGTCGCTGCGGCCGACGGCTCCGTAGTGCTCGGCCAGGAAGGCCAGCAGCAGCGCGTCCGGCCCGCGGCCGTCCGGGGCCGCCGCGAGGCCCCGTTCGGCCCAGTCGACGGCCTCGGCGACCCGTCCCTCGGCGGCCAGCAGTTCGGCGATGCGCAGATGGCGGCTGGGGTGCCCCAGGTCGGAGGCCAGCACCGCGACCAGCGCGTCGATGTCGCCACGGGTCGTGTGCAGTGCTTCGAGGCGGCGGGCCAGGGCGGGGTCTCCGGCGGCCTCGGTCTGGTCCCAGAAGATGGTGAGGGTGCTGCTGTAGGCGTCGAGGCCGCTGTCGCCGAGGACCTGCGCATAGGCGTCGATGCCGAAGGGGACGTCCTCCTGATCCACCTTCAGGTGGCGCACGGCGAGCCACCTCGCGAGTTCCGCCACGTCGGGGTGGCTCTCCCGGCAGGCGGCCAGGTGCAGCTCCGCGAGGTCCCCGGCGATCGCGCTCAGCTCTCCCGACGAGTCGTCAGCCCGGACCGCCGCCGCACCGAACCGCTCCAACGCCTGCTGCGCGAGCCGCACCACGAGGTCGGCCCCACCGTCCGCCAGGATCCTCCGGAGCACGCCGACCACCGCCCCGATCTGCTCGGCATACAGCCGCGCCCCCGGGTCGTCGAGCGGACCGACCGGTCGCAGTGCCGCGTCGACGGCCGCCTCGCTTGCCGCCGGATCGGTGCCGACAGCCTTACGCAACCCCGCCCGGACCGCCGCCGACCGCAGCCGCTCCCCCAGCTCCTGGTCCACCGCGGCCGCCTCCAGCAGCAGGCCGACCAGCGCCGCGTGGTCCAGCCCGGAAAGATACCCGGGCAGTGGGTCCCGCGGTTCGGATGCGCTGTCGCGGGCCATTCGGGATCCTCGGTGCGTAGGGAGTTACGGGTCAGGCCAAGGCTACCGGGGCTGCGCCCAAGGAGGTCCGCCAGGGAAGTCGGCCTCGACTCTGACCCAGCGCACGAGGGGCGGACCGCCACGGTTCCGGGCTGCCTGCGCGGACTCGGCTGTCTCCGGCTCCGGGCCCGAATCCGCCGCACGTTCCCGCATCGCTGCCAGCATCAGCTGGACCTCGGGATCTCCGGCATCGGCGGCCTCCTGGGCGAGTGTGTCAGCGCCCTCGCCGTCCCCGGCCCACTCCCGCATCTTCGCCACCACCCGAAGGGCGCTGGTGTTCCCCGCGTCGGCGGCCTGCCGGGCGAGCGCGTCCGCGCCCTCGTGGTCCCCGGCCCGTTCCCGGATCCGCGCCAGTTCCGCGAGCGACCAGACGTCCCCGCCGTCAGCCGCCCGCCGGTAGAAGGCTTCGGCGCCCTGCACGTCTCCGGCCTGCTTGCGCAGGCCGGCCAGGTCGCGCAGCGCCTCGACGTTTCCGGCGTCAGCAGCCTGCAGGAACAGCGCCGCACCGCCTTCCACGTCCCCGAAATGGAGCCGGGCCGCCGCCAGGGACCGCAGAGCCCGGACATCCCCGCCGGCAGCGCCCGACCGGACCAATGCGTCGATGCCCTCGACGTCCCCGGCCGCCCACCGCATCTTCGCCAGAAGGCGCAGACCGACGCTGTCCCCAGCCTCCACGCCCTGCCGTGCCAGGGCCTCCGCACCCTCGCGATCCCCCGCCTGCTCCCGCATCCCCACCAGCTCCGCCAACGCGGTGTCCAGGTGGCGTGCTGCAACGCTGTAGGGCTCGCCGGTCGCGGCCATCCTCGCCCGGATCGCGCGCTTACGTGCCTTGTCGTCGGTCATCGCGGTGCCCTTCCGGCGGGCGTCCCACGCACCCCGCCGTCCACGGATGACAGACAGTCCAAGGCGGTGCAGGCGAGTCGGCGACCCTTGTCCTCATCGCGACGGCGGCGTGGGCGACCGTCACTCGGAACCGGCAGGCACAGGCTGCCTCCCCCCAAAGTACTGCGCGCCATCCACAGCACAACAGGGGTGGACTCGCCCACTTATGGCCGCATCGCGGTGTCCTCCGGTACCGGGAAGGTGGAATCCGAGAGTGAACCTCATCCAGGCCCCACCATCCCGTCACCGCCCGCACCCGCGCCTCAACGCCGTCGTCGGCGCCGTGCTCGCGCTGCTGCTCTGGATCGCGGCGGCCGGTGCGGCGTCCGCCTGCGACGGGGTGGCCCCGAGCGTCGGCGAACGCGTCACAGGGCAGCGCGTCGTCGCGGCCGCGCTGCACGAGCTGGGGACTCCGTATGCGTGGGGCGGGGGCGGTCCGGAGGGGCCGTCGCTCGGCTTCTGCGACGGGACCAACGGCTACCTGCAGGGCGTGTGCATGGCCGACCACACGGTCGGCTTCGACTGCAGCGGGTTGGCGCTGTTCGCCTGGTACCAGGGCACGGACGGCGGCGTGCTGCTGCCGCACTACAGCGTGGACCAGCTCGCCACCAGCCGTTCGGTGCCGCTGGACCGGCTGATCCCCGGCGACCTGCTGTTCTTCGCCCACCTCGGCGGCCCGGTCCACCACGTGGGCGTGTACCTCGGCGGCGGGGCGATGGTCCATGCCGAACACACCGGCACCGTGGTCACCGTCCTGCCCGACGTCGCCCACGACCCGGTCTGGGGTCCCCAGCTGATCGCCGCCGCACGCCCCGGCCGGCCATGATGATCGACTTTTCTCTCTGGAGCCGCAACAGCCAAGTCAATTGACGTTTACGCTTGTGCTATGAACAGCAATCGCGAGTGGCTGGCCGAGCACGGGGGCCAGGCCCCGCCGTCCCTGGACCTGCGTCCGGACGTCCCGCACCCGGCCCGGATCTACGACTACTGGCTGGACGGCAAGGACAACTTCCCGCCCGACCGGGCCGCCGCGGAGCACGCCATCTCGGCCTCGCCCGACATCCCGGCAGCCGCGCGCGAGAACCGCGCGTTCCTGCACCGCGCGGTACGGCTGGCCGCGGAGGCGGGCATCCGGCAGTTCATCGACATCGGCTCGGGCCTGCCCACCCAGGGAAACGTGCACGATGCCGTCCACGCGATCGACCCCACCGCGCGCGTCGTCTACATCGACAACGACCCCATCGTCCTTGCCCACGGGCGCGCGCTGCTCGCGGACAACAGCACCACCACCGTGCTGACCGGCGATCTCCGCGACCTCGACGAGTTGCTGGACCGTCCCGAACTTCGCGCGCTGATCGACCTGTCCCAGCCCGTCGCGCTGCTGCTGCTCGCCGTCCTGCACTTCGTGAACGACGAGCAGGCCAGGGCCGCCGTGCAGGCTGTTCACAGCAGGCTCGCACCGGGCAGCTACCTGCTGCTCTCCCACAGCACCGGCGAGGGCAACCCGGAGCGGGCCGCCGAGGTGGCGAAGACCTGGAAGTCCACCGACACCGGCATCAACTTCCGCGGGCACGCGGCGGTCGAGGAGTTCTTCGAGGGCTGGGAACTGCTGGAACCCGGCGTGACCTTCGTCCCGCTCTGGCGCCCCGACGGCTCGACCGCGAACACGACGCGCTGGATGTACGCAGGAGTGGGCCGCAAGGGCTGACCCGTCGCCATGCTCGCTTAGGTAGGTGGCTCCCATGGATGTGATCAGGGGACGGGCGGTCGTGCTGCGCCCTGCGGAGGCGTCGGACCATCGGCGCTTCCGCGAGATCCTGGCCACGCCGGAGGTCGCCCGCTGGTGGGGCGACCCGGACGAGGAGGCCGCCGAGGCCTGCGCGCCCGGGGAGGACATCCACAGCTACGCCATCGAGTACCGGGGTGTCGTCGTCGGCATCATCCAGTCCTGCGAGGAGCCAACACCCGCCTACCGCAGCGCCGGTATCGACATCGCCGTCCACCCGCACTGGCACCGCCGCGGCATCGGCGCCGACGCCATCCACGCCCTGGCCCGCCACCTCCTGGACACGGACGGCCACCACCGCCTCACCATCGATCCCGACACGGACAATGAGGCCGCGATCCGCCTCTACCGAAGCCTGGGTTTCCGCCCGGTCGGCGTCATGCGCCACTACGAGCGCCGCCAGGACGGCACCTTCCACGACGGCCTGCTGATGGACCTCCTCCCGGAAGAACTGCGCGCGCCCCCGGCAGGACCGAACGCCCCTACCCCACCCGCGTAGGGAGACCGGACGCGTTCGAAGCTCGACTCCCAGCCCCGCCTGACGGTCTGATACCTGCCGTCGTGGCCCGGGACGGCGACGGGCATCCGGCTACGATGCCGGTCATGGGTCGTCAGAAGCAGAACAAGCCACGCCGCGAGCGGTCGATCGGGCCGGGGAACGCCATCGCCGGCATGCTCGACCTTCCGTCTGTCATCTCGCACGGGGAGACGGATGTCGTGCTGGACGTGGCGGCGGTGGGCCTGGCCGGGGACGATCTCGCCGACGACAGGCCCGCGTACATCCGCCTCAGCGGGGGCTCGGTGAAGTTGCTGCCCGAAGGGCTCCGGCCGTGGGCACGCGACATCGTCGCCCGCGATCTCGTCCTGCGCGCCGCCGGTGAGGCGTCCCTGTTCCCCTGCAGGATCGGGTTCGGTGTCACCGACGGCGCGGCCTACGCCGCGTTGCTCTGAGACGTTCCCCGGCCGGGCGCGTTCAGCTCGGCTCGGCCCCGAGCTTGCGGTCGAACCAGTCGCGGCTACGCCGCAGCAGGTCGAGCTGGTGGTTGCGCTCCCGGATCAAGTGGCCCTCGCGCGGGTAGGAGACGAACTCGTGGTCGACTCCGTAGTGGCGCAGCGCACGGTGGAAGTAGAGCGCCTGACCGAAGGGCACATTGGTGTCCTCCTCGCCGTGCACGATCAGCACCGGCGTGCGGATTCGCGAGGCGAACGAGACCGGGCTGAGCTGGTCGTGGCGGTGCGGACCGGATCCCTCCCAGCCGATGCTGCCGCCGAGAGCGGTGTCCTGGAACCCCACGTCACTGACTGCGGCCTGCATGCCCCAGTCGCTGATCCCCGCACCCATCAGAGCCGCCTTGAACCTGTCCGTCTGCCCCACCGCCCACGCGGCCATGAAGCCGCCATGGCTCCAGCCGGCGATGCCGAGCCGGTCCGGATCCGCGACCCCTTTGGCGACGAGCAGGTCGATCCCGGTGACGATGTCGGCCCACTCGTCCGTACCGACCGCGCCCACGACTGTCGCGGCGAAGTCCTGGCCGCGGCCCTCGCTGCCACGCGGATTGGGCATGAACACCGCGTAGCCGCCCGTCGCCAGCCACTGGCCGCTGAGCACCGGGTTGAGCAGGAACTCGTCGGCGAAACGGTCGTAGGGGCCGCCGTGCACCAGGGTGACCAGCGGGAAGGGACCGTCCTCCCGGCTGCGGCCGGCCGGCAGGAGGAGCAGTCCGTCGAGTTCCAGCCCGTCGGCGGCCTTGTAGGACAGTCGTTCCTGCGTGCCCCAGGTGATCCGGCGCAGCTCCGGCCCGGTGTCGCTGAGCCGGAGCAACCGGCCGCCGGGAGGCCCGGCGTGGACATCGCGGGGTGCGTAAGCCGTACTCGCCATGGCCGCGACCATCGCCCCCGAGCGACTGGCCGTCAGCGAGTCGACTCGGCCCCGGGTGCTGGACAGTTGCCGGAACCGTAGTTCGGCGGGGTCGAGTCGGTAAAGCGCGGTGTCGAAACCGTCGGCGAACAGCGCGAGTGGCGGGCCGTCCGCGACCTGGACCAGGACGGTCGGACAGATGCCCATCCCGGACGTCAGGCTTTTGTGCGGGCCGGGCGCTGCGTCGGCACCGGGCACGGTGACGTCCAGCACCGCATGGCCCCCCACCAGCGCGGGCGGGGTGATCGCCAGATAGGCCACATGCCAGTCACCGTCCGCGCTCCACCAGGCCGGGGAGCAGGCCTCCACCCCGACCGAGCCGAGGTCGTCGACTGCTCTTGTCACTGGGTCGACCAGGTGCAGTTCGGCGGTGTACTGGCCGGGATCCTCATCCGGGGAGCCCCAGGTGATGACCGCGAGCGGTCCGCCGTCCGGTCGCTGCACCACTGCCACGACATGACGATGGGCCAGCGCCTCGACCAGGCGCAGTTCACCGGTGTCGAGGTCCAGCAGCCGCAACCGGCTGAGCGGTTCCCGCTCCCCCCACACCCTGGCGTCGTCGCCCTCGGCCTCTCTGCGCTCGTCCTCCTCGGTCGGCTCGTCCTCGGCGGCCACCGCGATGCTCCGGCCGTCGGCGAGGGGCCAGTGGTCGGATATCGCGCCTTGCCAGGCGGTCAGCGGCTCGCCGGCAGCGGTGCTCTCACCGCCGTCCGGGCCGCCGTCCAGGCCGATCCGGTGCAGCTGACCCTTCAGCCTGTAGGTGATCGACGCCGAGTCGGGCGCCCAGCGCAGCAGGTTGATCGGCGCCGGAACGGCGGTGAGCTGTACCGCCGGTGAGCCTCCGTCAGCGGCGACCACCATGAACGAGCAGAGCGGCGGCTCTCCTTCCCTGGGCGTCTTGACCGTGTAGGCGACCAGCCGACCGTCCGGAGAGATCGCGGGCCCCAGCGGCAGTGCCGCGTCGACGACCTGCTCTGCGGTCAACTCGGTTATGCCATCCGTCATTGGGAACACCTCTCGTCGCCGCTCAGTGGGATCGGGACGGGCGGAACGGCGTCCCGGAAGATCGTCACCCGGTAGGGATATCACGCCGGAGGGGCCGTGTGGGCCGTCTGCCGCAGCTTCACTGACACTCCACACCGGACAAACCGCCACCAACGGATCTGCGGCGGAGCCGAATTGCTCCGTGTCGGAACCGTCGGCCGACAAGGATCGCGGGCACGCGGGAGAGGAACTCCTCTTCACATTCGGGGCCGATTCACGGCAGGCAAGGAACGGATCCCGGCATACGATGTCCTGTGCCGGATCCGAGGATGTGCTGAATGCCGAAAACTGTTCGCTGCCAGTAACCGATGGCGGCCTCCGGAAATCCACTCCACCCCGCTGGATCATGAGGCAGGAAGTAAATCCCCGGGTCCGCGACGCAATTCCAGGTGATGGCCGCAGTGCCGCCTCGCAGTATCCGCCGTCTGCCGCGAGCATGTCAACCGAGTTCGCGGAATTCGATCGTCCGTCTTCAGCCTCCGAACCGGCGCTCGCCAGCTGCCCCGCCGGCCGACCGTTCACCAGGGAGGACGTGGCCGGCTTGGTGGGTGACGGAGTGACAGGAAGGGCGGGGGCGGCGCCGGCCCCTGCTCGTCACTCCACGTTCATCGGCGACAGCGGACTCGGTGGTTCGAGGGAAACGTACCTGACTGTCCGGTAAGTTCGTGAATCCCTCCCGGAAAGGACGAACATTCCATCCCGACCTGCGGAGCAGCCCGCGTCAAGCGTTGACAATTCACCCTATCGAATGAATTACTGACCGGTACTGGACAAGGCGCAATCGTATGGCGATGCTGACCAGCACCCTACGTGGGAGGACTTACGTGACCACTGGAATGGCACCCCAGAGTGCGCCGCGACCGACGGGTCCCGTCGGTCCGAACGACCAACAGATATCCCGGCGGGAGGCTGGGACTTCGCATCTGTTGCGGGACGAGGACGGGACGCTGGCGGTCGTCTCCGTCCTCGACACCGAGCTCGTCTCGGACTCTGGGTTCCAGTCCGCGTATCCGGCCGAGGCGGCGGCACTCGCGGGGCTGGAGGAGCGGCGGGTCGCGCCACCGGAGCGCTATGTCGTCGATGCGATGGGCCGCGTCATCTCGGTCGTCCGCCGGTTCTTCGACAGCACTCCGCTGTCCACGCTGCTGGCGCAGCGGCCCCGGGGGCTGGACCCGCAGACCGCTGCCGCGGTCCTCAACGACGTCCTCACCGCACTGTGCGCACTGCACCAGCAGGGGGTGCCGCACCGCAGGGTACGGGCGGACCAGGTGCTGGTCGGTACGGACGGGGTGTGCGTACTGGTCAACGTCGGGCTTTCGCCCCGTCTCCGGGCCGGCTCCAGCGGTCTGACCTCAATCATGCAGAACAGTGCGGCAGATGAGGCAACCAGTGCCAGGGAACGCGAGGCTGCGATGGCCGGGGATCTCTCCGCCGCAGCCGACCTGTTCGCGGCCTGCCTCGCCCCCGGCCTGCTGCTCGGCGCGCTGCTTCCGCCGCGCAAAGGGGCGCAGCGACCGGACGGCGCTCCGGACAGCGTGCCGGACCGGTTGATCGCCGTGCTGGCCCGGGCGAAGTACCCCGATCCGCACGAGCACTGTACGGCCGCCGAGTTGCTCGCGGCTTTCACCACGGCGACCAAGGCCTTCGACAGCGGGTGGGACGAACGCTGCCGGGAGCGGTTGGCGGCCCTGGTCCAGGACAACCGGGAGGCGCCTGCCGCTTCGACGGAAGTGCTTCGGGTCCGTCGCAGTCGGCGGCTGCCCCTCGACCACCACCGACGTTCGAGACGGCTGCTGGCCGACCAGCCCCCCGAACGTCCGGCCAGCCGACACACGTTGACGCACTCGGCCGACGCCCTGCGGCAGGTGCACCTGCGGGCACGGGCCGCCGCGCTGCGGACGACGCACCGCAGTGAACAGCGGGGCCCGAAGCACCCGGGCGCTGCGGACCGGACCTGGATCCGCGCAGTTGTCCTCTATGCGGCAATGCTGGCCGTGGTGATCGCCGGGATGATCGGGATCGCGCTGTCCGGCGAGGGCTCCGCGCCGACCCGGAAGGCGTCGCCCCCGGCCGACCGGCCGCCAGCCGCTCCCAGCCTCCAGCCGCCCGGGTCGGTGATCGGCACGGCCACGGCGCTCGGGTCGGCGCCCGCAGTCGCCACCACGACTGCCACGGCGAAACCCACGGCGTCCGCCTCGCCCGTTGCGGCCCCTCCACCCGTGTCGGTGACGACGAGCCCGGCCTCGGCCACCTCGTCCGCCCCGTCCGCCCCGCCGCAGCAAGGCTTCCTCTTCGCCCAGGGCTCGATCGACCCGCACAGCAACCCCTACTGGGCGCAGAGCAACTTCGTCCTCAAGAACGACCTGGCCATCACGGCCCTGGACGTTCGGCTCCGGGTCGTCCTCACCCCGGGAGTGGCCAACACCGGCGCCTGGGCCACGGTCCCCGCCGCGGACCTGGTCACCACCGTCACCCGCTCCGACAACGCGCTCCTGTATGAATTCGTCCTCAAGCCGGGCGTCGTCATGGCTCCGGGCAGCTACGAGTTCGCCGCGCAGTACAACCACGCCCAGGGCTACCGGGATTCGGGCAATGACAGCTTCGATGCCACGGCGACCGCGGTGGGCAACCAGGTCGAGCTGACCGGGAGCTTCGACGGGACCGAGCACGGCACCTTCGTCTTCCGCGGCGGCAACTCGACGGTCGGCGACGGCGGCGGGCGCGCCTCCCAGCCGCCTCCGGCAGGCGGCTCGCACACCGGAGGCCGCAGAGCAGTCGCCGTCGCGCTGGTCACCAGTTCGGTCCCGACCGGCCGGGTCGTCCCGACAGGCCGGATCACCTCCGCCGACCTGCTGGTCAGTCGTGTTCTGCGGTCTGCTGCGGCTGCGGCTGCGGCTTCATTGACACTCCATCAGTCCGGGATGGCACTTCTGCCCAGCCAACTGCACCTATGTTCACTGGGCGAACAATTTTGAGCCGTCAGGTTCCCATTGGCCGGCGGTGGCGGAGCTCGGCTGCGGCGCGGCCGGGTCGCTGACGCCGGCCAACACCCCGTTCGACGGCGAACAGACCTGAGCGTGAGCAACCCTGATGGTTCGTCAGGTCAGCTGCGCTGCGCCGCAGACTTTCCCATGAGTTCAAGGACCTCATCGTGCACCCGGCCGTTGGTGAGCAGGGCAGCGTCTGCGGAGATGCTGCGGCCCCCCTCCAGGTCGCTGAACCGGCCTCCGGCCTCCTCCACGATCGGAACCACGGCGGCGATGTCCCAAGGGCCGGCCTTCAGATGCAGGAAGGCATCCACGACTCCGGCCGCGACCAGCAACGCGCCGTGGCAGATCCCTTCCCACTCCGACAGCGGTCCCCCCTCGGCACACGCTGCGATCACCCTGTCGCCCGCGGCCCGGCGCTGAGTGGAGAGCCGGTCGGCGCGGGGCCAGGTAACCACCGTGGCCTTGTCGAGCGTCGCGGTAGAGCTAACAGCAAGCGCCTCGTCGACACCACCACGCCCGTCGAGGAAGGCGCTGGTCCAAGCCCCCGACCCCCGAGTCGCCCACCAGCGGCGCTGGACGGCCGGCGCGGACACCAGGCCCGTGACCACCTCGCCGCCCTCGTCCACCGCGATCAGCGTGCTCCACCGGCGATCCCCCGCCGCGAAGTAGCCCGTCCCGTCGATCGGATCGACCACCCAGCGCCGCGCGGACGCTCCCACCGCACCGCACTCCTCGCCCAGGAAGGCGTCGTCCGGACGGGCCTCACCGAGCCGACCCCGAATGGCCTCCTCGACCTCGTGATCGGCCGCCGTGACAGGACTGCCGTCGGCCTTGGTCAGCGTCGGCACGAAACCACCCGAGAAGTACCGAAGAGAGATCCCGTCCGCGGCGTCTGCCAGCTGGTGAGCAAGCTGCAAGTCGTTGATCAAGGTCATGTGTACGGAAGTGTACGGAGATCCACACCGCGAGGCCAGCGCCGCCCTGCAGCCGAGAGCGGGCTCAGCTTTCGTTCGGCTCAGCCCGACGCCCAGCGAGACCGCGAGCGAGCCGTGACGGCGCCGACGCGGGCTCGGGGCCCATCCGGCGGCCGAGCCCCCGTCCCGACCCCGTCTCCGACGTGCGCGTTCGCTCCCGCTGGCCGCCCGTCGCCTCCGTGGGGCACGCCGGTCAGTCCCGGGCTGGGGTGGCTCGGCTCCGCCTCGCGGCAACCACGAGGAGCGGGGAGGGCGGCGGGGAGGGCGGCGGGGAGGGCGGCGGGGAGGGCGTTGCCGGGCGGGGCGCCGGTGCCGGTGCCGGGCGTGAAGAAACGTTCCTTCCGTGTGTCTTTCGCTGAACCGGGGTCACTTTTGGTACGCCGGGGCACTTTTGGTACGCGAACTTCGGGATGAATCGGGCATAACGGCATGATCAAGTGACACCTTGTCCCGAAAGTGACCCCGGTTTGACCGACTGGCCTGGTTTTGGGGTCACTCGACCTACTTTGGGGTCACTCATCCGACGAAATGTGACCGGTATGTCCGATATGACGCCAAGGCAGTGACCCCAAAGTAGGTCGAGTGACCCCAAAACGGTGAACTCGGCCCGCCCCGCGCCCCCGCCGCACGCTTCGCGCCGGACCCGGGCCGCCCCTGGCCCTTGTTGCGCGGCGGAGCCGCTTCTGTCCGGGCGCGAGCCCGGGAGACGGCGCTCAACTCGCCCCACCCACGCTGCCGTTGCAAGCGTGCCCGGCTGAGCACCGCCGGCGCGGGCCCGCGCCGGCGGCTGCGGCGGTGTCAGCCGTTGTACTTGTGGAGCCACAGGCCCACGGTGGCGCCGTTGGTGAAGACCGCGCAGATGTGATTGTCGTAGCGGGACGGGTCGTAGCCGTGCTCCCATGCCCGCTGACCGCACCGAACCTCCCGGAGCCGCCGACGAAGACGCCGTCTCCGTCGAGACCGACCAACAGCTGCACGCCATCGGCAATCTGACCCGCCACCGGGTGCTACGGGTTCTGCGCGACGAACCCGCGACGGTCACCCAGATCGCCGCGCGCCTCGGCATTGCCAAGGGCAGCTCGAACTACCACGTCAAGGTGCTCGCCAAGGCCGGGCTGATCCGGGTGGTGGACACCCGTAAGGTGCGCGGCGTCACCGAGCTCTACTACGGGATGGCGGGCAAGGTGATCAGGCTCCCCGAAAGCGGATCCGGGCAGCCCGACATCCTCATGCGGCACGCCCTCGCCGACGCGGAGGCCGCCCCGGACGGCGCGGACAAGGACATGCGGCTCAGGCATCTGCGACTGAGCCCGGAGAACTTCGACCTGGCCGTGGAGAAGTTGACCGCGCTCCACGCCGAGATCGCCGCCCTGCACGACCCGCTGCAGCCCGCCGCCGACTTCTTCTCGGCGCTCTACCGGCCGCAGGACACCAAACCCCAGGACGGCGCTTCGCAGTCCGCACCCATCCCGGAGAACGGAACACCCGAATCATGACCGGGAAGCGCACCGACCGGGCCAGGCTGCCTGGCTCATTCCACCGAATATGGGCCGCCTCGGCCGTCTCCTCGCTCGGCGACGGCGTCTACTACTCGGCGCTGCCCCTGCTCGCCCTCACGCTGACCCACGACTCGACCGTCTTCGGCATGATGGAGGCCGTCACCCTCCTGCCCTGGCTGCTCTTCGGCCTGATCGGCGGCGCGCTCGTCGACCGCTGGGACCGCCGCCGCACGATGGTGGTCGCGGACCTGTGCCGCTGCGCACTCCTGGTCGCCGTCACGACCGCCGTCGCCGACGGCCTGCTGAACATCGCCGTGCTGATTGTGATCGGCTTCCTGCTCGGGATCGGCGGCGTCCTGTTCGACACCGCGTCGATGGCCTACCTCCCGGAACTGCTGGACCGCGACCAGCAAGCCCTGCAGCGCGCCAACTCGCGCCTGCAGGGCGCCGAGCGGGCCATGGACGGCTTCGTCGGCCCGCCGACCGGCAGCCTTCTGTTCTCGCTCAGCCGCACCCTGCCGTTCGTGGCCGACGCCGTGTCGTTCCTTTTCAGCTCCCTGGTCATCCGCACACTTCCCGTGCCCCCGAAGAAGGCCGCCGCCAAGTCGAAGGCCCCGATTCTGCGGGAGGCCCGGATCGGGATCTCTTACCTGCTGCACCACAGGCTGCTGCTCGGGCTGTCGCTGCGTCCGGCGGTCGGCAACTTCGCCTTCTGCGGCACCGGTGCGGTGCTTGCGCTCTACGCGCACGACACGCTGCACCTGGGGGCGGCCGGCTACGGCGCGTTCCTCACCACCGAGGCGATCGGCGGCCTGGGCGGAACCTTCGTCGCCGGGTGGCTCGGCGCGCGTCTGGGCACCGGCGGCGCGCTGACCCTGACCGCGATCGTCGAGGCCGTGGCGCTGCTCGGTGTCGGCGTGTCGGCGAACGCGTACGTCGCCGGGGCTGGTTTGGCCGTGCTCGGGGCGGCGATGGCCGCGACGATGACGCTGGGGCCCTCGGTCCGGCAGGCGATCGTGCCGGACGAGCTGATGGGACGGGTCGGAGCGGCGGCGCGGTTGACGGCGATGAGCGCCGGGCCGGTCGGCGCGCTGTTCGGCGGCTGGCTGGCACACGTCGCCGGACTGCGCGCGCCGTTCCTGGCCGGAGCCGGGGTCCTTGTGCTGATGGCGGGCCTCGCGGCCCGGCTGACCAGCAACAGACGGATCGACGCCGCGTTGGCCGAGGCGGCACGGGTGCGGGAGGGGACGGGTGCGGGTTCTGGCCTGGCTGGGGTCGCGACTGAGGCCTCCGTCTGAGGGGGTGTGCCGCGCACGCGGCACACTGCTCGGGCGGAGGCCTCGGTTCGAGGCTTGACGGTCAGGCCGCCGTCGGTACCGTCCAGCGCTGGCCGGTGCCTGCCGTGCAGGTGGCGATGGTGAGTTGGGTGCCGTTGGTGGCGCCCGCGCTGGTGTCCGTCAGGCAGAGGCCCGAGACCGGGTTGACCAGTTCGCCGGAGGAGTCGGTCTGCCACTGCTGGGCGGCGGTGCCGTTGCAGGTGTGCAGTTGGACCTTGGTTCCGCTGGTGGTGGCGCCATTGGCGACGTCCATGC
This sequence comes from Streptacidiphilus sp. EB103A, assembly GCF_041261405.1. Classification (NCBI taxonomy): domain Bacteria; kingdom Bacillati; phylum Actinomycetota; class Actinomycetes; order Kitasatosporales; family Streptomycetaceae; genus Streptacidiphilus; species Streptacidiphilus sp. EB103A. The sequence continues at coordinate 150,823 of NZ_JBGCAQ010000005.1, read as the reverse complement.
AGTCGGTGAGGACCTGCAGGGTGTGGTCGGGTACCAGGGTCCAGCTCTGGGCCGAGGTGCCGTTGCAGGTGTAGAGCTGGATGGCGGTGCCGTTGGAGGTGCCCGAGCCCTTGTCGTCGACGCACTTGCCCGTCGCCGTCTCGGTGATCGCGCCCTTCGGCTCTGCCACGGTGCCGTTGGCGGTGCCGTCGTAGGACGGGGGCGCGTCGGCGGCGGCTGCCGCCCAGGAGGTGTTGGCCGAGGTGCCCAGGGTGAAGTTGAGCACCGCTCCGGAGGCGGTGTCGGCGGCGGGGAGGTAGGCCTGGTTCCAGGCCGTGCCGTTGACCGTGAGGCTCTGGACGTAGGGGTCGGCGTCCGCAGCCGCGGGGGCTGTGACGGTGATGGTCCTGCCGGTGCTGCCCAGGGAGACCACCGCCTGCGGGAACAGCGGGCTGCCGATGGCGAGGTCGGCCGTGCCCGGGGTCTCCGGGTACAGGCCGAGCGCCGACCACAGGTACCAGGAGCTGAGCTCGCCGAGGTCGTCGTTGCCGGGCAGGCCGGCCGGGGTGGCCGCCCACAGCTGGTCCTGGACCGCGCGGACCGTGCTCTGGGCCTTGTACGGCTGCCCCACCCAGTCGTACTCCCAGGGGAGTTCGAGGCTGGGCTCGTTGCCCATGTTGGACTGGGTGCCGATGACGCTGCCCAGGCCCTGGTAGCCGGAGAGCACGCTGTCCAGATAGCTCGCCAGGCTCCCCGTGCCGCCCTCGGCGGTGGCCAGGCCGGCGATGTTGAACGGGACCATCGGGGTGTAGGTGAAGGCGTCGCCCTCGGCGAAGTCGTTGCTCGACGTGCCGGTGATCAGCTTGGCGTTGAAGCCGTCCATCCACCTCCCGTTGGAGTGGACCGGCTGGATGTAGCCGCTGGAGCTGTTGTAGATGTTCCTCCAGTCCTGCGCCCGGTTCCGGAAGCGGGTCGCGGTGGCGCTGTCACCGAGTGCGGACGCGAAGGTGGACAGGGCGAAGTCGTCGGTGTCGTACTCCAGTTGGGTGGAGGTGGTGGCGTACTCGTGGCAGCAGCCGTAGATGCTGTTGGTCGGCAGGTAGCCGAAGCTGTCCAGGTAGGTCACGCCGGGGGTGACGGTGGTGTTCGTGGTCTGCTCCTTGACCATCGCCGCGAGGGCGGTGGCGGTGTCGAAGCCGGTCGCGCCGAAGGCCCGGTAGTCGGCCAGGACCGGCACCGCCGAGTCCCCCACCATGATGTCGGTCTCGCCGGTGGCCATCCCCCACTTGGTCAGCGTGCCGCCCTGGGTGTAGTCGTTGACGATCGACTGCGCCATGTCGGAGGCCGTGCCGGGGTCCAGCAGCGCGGTGAGCTGGGCCTGGGAGCGGTAGGTGTCCCAGTTGGAGAAGTCGGTGTACTGCGCGGAGTGCCCGCTGCCCACCGAGTGCACCGCGCCGTCGTAGCCGCGGTACGTGCCGTCCGCGTCGCTGACCACGCTGGGGAAGAGCGAGGCGTGGTACAGCGCCGTGTAGAAGGTGGTCTGTTGCGCCGTGGTCCCACCGCCGATCGCGATCCGGCCCAACTCGCTTGTCCAGGCGGCACGGGCGGCGGCCGCGACATCGGCGAAGGTCTTGCCGGTGACCTCGGCGTCGCGGTTGGCCCGGGCCTCGGCGACGGAGGTGTAGGAGACGCCGACCCGGGCCTCGACGGTGGTGCTGCCGGTGCTGGTGTCGAAGGTGAGGGTCTCCCCGCCCGGGCCCGCCGAGGTGGTGCTGTAGGCGGTCGAGGAGGTGATGGCGTGGTCGAAGCCGACCGCGAAGTAGAGCGTGAACGGGTTGGTGGCCTCGCAGAAGCCGGTGCTGGTGACCGAGCCGGTCACCTCGGTGCTGCTGTTCACACTGAATGTCGATGCCGCATAGGGGATCTGACTGTTGTTCAGCTTGAGGATCAGGTCGGCGGCGGTGGTCGCCGGGTAGCCGAACCGGGCGACCCCGGCGTGAGTGGTGGTGGTGAGCGCGGTGCTGGTGCCGTTGCCCAGGGTCACCGCGTAGCTGCCGGGCGAGGCGGTCTCGCCCGAGTGCGAGAAGGACGCCGTGGTCGAGCCCGGCGTGGAGCCGACGGCGCCGGTGGTAGGCAGGAACGGGATGTCTCCGGCGGCGTCGCAGCCCACGCCGGAGACATGGGTCAGACTGAAGCCGGAGATGCTGGAGTCGGCGTAGTTGTAGCCGCCGCCCTTGGGCCGTGACGAGGTGTCAGGACTCCACTGCAGCATGCCGTGCGGCACGTCCGCGCCGGGGAAGGTGTTCCCGGCGCTGTAGTCGCTGTTGGAGGCGGTCCCGACGTACGGGTCCACCAGTGCGGCCGGGTCGCTGACCGCGGTGACCGCGGTCGCGGCATGGGCGGTGGCCGCCGTCGGGCCGAAGGCGAGCAGGGCGAGCGCTGCCGTACCGGCCGTCAGCAGTCGGCCCGGACGGCGGAGCGCGGCGCGGCGCGGGCCGGTGAGCCGGTTGTCAGCCACGGGCCAGCACCTCGCCGAGGACGCCGTCGCCGGGGGCGTTGAACCAGTCGGTGGAGACGAAGGACGCGCCGTCGGCGGCGAGCAGCGCCACCCGGGCCTGAGCCTCGGCCAGGGTCGGGGCGGAGGCGCTGAGCGCCGGGGCGACGTCGTAGGCGTCGGTGACCACGGCGAGGTAGTGGTTGGTGTTGTACCACTCGGTGTTGCCGTCGCTCACCCAGGTCCCGGCGTCACCGTCGAAGACCACGAACCAGGGGCGCAGCGTGGTGTCGCTGTAGCGGGTGCGGGGGTCGCCGGTCTGGGCGTTGAGCACGCTGGGGAAGATCTCCGCACTCGCGATGTTCCCGGCCGCGTACAGGCTCTTGAGGTGGGCGGCCTCGACCACGTCGGTCCAGGTGGAGGAGGAGTTGAGGGTCTGCTCGACGGTGCCGGGGATGGCCTCCACGATCACCTTGCCGGCCAGCGCGGCGCGGGTGGCCCAGTTGTCGGCCTTGGCGGCGGTGTCCAGGTCGGGGTAGAGGCTGCCGTCGGCCTTGGTGAGCAGGTCGGCCGGGGTGTAGACGAGGCTGCCGAGGTGGGTCTTGACGTAGCTGTCCAGCTCCGTCGCGTCCAGGCCGATCGAGGAGTTGAAGCCCTCCTTCAGTTCCAGCTTGACCATGATCGGGCCGTGGGTGGGGTGGGCCTGCATCCAGATCCGGATGTCGTCCAGGCAGCTGTCGAGGTTCTGGTTGCGGTTGCCGGTGTAGAGGTCGGCCGTGGTGCTGGCCTGGACGCAGTTGTTGTTGCTGGCCAACGGGTTGCTGTGGCTGACGTTCCACTTGTGGGTGAACGGGTTGGCCCAGGCGTCCAGCTCGATCAGGGACGCGCCGGTGTCGAGCGCGTTGGCCAGGTAGGTGTACGGGACCTTGTCGTTGTAGGTGTTGTGCAGCCCGACCGAGGTGGCGCCGGCCAGGGTCTGCGAGCCGAGGTCGTCGGCGTGCACGGCCGACGACGGGGCGACGATGGTCAGCGCCAGCGCGGAGACGGCGATGGCGGCGGGACGGAGCCGGCGGTGCAGGTACTTTGTGGACATGTCAACTCCTGGAACGAGGGTGAGAGGGTGAGGGTTGAAGCGGGATGGTGCGTGACGCCGGTTGGAGCGTGACGGCGCAGCGGATGCATCGTGGCCGTGCCATGGTGGCGGTGCATCCGCTGCGCGGGCAATGGGATTGCTGACAAAGTGTCAGCAATGCTTCCCTGTAAGGTCAGTTGCGAGTGATCCGGACCGACAGGCCCTGGTGGGTGTAGACCGGGACGGCCTGGTAGCCGTCGGCGTCCACGGTGATCGAGGCGAACTGGCCCTGCAGCGAACGGGTGTCGATCACCGGCAGTGTGATGTCGCGGTCGCCGGCGACCGGTCCGTCGAGGTGGATGGCGAGGACGGCCCCGCCGCCCAGCGCGACCCGGCCGGAGACCTCCAGCGCCGCCGGGCCGCCCCGACGGAGCGTCACCGCCAGGGTGGTGCCGGCGGCCAGGGCGACGCTGCCGCGCACGCTGACGCCGCCCCGGTTCGGCTGCAGCCGCAGCGTGCCGCCGCCGACCCGGACGTCCCCGTGGCCGAGCGCCTGGTGCGAGGCGGCGGTGAGCACGCCCGCCGCGACCGTGGTACCGCCGGTGTAGCTGTTGACGCCGGAGAGGGTGAGTGTGCCGGTGCCCTGCTTGGTGAGGCCGCCGCAGCCCTCGATGTCGTTGCGCCAGGCGTCGGCGGCGCTGAAGCCGCCGTCGGCGGCGTTCATGGTGACGGTCACGTCGCTGTCGAAGGCCGCGTAGCCGTCCGCCGCGGCGAAGAGGTCGAGCCGTCCCCACTGCTCGGCGGTGTACTGGTCGTCGGCGTCCGGGAGGGTGTAGCCCGAGCGGAGCGCGGTGCTGCGCAGCACCTCGCGGCGCTGGTCGGCGTCGAGGTAGGGCAGCCGGGTCTCCAGCAGCACCTCCGCGCCCTTGGGCACGGTGAGCGCGATGTCGCGGCCGTGGCGCGGCAGGATGTAGGTGAGCCGGCGGGTGACCGCGTCTTCGTTGGCCTCGCGGTCGGCGTAGGGGTCGGTGTCGACGCCGGCGGAGTGGGCGAAGGCGTAGAGGGTGTCGGCGGTGCTGCCGGTCTGCGTCTGGAAGTACGCCGCGGCCTGGGCCCGGGCCGCGGCCTTGAGGGCGGCGTTGGCGGGGTCGGCCAGCGTGGCCGCGGCCAGCGCGGTTGCCAGGGTACGGCCGCCGATGACGTCGACCGGAGAGTGCATACCCGCGGTGATACGGGTGTTGGCGAGCTTGGAGGCACTCGCCACCAGTTCCTGGAAGCGCTCGGGGACCGCGTAGGCGAGGGCGAGCGAGGCCAGGTAGAAGGCGTTGGTGTGGCCGCTGGGGAAGCCGCTGTCGGTGGCCGGGGTGGTGCTGCGCTGCCGCAGCAGCTGCGGCGCCACCACCACGTCCGACGTGTAGACCGGGTAGCCCAGGCTGTCGGTGCTGCCGGTGTCGACGACCGTGCTGTCCTCGGTCATCCGCCACGGGCGCGGGTACAGGTAGGAGTTCTTGCTGGGGTTGCCCGAGGCGTAGTTGCCGCGCAGGGTGTTCACCAGGGTGACCACCAGGCCGAGGTCCGAACTGGTGGAACCGGCGCCGGTGGCGGACCCGGCGGGAGCGCCGGCCGGGACGGAGTCGCTGATCGTCGTGGCCGGGGTGCCGTCGGGCGCGGAGGTGATCGAGGTGACAGCCTTGGCGCCGGTGCGGTAGAGGTCGGCGAGCGGGCCGAGGCCGCCGATCGACGCGTAACTCTGGTCCTGCCGGTCGTAGATGAAGGCCTCGCGCGCCTCGGCGTCGGTCCGCGCCGCGGTGACCTCGGCGCAGTAGCGCATATTGGCACGCAGGATGTCGGCCGCCAGCGGCGTTCCGGTGTTCCAGGCCGTACCGGTCTTCCACAGCCGGTCCATCCCGGACAGTGCGCGGACCGCGGCGTTGCCGGCCACGGTGAGGTCGGCGCTGGTGTTGGTGGTGTAGGTGTCGACAAAGGCGAGCGCCTTGACCGGCGTGACCGCCGCTTCCGCCTTCTGCGGGACCGCCAGCCAGCTCAACGCGGTCGGGGCCGCGAACAGGCCTAGCGATGCACCGGTCGCGTTACGGATGAATCCGCGCCGGTTCACGTCGATCTGGGTCTTCAAGTCCATCTCCGCCGGGTGAGGGTCGCACAGGAGGGTAGGAGCGAGCGCGTTCGCCGTTTCTGGTCGCTCGCCGTTCTGGTCGCTCGGAGTCTCGGGCAGCCGCATGAAGAACGGTGGTACGTATCGGGTGGGGCATATGAACACGCAGGCATGTGAACGCTAACAATCCCTGTCCGCACCCTGTGCGCGGCAAACCTGAGGGTAGCTCACAATCGCTCGACGTAGGGTCGTGGAGCGACACCGAATGGAGGCCCCGTGCACGACATCACCCTTTACGGACCGGCGAGTTGGGAAGGTCCGCCGCGCCGCCACGGCCCGGTCGCCAGCGTCGCCGTACTGTCCGACGTGCACGGCAACATCCCTGCCCTCGACGCCGTGCTCGCCGAACCGGACGTCGCGGGAGCCGACCTCGTCCTGTTCTGCGGGGATCTGACCTGGGGTCCGGAGCCGCAGCAGACGTTCGAGCGGATCGCCGCGCTGGGCGACCGCGCCGTCTGCGTGCGCGGCAACGCTGACCGCTGCACGGCCGAGGTGTCCGCCGGGAGCCGTACTCCAGACAGCCCGAGGGCGTCCTGGATCCCCGCACAGCACTCGGCCGAGGCCGTCGCCTTCCTGGCCGGGCTCCCGTTCAGCGCCGTCGTGGAGCTGGAGGTGCTGGGCCCGGTGTTCTTCTGCCATGGCTCCCCGCGCAGCGACCGCGAGCTGGTCACGCCGGGAACGCCCGCCGGGCGCTTCGCCGACCTGGCCGCCGGCGTCGACGCGCGGACCCTGGTCACCGGCCACACCCACCTGCAGTTCGACCGGAGCGTGGCGGGCCGGCGCAGCGTCAACCCGGGCAGCGTGGGGCTGCCCTTCCACGACGGCGATCCCGGCACCGCGTACTGGGCGCTGCTCGGCCCCGACGTCGAGCTCAGGACCACGCGCTACGACGTCACCGCCGCCGTCGACCGCGCCCACCGTTCCGGCGACCCCGCCGCGGAGCGCATCGCCGCCCTGCTGACGCGTCCGCCCGGCTTCGCGGAGATCGTCGAGGACGCCGAGTCCAAGGTTTTCTCCGACTGAAACACTCGCTGAGCAGGGCTCGGGTTGCAGGAGGGGCGCGCGGGTGTGGAGACTACCCCCCTGCCCTGCGCGCCCCCACCCCCGCCCGCACAGAAGGAATCGATCCCCATGGACGCTGACGTCATCGTCGTCGGAGCCGGACTGGCCGGACTCGTGGCCGCACACGAGCTGACCAGCCGGGGCAAGCGGGTCGCCCTGCTGGACCAGGAGAACGCCGCCAACCTCGGCGGCCAGGCGTTCTGGTCCTTCGGCGGGCTGTTCCTGGTCGACTCCCCCGAGCAGCGCCGCCTCGGCGTCAAGGACTCGCTGGAGCTGGCCTGGAACGACTGGCAGGGCAGCGCCGGGTTCGACCGGCTGGACGACGAGGACTCCTGGGCCGCCCGCTGGGCCCGCGCCTACGTCGAGTTCGCCGCCGGGGAGAAGCGCTCCTGGCTGACCGGCCACGGCATCAGCTTCCTGCCGACCGTCGGCTGGGCCGAGCGCGGCGATCTGCGCGCGGACGGGCACGGCAACTCCGTCCCCCGCTTCCACGTCGCCTGGGGCACCGGCACCGGGGTGGTCGAGCCGTTCGTCGCCTCGGCGCAGCGAGCCGCCGCGGACGGCCTGCTGACCTTCCACCACCGCCACCGGGTCGACGAGCTCCTGGTCGCCGACGGCCAGGCCACCGGGGTGCGCGGCACGCTGCTCGCGCAGGACGACTCGGCCCGCGGCGTCGCCTCCAACCGGGACGCGGTCGGCGAGTTCGAGCTGAACGCGCAGGCAGTCATCGTCACCAGCGGCGGGATCGGCGGCAACCACGACATCGTCCGCCGCTACTGGCCGGAGCGGATGGGCACCCCGCCGGCCAGTATGGTCACCGGCGTGCCCGCCCATGTCGACGGGCGGATGCTCGACATCAGCGCCGAGGCCGGGGTGCGGCTGGTCAACCGGGACCGCATGTGGCACTACACCGAGGGCGTGCAGAACTGGGACCCGATCTGGGCCGGCCACGGCATCCGCATCCTCCCTGGCCCCTCGTCGATGTGGTTCGACGCGCTGGGCCGGCGGCTGCCGGACCCGTGCCTGCCCGGCTACGACACCCTCGGTACGCTGCGCCATCTGCGCACCACAGCGGACATCGCCCGGTTCGACCACTCCTGGTTCATCCTCAGCCAGAAGATCATCGAGAAGGAGTTCGCGCTGTCGGGCTCCGAGCAGAACCCCGACATCACCAGCAAGGACCGCCGCGCGTTCCTGCGCGCCCGGCTGCTCGGCAAGGGCGCCCCGGCTCCGGTCGAGGCGTTCAAGCAGCACGGCGCGGACTTCGTCGTCGCCGACACTCTGGAGGAGCTGGTGGCGAGGATGAACGCGCTGACCGACGAGCCGCTGCTGCGGGCCGACGCCGTCCGCGCCCAGATCGAGGCCAGGGACCTGCAGATCGCCAACCCCTACAGCAAGGACTCGCAGGTCCAGGGCATCCGCAACTCCCGCCGCTACCTCGGCGACCGGATCGGCCGCACCGCCTCCCCGCACCGGATCCTGGACCCCGCCGCCGGACCGCTGATCGGCGTCAAGCTGCACATCCTCACCCGCAAGACGCTCGGCGGCATCCAGACCGACCTGCAGTCCCGGGCGCTGGGCGCGGACGGCGCGCCCATCGGCGGGCTGTACGCGGCCGGCGAGGTGGCCGGCTTCGGCGGCGGCGGGGTGCACGGCTACAACGCCCTGGAAGGCACCTTCCTGGGCGGCTGCCTGTTCTCCGGACGCGCCGCCGGACGCGACGCGGCGGACCGGCTGTGACGGACCGCGGATGAGCTCAGGACAGTCCGTGCCCGGCTCCCGCTCGGCCGCCGACCGGCTGCTGGACGTGCTCGGCGCCTTCGACCAGGACAACCAGGCACTCTCGCTGACCGCGATCGCCCGCCGGGCCGGACTGCAGCTCACCACCGCCCACCGGCTGGTCGGCGCGCTCACCCGCTGGGGCGCACTGGAGCGCGACGACGCCGGGGTCTACCGGATCGGGCTGCGGCTGTGGGAGACCGCGGCCCTCGCCCCGCGCGGGGTGGTGCTCCGGCAGACCGCGATGCCCTACCTGGAGGACCTCTACGAGGCCACCCACGAGAACGTGCACCTGGCGGTGCGCGACGGCTTCGACGTGGTCTACATCGAGCGGATCTCCGGACGCTCCGCCGTCGGGGTGCGCAGCCAGGTGGGGGCGCGCTGGCCGCTGCACGCGACCGGCGTGGGCCTCGCCCTGCTCGCCCACGCGGACGTCGACCTGCAGGAGCAGGTGATGGACCGTCAGCTGGCCTCCTTCACCCCGTACACGGTGACCGATCCAGCCCGGCTGCGCCGGCTGCTGGCCGAGGCCAGGCGCACCGGCTACGCGGTGAGCGACCGTCAGATCACCGACGACGCGGTCTCGGTGGCCGCTCCGGTGCTCGGGGCGGGCGGTGAGCTGGTGGCCGCCGTGTCCGTCGTGGTCCATGCCGAGGACGCCCAGCCCCGGCAGCTCGGCCCCGCCGTCCGGGTGGCCGCGCGCGGCATCTCCAGAGCCCTGGGCTGGCAGCCCCGGTGAGTGCGCCGGCCACCTCTCCCAGGTCGTCTTCCGCCTGACGGAAGGAGGCTTGCCGGGGTGGGGCGGGCGCGTCGATGGTGTTCCTCAGCCGCTCCGTGCAGTGGTCCCCCAACGTCGAGGGAATCCATCGTGACCGCATTCGCCCGCAACCAGTGGTACGTCGCCGCCTACGGCCGCGAGGTCGGCCGTGAACTGCTCGCCCGCACCATCCTCGGCGAGCCCATCGCCTTCTACCGCACCGAGGACGAGGAGCAGCGGGTGGTGGCTCTGGCCGACCGCTGCGTGCACCGCCGCTTCCCGCTCTCGGCGAGCCGGCTCGACGGCGACAAGGTCGTCTGCGGCTACCACGGCTTCACCTACGACACCACCGGCACCTGCGTCTACGTCCCCGGCCAGAAGCGGATACCCCGTACCGCCAGGGTGAGCTCGTACCCCGTGGTCGAGCAGGACTCCTTCGTCTGGGTCTGGATCGGCGACCCCGCGCTCGCCGACAGTGCCGCTGTCCCCCGGGCCCCTCACCTCGCCGACAGCGAGAACTGGAGCTCGGTCAGCGGGATGGAGCCCATCGACGCCGACTACGGGCTGCTGGTCGACAACCTGCTGGACCTCTCGCACGAGACCTATCTGCACGGCGGCTACATCGGCACCCCCGAGGTCGCCGAGACGCCGATCACCACCGAGGTCGACGAGGCCGGCGCGATCGTCCGGGTGTCGCGGCACATGGAGGACGCCGCGTGCCCGCCCTTCTACGCCCGGTCCACCGGGATCGAGGGCCGGATCACCCGGCACCAGGACATCGAGTACCTGGCCCCCTGCCTCTACCTGCTGCACAGCCGGATCACCCCGGTGGGCACCGACAGCCCCGCCTTCCACACCGAGATCACCTACGCCATCACGCCCTCCACCGAGGGCAGCGTCTACGACTTCTGGGCCGTCTCCCGCGACTTCGCCCGGGACGACGCCGAAGTCACCACCTTCCTGCACGACTTCAACCACACCGTGGTGATGCAGGACGTGGACGCCCTCAACCTGCTCCAGCGCGCGCTGGCCACCGAGCCGGCCGGGTACCAGGAGCTCAGCATCAACATCGACACCGGCGGCCTGGCCGCCCGCCGCATCCTGGCCCGGCTGGCGGAGCTGAAGCAGTGACGACCAGCGGCGTCCAGGGGCCGAGCGGCGAGGTCTACCGCGTCCGCTGGCTGCCCGGAACCGACCTGCTGCACGGCGCCTGCCACTGCGGGGCCGAGCACACCGACGACGACCCGGTGGAGATGTGGAGCTGGATGCTCACCCACGAACACCAGCACGAGGACAGCCGCCGATGAGCACCCAGAGCACCACCGCCGAATACCAGGCCGAACTCACCGTCGACCGCCGCACCCAGGAGGCGGACGGGGTCGTCTCCCTGACACTCCGTCATCCGGACGGGGGCGAACTCCCGGGCTGGGAGCCCGGGGCGCACATCGACCTGCTCCTCGACGGCGACCGCACCCGCCAGTACTCGCTGTGCGGCGACCCGTCGGACCTTGACCGCTGGCAGGTCGCCGTGCTGCGCGAACCCGACGGCGTCGGCCGCGGCGGCTCCGCGCACGTCCACACGGCCCTGGCCGAGGGCAGCAGCATCCGGGTCCGCGGCCCGCGCAACCACTTCGCGCTGCGCCCGGCCGACCGCTACCTGTTCATCGCGGGCGGCATCGGGATCACCCCGATCCTGCCGATGCTGGCCGCCGCCGAGGCCGCCGGCGCCGAGTGGACCCTGCTGTACGGGGGCCGCACCCGCGGCTCGATGGCCTTCCTGGACCGGCTGGCGGCGCTGGACGCCGGCCGGGGCCGGGTCACCGTCGCGCCGCAGGACGAGACCGGGTTGCTGGACCTGGACCGGGTGCTCGCCGCGACCCCTGCGGACATCCCGGTCTACTGCTGCGGCCCGGGCCCCCTGCTCGACGCCGTCGAGGAGCGCTGCGGCGACCGGCCCGCGGGCAGTCTGCGCACGGAGCGGTTCACCGCCCGGGCCGCGGACCCGGACGCGGTCTCGGACTCCTTCGAACTCGTGCTGCTGGAATCGGGGTTGACCCTGACCGTGGCGCCGGACGCCACCGTGCTGCAGACCGTCCTCGACGCAGGTGTGCAGGTGCTCTACTCCTGTACCGAGGGCACCTGCGGAACCTGCGAGACCGACATCGTCGAGGGCGAGGCGGACCACCGCGACTCGGTGCTCAGCGCCGAGGAGCGGGCCGCGAACGAGACCATGATGATCTGCGTCTCCCGCTGCCGGGGCGACCGCCTGGTCCTTGACCTCTGAGACCTCTGAGACCCCTGCGACCTCTGCCCCGGGCTGTCCGGCTCAGCCCAGGTCCCGGCGGCGCAGACCGACCAGGCCCGCGCCGCCGAGCACCACGGTGACCAGCGTCAGCCAGAACAGCGGCTGCAGCGTCACCGTGCCGCCGGGCAGCCGCGGCACATGGGTGAACGGCGTCAGGTCCAGGAACCACTGACCGGCGTTCAGCAGCGGCCCCAGGTAGGCGATGAACAGCAGGACGCCGAGGACGCCCCAGGCAGCGGCGGTCCATCGCGGCCGCAGTCCGAACAGCGCGACGGCCACCCCGGCGAACACCCACACCGCCGGCAGCTGCACCAGAGCGCCGCCGAGCAGCCGCCAGGTCCAGCCGCCCGGATCGCCCAGCACCGCGCCGGTGCCCAGGCCCAGGCCGAGGCCCGCCGCCAGCAGCAGGACGGCCGAGCCCAGCAGTGGGTAGACCAGATGGCTCCACGCCCAGGTGAGCCGGGCCACGCCGGTGGCCAGCACCGGCTCGGCCCGACCCCCGGTCTCCTCACCGCGCAGCCGGAGCACGGTCTGCACCGCGTAGACGGCGGCGACCATGCCGAAGGTGCTGATCATGGTGGAGAGGTAGGAGTCGACGGCTCCATGGGTGCCGCCCATCCGCTCCAGCAGCTGCCGCGTCGAGCTGCTGCCGTCCAGGAGTTGCCTGATGCCCTGGCTGATGCCGCCGAAGACCAGCCCGGAGGCCAGGAACGCGGCGGTCCAGCCGTAGAGGCTGCCGCGCTGCAGCCGCAGGCCGAGGGCGTAGGCGCTGCGCAGCGAGGGAGCCCCGGCCGGCGGCCCGGGGCGCTGCGGAAGCAGTCCGCTGCCCAGGTCGCGGTGGCTGGCCAGCACATACGCACCCGCGATCTGCACCAGGGCTGCCGCGAGCATCAGCGCCGGCAGCCACCAGGCGTTCTCGCCGTAGGGGCGGACCCGTTCCGCCCAGCCCAGCGGGGAGAGCCAGACCAGCCATTCGGGACCGCTGCCGCCGGACGCGTCACCGCAGGCGCGGAGCAGATAGGCCAGGCCCAGCAGCGCCCCACCGATCCCGTTGGCCGCCCGGGCGGTGCCGGTGACCTGCGCCGCGAGGGCCGCGGCACCGGCGAAGACCAGGCCGACCCCGGCGTAGGCCACGCCGAAGGCGAAGGAGCCCGCAGCGTCCTGGCCGAAGGCGATCATCAGCAGCGGCACGACCAACGCGACGGCGACGCAGGCGGTCAGCGCCGTGCCGAGGGCGGCGGCCAGCGGCGCGGCCCGGCCGACCGCACCCGCGCCGACCAGCTCCATCCTCCCTGCCTCCTCCTCGGCGCGGGTGTGACGGGTGATCAGCAGGACGCACAGCAGACCCATCATCAACCCGCCGAAGGGCAGGATCCGCCAGGCCGTCAACGCGCCGATGCTGTGGGCGTCGTGGACCGGCCCGTACAGCGCGCGCAGCGACGGGTTGCCGTTGATGCTCTGTGCGAGCCGGTCGCGGGAGGCGGCGTCCGGGTAGAGGTGGCGGATCGAGACCAGGGTGCTGGCCACCGAGCCGATCATCGCGTAGATCCAGACCGGCAGCATGATCCGGTCCCGGCGCAGGGCCAGCCGCAGCAGCTCGCCGAGCCCGGCGGTCATGACCGCACCCCGTCCGGCTGCTCGTAGTGGCGCAGGAAGAGCTCCTCCAGCGTGGGCGGACGGCTCGTCAACGTGCGGACCCCCGCGATGGAGAGGACCCGCAGCAGGCCGTCGAGCCGGTCGGTGTCCACCTGGCAGCGCAGTTGGGCGCCGGCTCCGGGGAAGACCTTGAGGTCGAGGTCGTGCAGTCCGGGCAGCCGGTCCAACCCTTCTGGAGCGGAGGCGAGTTGGGCCTCGATCGAAGTACGGGTGAGGTGGCGCAGCTCGGTGAGCGAGCCGCTCTCCACGGTGCGGCCGGCCCGGATGATGCTCACCCGGTCGCACAACGCCTCTACCTCGGAAAGGATGTGACTGGACAGCAGCACGGTGCGGCCCCGGTCCCGCTCCTCGGCGACGCAGCCGCGGAAGACCTCCTCCATCAGCGGGTCGAGACCCGAGGTGGGCTCGTCCAGGATCAGCAGCTCGGCGTCCGAGGCGAACGCGGCTACCAGGGCCACCTTCTGACGGTTGCCCTTGGAGTAGGCGTTGCCCTTCTTGGTCGGATCGAGCTCGAACCGCTCCAGCAGCGCGGCCCGCCGACCGGCGTCCAGGCCGCCGCGCAGCCGTCCGAGTAGGTCGATCACCTCGCCGCCGGTGAGGTTCCGCCACAGCGTCACATCGCCCGGCACATAGGCGAGTCGGCGGTGCAGCGCGACCGAGTCGCGCCAGGGGGGGTCCCCGTCCAGCATCCGCATCGTGCCGGAGTCGACCCGGATCAGACCGAGGAGCGCCCGGATGGTGGTGGACTTGCCGGCGCCGTTGGGGCCGAGGAACCCGTGCACCTCACCCGTGGCGACGCTCAGCTCCAGGCCGTCCAGCGCGCGGGTCCGACCGAAGGTCTTGACCAGCCCGGACACGGAGATCGACGTTGTCATGGCTCGAAGCTACACGGCCCGCCCGTCCGGCCTTTCGGGACGCTGCCGTGTTCACATCCCTGAATTGTCAAAGTCGGCCGAATCGCCCAGCCACACCCGGCCAGGTCGGACGCGACAGTGCCTGCGTCAACTCCACGACCTCGCGAACTGTCCATTCCACCTGCGGTAATGAACTCCTCTCGCTGAAGGGATTGTTGACCGGGCGAAGCATCCGTACTATCCAGACTGACGCACCATTGGACTAGACCTAGTTCATGTACCTGAACATGGTCCAGGCAGCGGAAGGAACCCCCACGTGAAAACCCGCTCCAAGCTCCTCGCCACGGTCACCGCCGTCGGCATGGCCGGCACCGTCAGCCTGCTGGGCACCAGCGCCAGCGCCGCCTCCCCCACGGTCGCGCCCGGCGGAAACTTCAACCTGTCGGTCTGGGAGCTGCAGGAGCCCGTCGGCTCCCCCGGCTCGCCCACCACCATCCCGTCCTCCGAGCTCCAGGGGGCCAACGGCTTCCAGGACTCGTACTTCTACACCGACACCCGCGACGGCGCGATGACCTTCTGGGCCCCGGAGAAGGGCGTGACCACCCCCAACTCCAACTACGCCCGCTCCGAGCTGCGCGAGATGAACTCCAACGGCAGCCCCGCGGACTGGGCGCTCAGCGGCACCCACAAGCTGAGCGCGACGCTGCGCGTGGTGTCCGTGACGTCGCACGTCTGCGTGGGACAGATCCACCTCGGCTCGGGCGGCTCGTCCACCAAACCGCTGGTGGAGCTCTACTACTACAACAACGGCAGCATCGTGGTCGGCACGGAGAACTCGCCCTCGGGCGGCCAGACCACGCACACCGTCGGCACTGTCGCGATCGGCAAGACCTGGAGCTACGTCCTCGGCGTCTCCGGCGGCAACACCATCAACCTGACGGTCAACGGCACCACCACCCACTACGCCATCCCCTCGTCCTTCGACGTCTACAAGCAGTACTTCAAGGCCGGCTCCTACAACCAGTCCTCCTCGAACAGCACCACCAACGGAGCGCGCGTGGCCTTCTACGGCCTGACCGTCTCCCACAGCTGAGCAGCAGTCCGCAGCTGATCAGCAGCACGCATCGTCACAGCCCCGCCCGGCCCGGCGCACGACGCCGGGCCGGGCGGATCGCTGAGGAGGCTGTGCACGGGGGTGTGCACGGACTGTGCACAACTGTGCCGAATTCGGTCACGCTCCGCTCTTGACCTCGGCGCTCGGCAGCCCCAAGCTTCCGTTTGGATCTGTCGCTCCTTGTTGGAAAAACCATCAAGGTGCCACGCGGTCCCGCGCAGCCCCACAGCGATGAAAGGACCCCACGTGCAACGACGCACCATGATCAAGGCGGTGGCGGCTGCCGCCGCCGCGACCACGCTTCCGCTGGCGTTTCCGGACGCGGCGCTGGCGGCGACCCGCGCCGCGGGCACCGGATCAGACGCGGCGGACGGCAGCGGGCTGCGCATTCGCGGTATGGACATCTCCTCCCTCGCCAAGAGCGAGGCGCTGGGCGGCGTGTACCGCTACCCGGACGGCCGGCGCGGTGACGCGATTCGGATCCTCGCCGAGGCCGGACTGACCCACGCCCGGCTGAAGGTCTGGGTCAACCCGGCCGACGGCTACAACACCAAGCGCCGGATCCTGCCGATAGCCCGGCGCCTGCACGCCGCCGGGGTGCGGCTGATGGTCGACTTCCACTACTCCGACACCTGGGCCGACCCCAGCAAGCAGTTCAAGCCCGCGGCCTGGGCGGGCTACGACCTCGACGGTCTGAAGCAGGCGGTCTACGACCACACCGCCGACGTCCTCGGATCTCTGGCCGCGCAGGGCACCCCGGCGGCCCTGGCCCAGATCGGCAACGAGCTGAACGGCGGGCTGCTCTGGCCGGACGGCGACTGGAACCACTGGGAGCAGCTGGCCGCACTGCTCAAGTCCGGCATCGCAGCGGCCCGCGCCGTCTCGCCGCGCACCCGGATCGTGCTGCACCTGGCCAACGGCGGCGACAACGGCCTGTACCGCTGGTGGTTCGACAACGCCGTGTCCTACGAGATCCCCTTCGACGTCATCGGGGCCTCCTACTACCCGTACTGGCACGGCCCGTTGACCGGTCTGGCGGCCAACCTCGCCGATGTCTCGGCCCGCTACGACAAGGACGTGCTGGTCGCCGAGACCGGCTACCCGTTCCGGCTGGACAGCAAGGACGCCCTCGCCAACATGATCGACTCCGCCGACCAGCTGGTGGCGGGCTTCCCGGCGACCCCGTCCGGCCAGGAGGCCTGGGTACGCACCCTCGCCGACACCGTCGCGGCCGTCCCCGGCGGGCGCGGGCTCGGCTACTTCTACTGGGAGGGCACCTGGACCGCCGTCCCCGGCAACGGCTGGGACGAGACCGACCCCACCTCGGGCAACGCCTGGGAGAACCAGGCGGCGTTCGACTACGACAACCGCGCCCTGCCCATGCTGCGCGCCTTCCGCGGCGACCGCGGGAACTGAACGGCAGGAGCTTGAGCGGTACGAACTGAACGAGCTGAACGAGCTGTCACGGCGGCTGTCGACACACTGTCGGCAGCCGCCTTCCTGCGCTGCGGCGTGTCGCCTGACGCGGGCACGCTTGATCAGGGACAGTTCCACTGCGGAGCGGGCTACGCGCAGGACGGGCACAGTCCGCGGTAGGTGACCTCGACCTCGGACATGGTGAAGCCGAAACGCTGCTCCGCCGGGAGGGCGGCCAGCGGGTCGCCGGTCGGGTGGACATCGCGGATGGTGCCGCAGTGGGAGCAGACCAGGTGCTGGTGCGGGTGGTGGGCGTTGGGGTCGTAGCGCTTGGCGCGGCCGTCCGTGGTGACCTCTATCACCTCGTGGAGCGAGACCAGCTCGCGCAGGGTGTTGTAGACGGTCGCGCGGGATATCTCCGGCAGCCGCCGCACGGCTCGGGCGTGCACCTCGTCAGCCGTGAGATGCACATGGTCGCCGTCGAGGACCTCCGCAACGACACGCCGCTGGGAGGTCATCCTCCAGCCGCGCCCTCGCAGTCGCTCCAGCAGGTCACTCATATCGGTTCACCTATTCGGGTTCGACGGGACGCACGTAGTTTACCAATGGATGTCCGGGTTCCGATTGGATGTGGGATTGGCAGGCTTCTTGACTTAGACTCTGTCCATCGTAGGATCGGATCCGGCGCTGGCCAAGGGACAAGAGACAAGAAGCCTCCGGCACGCCCCTCCTGCAGATGCTGACCGCCGTGATCCGCAGACTCGTGAACCGTCCAGTCCGGAAGGAATCCCATGTCCGACAACCATGATGCAATCGTCGTAGACGCGAAGACGGAGGGCGGGGGTGGCTGCCCGGTCGTGCACGGACGCGCCGCGCACCCGACGCAGGGCGGCGGAAACCGCCAGTGGTGGCCGGACCGGCTCAATCTGAAGATCCTCGCGAAGAACCCCGCCGTGGCCAACCCCCTCGGTGCGGACTTCGACTACGCCGAGGCCTTCAACTCGCTCGACCTCGCAGCCGTGAAGCAGGACATCGCGGCGGTGCTGACGGACTCCCAGGACTGGTGGCCGGCCGACTTCGGCAACTACGGCCCGTTCATGATCCGCATGGCCTGGCACAGCGCGGGCACCTACCGGATCAGCGACGGCCGCGGCGGCGCCGGGGCCGGGCAGCAGCGCTTCGCCCCGCTCAACAGCTGGCCGGACAACGCCAGCCTCGACAAGGCCCGCCGCCTGCTGTGGCCGGTCAAGAAGAAGTACGGCCAGAACATCTCCTGGGCCGACCTCATGATCCTCACCGGCAACGTCGCCCTGGAGTCGATGGGCTTCGAGACCTTCGGCTTCGCCGGCGGCCGCCCCGACGTCTGGGAGCCGGACGAGGATGTCTACTGGGGCCCCGAGACCACCTGGCTCGACGACGAGCGCTACACCGGCGACCGCGAGCTGGAGGAACCGCTGGGCGCGGTCCAGATGGGCCTGATCTACGTCAACCCCGAGGGCCCCAACGGCAACCCGGACCCGCTGGCCGCGGCCCGCGACATCCGTGAGACCTTCCGCCGGATGGCGATGAACGACGAGGAGACCGTCGCCCTGATCGCGGGCGGCCACACCTTCGGCAAGACCCACGGCGCCGGCCCGGCCGACAACGTCGGCCCCGACCCCGAGGCCGCCCCGCTGGAGCAGCAGGGCCTCGGCTGGAAGAGCAGCTACGGCACCGGCAAGGGCGCCGACGCGATCACCAGCGGCCTTGAGGGCATCTGGACGAACACCCCGGTCACCTGGGACAACAGCTTCTTCGAGATCCTGTTCGGCTACGAGTGGGAGCTGTTCAAGAGCCCCGCGGGCGCCAACCAGTGGCGGCCGAAGGAGAACGCGGGCGCGGGCACCGTCCCCGACGCCTTCGACCCGTCGAAGAGCCACGCCCCGACGATGCTGACCACCGACCTGTCGCTGCGCATCGACCCGGCCTACGAGCAGATCTCGCGCCGCTTCCTGGAGGACCCGGCCGCGTTCGCGGACGCCTTCGCCCGGGCCTGGTACAAGCTGACCCACCGCGACATGGGCCCGATCGCCCGCTACCTCGGCCCCGAGGTCCCGTCCGAGGTCCTGCTGTGGCAGGACCCGCTGCCCGCGGTGACGCACGAGCTCGTCGGCGCCGAGGACATTGCCGCCCTCAAGGGCAAGATCCTCGACTCGGGCCTGACGGTGTCCCAGCTGGTCTCCACCGCCTGGGCCTCGGCCTCGTCCTTCCGCGGCAGCGACAAGCGCGGCGGCGCCAACGGCGCCCGCATCCGGCTGGAGCCGCAGCGCAGCTGGGAGGTCAACGGACCCGACCAGCTGGCCACGGTGCTGCGCACCCTGGAGGGGATCCAGGAGTCCTTCAACTCCGCCGCGACCGGCGGCAAGCAGGTCTCGCTCGCCGACCTCGTCGTGCTGGCCGGCGCCGTCGGCGTCGAGCAGGCCGCCAAGACGGCCGGCTTCGACGTCCAGGTCCCCTTCCACCCGGGCCGCGCCGACGCCTCCCAGGACCAGACCGACGTGGAGTCGTTCTCCGCCCTGGAGCCGATCGCGGACGGCTTCCGCAACTACCTCGGCAAGGGCAGCCGGCTGCCGGCGGAGTACCTGCTGATCGACCGGGCGAACCTGCTCACCCTGAGCGCCCCCGAGCTGACCGTCCTGGTCGGTGGCCTCCGCGTGCTGGGCGCCAACCACCAGGAGTCGTCGCTCGGTGTCCTCACCACCACCCCCGGGTCGCTGACCAACGACTTCTTCGTCAACCTGCTCGACCTGGGCACCGAGTGGAAGGCGACCTCCGAGGACGCCACCACCTTCGAGGCCCGCGACTCCGCCACCGGCGAGGTCAAGTGGACCGGCAGCCGCGCCGACCTCGTCTTCGGCTCCAACTCCGAGCTCCGCGCCCTCGCCGAGGTCTACGCGAGCGACGACGCCAAGGCCAAGTTCGTGAACGACTTCGTCGCGGCCTGGTCCAAGGTCATGGACCTCGACCGGTTCGACCTGGCCTGATCGGGGCCTGATCGACCGAGTCTGACGCTCCGAAGCCCGGGCCGGCCCCTGTGGGCCGGCCCGGGCTTCGTCTGTCGGCTCATGGGGGAGGCGGGGCGTCTTCGCCGGTTGTTCGCGGATGCTGTGGGTGGCTTACATGGCGGATTCGTTGCCGCCCTCCGCCGTCCGTGGCTTGTTGCTGTTGCTCGCTCCGCTCGCGGGCTAACTACGGGAGGGGGCAGCCTGGTTGGGCGCCGTAGGCCCGTGCGGGGGGCGTGCGGGCGGGCCAGGGGCGTGCGGCGATCGGCGTGGTCCATTTTGGGGTCACTCGACCTACTTTGGGGTCACTGACTTGACGGCATATCGGACATACGGGGCGGGATCTGTGGGACGAGTGACCCCAAAGTAGGTCGAGTGACCCCAAATGCATAGGACACCTAGCTGAAGAATCGTTTCCGCAGGCACCACCGACCGCCCCGCCGCCCGGCAACGGCGCTCCGCCCCCACCCCTCCTCCGCCCTTGTCGCCGCGAGCGAAGCGAGCAACAGCAACAAGCCACGGACGGCGGAGGGCGGCAACGAACCTGCCATGTAAGCCACCTACAGCTTCCGCACCACCCAGTTCCCAGTTACCGGCGCGCACCGGCCAGCAGCGCCTCGTGCGGAAGCACGAGTCGGCCGTCAGGCCCCGCGAACTCCTCGCAGAGCAGGTCGAAGTGGCGCTTGATCTCCACGCGGGTCATCTCGGGCTGGCTGAGTACGACCTGACCGATGAAGGCGACGCCGGCCGCCGGACCGCTCCACCACACCTCGGGGTCGGCCCGGTGGTCCCAGCGAACCGTCTCGCACCCCGCCTCCCGGAACCCGGCGGACTCCAGCAGGTCGGTCAACCCCTGGGGGCTGCGCGGGAAATCGTCCTCGGGCGCGAGCGATGGCAGGTGCGACGGCCGCACCACGCCCGCCGCCTCCACGGCCCGGCCCAGCAGCGCCTGGCCGGGAGCCGCGGGAGTAGACCAGATCGTCAGCGCGATCCGGCCGCCCGGACGGAGCACCCGGCACAGCTCGGCCAGCGCGTCCCGGGGGCGGCCCACGTGGTTGAGCACGAAGTTGCCGACCACGGCGTCGAACTCCCCGTCAGCGAAGGGAAGCACTGGCAGGACGGCGACCTGGACATCGGCAGCGGGGGCCGTCTGCGCGGCCAACTCCACCATGCCGGGCTCGGCGTCGACCGCCGTCACCTTGGCCCCGCGCCCGCACGCCGCTGCAGCGGCCGTCCCGGTTCCCGTGCCCACGTCCAGTACCCGTACATCCGCCTGAACCCCGACGGCGTCCAGCAACTGCGGTACCGGATACGCGCACAGCTGGGCGAAGCTGCCGGCGAACGCCGACGCCCGCCCGGCCCATGTCTGCCGCTCACACTCGTCGAAGGCCGTCGCCGACATCGCCACTCGCTCCTCCTGATCCAGCCGCGCGAAGATCGCCACCGCTGCTGGCCCAGGACCCTAACGCACGATCGCGAACCGAGCCGAGCCGAGGAAATTGCGTTGCGGGCCCGGGTGACTGGCCGCTAGCTTCTGGGACCGCCGACCTGGTTGTCAGGCGGCCGTCGTCAATGCCGAAGGGCCCGTTTTCATTCTGAATCAGATGCAGTCCATGCCCGATGACCTGACTCGTGCCTACTCCGACGAGAGCCTGAAGCGGGCCGCCCACTGTCGCCTGGTCCGCGCTCTCCAGCTCAGGAACCGCGCAGAACGAGCCACTGAGCGCGCCAGGAAGGCGCTCGCGGCAGCCGCGGTCGTTCAGTAAGCGCAGGGCCGACTGCGAAGCGGTCGGCGAGGGATCAGTCCGTGTCTCGACGCTGAGGGGAGCACCGGGAAAACACCTGAAGCCATAGGTCATATGGCAATGCTTCTGTGCTGTGAAGCCGTTTCGTGATGGCATGCTGGTCGGCAGGATCGATCCATGGCGGAGGGACGACAGAGCAGCCGTGAACCGACTATCCAGTGCAGCCCGGCGCGCTGTTTTCGCGCCGCTCGACACCGAGGCCCGGGTCGAGGCGGTCGCGCGGCGCCTCGGGGACGCCATCGTCCTCGGCCTGCTCGTCGACGGGGAGCAGCTGCCCGGCGAGAGCGATCTCGCCGGGCAGCTGGGCGTCGCCACGGTGACCCTGCGCGAGTCGCTGATGGCGCTGCGGCAGCAGGGCCTGGTCGCGACCCGGCGGGGCCGCGGCGGCGGGACCTTCGTGCGCGCCCCCGCCGACACCCTGCACGAACGGCTGACCCAGCGTCTGCTCGCCTACACCGTCGAGGAGTTGCGCGACCTGGCCGACCACTACGCGGCCGTCGCCGGCGGCATCGCCCGGCTCGCCGCCGAGCGTGCCGACTCCCCCGATCTGGACGCGCCCCGGCGCTCGCTCCAGGACTTCGCCGACGCCGAGGACGCCACCGCCCGGGCCCGCATCGACGGCCGACTCCATGTCGAGCTGGCGGCCGCCGCCCAGTCGGCCCGACTCACCCGCGAGGAGATCCGGCTGCAGACCGAGATCGGGCCGCTGCTCTGTCTGCCGTTCACCGACGACGAGGTCCACCGGATCGCCGACAAGCAGCACCGGGACCTGCTCGACGCCATCGGGACCGCAGACCCGCCCCTGGCCCGCGGTCTGGCCGAGGAGCATGTCCACACCGGGCTGCGGCAGCTCATCGAACAACGGCTGAAGGAAGCACCGGGATGACGGACCCGACCCGACCGAAGGATGCCGCCGACCCGACACGGTCGGCCCGCCGGTCAGCGCAGCACCTCCCCCGACAGGCGCTGCGCCAGGTAGACCGGGACGATCGAGAGCACAATGAGGAGTGCCGCGACGACGTCGACGATGGGGCCCTGGTCGGGACGGGCCAGATTGTCGAAGATCCACAGTGGCAGGGTCTGCGTTCCCGGTCCCGCCGTGAAGGTGGTGACCACGATCTCGTCGAACGAGAGCGCGAACGCCAGCAGCGCACCGGCGAAGAGCGCGCTGCGGACCGCGGGCAGGGTGACGTACCAGAAGGTCTGAAAGGTGTGGGCGCCCAGGTCGGCTGACGCCTCCTCAGCTGTGGGCGCGGTCCGCCGCAGCCTGGCGGCCACATTGTTGAACACCACGACGATGCAGAAGGTCGCATGGCCCACGACGACGGTGAACAGTCCGAAGCCGATCCCGAGCGGGGTGAGCACGGTGCGGAAGGCCGCGTTGAGGGCGATGCCGGTGACGATCCCGGGCAGCGCGAGCGGCAGGATCAGCAGGAAGGAGACCGCCTGCTTCCCGAAGAACCGGTACCGGGTGACGGCGAAGGCGGCCATGGTGCCGAGGACCACGGCGATCGCGGTCGCTCCCAGCCCGGCTTTGAGCGAGGTGTAGAGGGCCTCGCGCAGCCCGGTCTCCTGCCAGGCCGCCGTCCACCAGCGGGTGCTGAGCCCCGAGGGCGGCCAGGCGAAGGACCGCGAGGCGTTGAACGAGTTGACCAGCACCAGCGCCAGCGGCACATAGATGACGGCCAGCCCCAGGGCCATGGCCAGGCGCAGGGCGACCCGGGCGCCACGGGAGAGTTCCACCGAGTCCCTCCTTTCACAGGTTGTCGAGCGCGCCGGTTCGGCGCACGGCGAGCAGGTAGCCGACGATGATCAGCACCGGTACACAGGACACGGCCGCGGCCAGCGGCAGGTTGAGCGTGACGTTGGAGGCGATGACGTTGCCGAGCATCTGCGTGGTGCCGCCGACGATCTGCACCGAGAGGTAGTCGCCCAGGCTCAGCGAGAAGGTGAAGATCGACCCGGCGATCACCGCCGGCTTGACCAGCGGCAGCACCACCCCGACGAAGGTCCGCCAGGGCCTTGCGCCCAGGTCCCCCGAGGCGGCGAGCAGACTGTCCGGCAGCTGCTCGAAGGCCGTATAGAGCGGCAGGATCATGTACGGCAGCCACAGGTACGACAGCACGATCACCACGGCCGGTATCCCGAAGCCGGGCGAGCTGCCGCCGAAGGGCGCGGTGAGCCAGTCGATGATGCCGCCGTGGCTGAGCATCACCCACCAGGCGTAGGCCTTGACCAGGTACCCGGCCCAGAGCGGGGTCAGTACGGCTACCAACAGCAGTTGCCGACTGTGCGGCTTGGCCACCCTCGCCATGTAGAAGGCCATCGGGAAGGCGATCACCGCGTCGATCAGGGTCACCCCGGCGGCGATGCCCAGCGTCCGCAGCGCGACATTGCGGTAGAGCGGATCGGTGAGCACCGTACGGAAGTTGTCGGTGTTCCAGAGGTAGTCGATGTTGGAGGTGAACTCATTGGTCGTCCAGAAGGCGGAGACCAGGAGCACCACGAGCGCGCCGAGGTAGGCCAGCGCGAGCCAGGCCATGGGCGCGGAGATCAGCGCGGCCAGGCGCAGGCGGGGGCGACGGTGCAGCGCCCCCGCCAGCCTGCGGACGGGTGAGGTCATCAGCCCTTGATCTCGTTCCATGCGGTGACCCACTGGGCGTAGGTGGTGCAGTCGTTCTTGCCGCTGCCGTCGAGGCAGAGCTGGGTCGGGGTGTTCCAGTAGTAGACGTTCTTCCAGTAGCTCTCGTCGGCGGCGTGGTAGTCGGCGCAGAAGTTGGGGTTGTCGGTGATCTGCGCGCAGGCCTTGGAGTTGGCCGGGGCCTCGCCGAAGTACTCGGCGACCTGGGCGTTGACCTTCGGCGAGACGATGTAGTTCATCCACTGGTAGGCGCAGTTGGGGTGCGCGGCTTTGGCCGCGATCATCCAGGTGTCGGACCAGCCGGTGGCGCCCTCGCTGGGCAGGATCGCCTTGGTCTTCACCTTGCCGTCGGCGGCCACGGCCTGCTGGATGACCTCCCAGGTGGTGCCGAGCAGGTCGTCGCCGGAGTCGAAGGCCGCCTGCTCCTTGGTGTAGTCGCTCCAGTACGAACCGACCTGCTGCTTCTGGACCTTGAGCAGGTCGGTGGCGGCGGTCAACTGGGCCTCGGTGAGCGCATAGGGGTTCTTGATGCCCAGTTCGGGCTTGGTCTTCATCAGGTAGAGGGCGGCGTCGGCGATGTAGATCGGGTCGTCGTAGGCGGTGATGTGTCCGGTGTAGGGCGAGCTGGGCGAGAAGACCGCGGACCAGGAGGTGGGCGCGGGGGTGACCTTGGCGGTGTTGTACATCAGCAGGTTGGCTCCGCGCCCGTGCGGAATGCCGTAGGAGACGCCGTTCACCGAGTTCCACGGCTGGTTCTTCAACGCCGGGTAGATGTCCGCGTAGTTGCGCACCAGCGCGGTGTTGACCGGGGCGACGTTGCCGCCGGCGATCAGCCGCAGGGTGGCGTCGCCGGAGGCGGAGACGGTGTCGTACTGGCCGGTCTTCATCAGCGCGACCATCTCGTCGGAGGTGCCCGCGACCTTGACGTTGACCTTGCAGCCGGTCTGCTTGGTGAAGGCGGAGACCCAGTCCACGGTCTTGCTGTCCTGGCCGTACTCGACGTAGCCGGCCCAGGCGACGATGTTGACCACGCCCTCGCCGGTCCCGAGCGACTTCTGCATCGGGATGCTCGGCGGCGTGAAGCCCGCGGTGGAGGTCCCGCCTCCGCTGTTGGTCGGCGTGGCCGAACACGCGGCGGCGAGCAGCAGGGTGGACGCGACGACCAGGCCGCGCACGGTCCGGGATCTCGGGGAACGGTAGGCGTTCATGGATGACCTCACTGTGAGTTGTCGTTCGGCGTGGTGTCGCTGAGCCGGTCGCCGGCCCGGTCGCCGGCCCGGTCGCTGAGCCGGATGGTGTGACGGCGCTGCCAGGCGAGCAGGACCGTCGAGCCGCGGTGCCGGGCCACGTCGGTGCTGGACTCCTCGACGTTCTGCCGCAACGCGACCAGTCGGCCGCCGGCTTCGAGGTCGACCACGAAGCGGGTCAGCGCCCCCGCGTAGACGACCTCGACGATCGTCCCCGGGGCCGAGCACTCGTCCGGTCCGGCGGGGTCGTCGGGATGGGTGATCCGGATCTTCTCGGGGCGCACGGAGTACAGGCCCGGCTCGCCGAACACCTGGGCCGCGGCGTCTCCCTGGAGCAGGTTGGAGGTGCCGACGAAGCCCGCGACGAACTCGGTCGCCGGGTGCTCGTAGACCTCGGCCGGGGTGCCGACCTGCTCGATGCGTCCGGCGTTGAAGACCGCGATCCGGTCGCTCATGGTGAGCGCCTCGTCCTGGTCGTGGGTGACGAAGACGAAGGTGATCCCGGCCTCGCGCTGGATCTGCTTGAGCTCGATCTGCATCTCCAGGCGCAGCTTGAGGTCGAGGGCGCCGAGGGGTTCGTCGAGCAGCAGCACCGAGGGCCGGTTGACCAGGGCGCGGGCCAGGGCGACGCGCTGGCGCTGGCCGCCGGAGAGCTCGGCGGGCCGCCGGGCCGCGAAGTCCTCCAGCCGTACGGCGGCCAGGGCCTCGGCGGCCCGCCGGATCCGCTCGGCCTTGGGGACGCGCTTCACCTTGAGGCCGTACTCCACGTTCTGACGCACCGACAGGTGCGGGAACAGCGCGTAGTCCTGGAAGACGGTGTTGACGTCGCGGTCGAAGGGCGCGAGCCGGGTGACGTCCGCGCCGCCGAGCAGCACCTGCCCGCTGGTCGGCTCCTCGAAGCCGGCGATCATGCGCAGCACCGTGGTCTTGCCCGACCCCGAGGGGCCGAGCATCGAGAAGAACTCCCCTGCCCGGATCTCCAGGTCGATGCCGTCGACGGCGCGTACCGCGCCGAAGGCCTTGGTCACCCTGGACAGCGCGACCGCGCCCGGGACGGACGGACCGGCGAGGGGTCCGGCGAGGGGTGCACCGGTGCTGGTAGGTGGGCTGTCCGTCACGCTGGTCCTCGGGGTCGGGTGGCCGTTGGTGATGCCAAAACCTATGAACCCAGATGACAATTCGGCTATGGATGGCCGCACGGACTTCCCGGGCGCCGTTGTGCACGCATACAGTCCGCGCCATGCCAGTGCGACTGCGGGACCTCCTCGACATCGAGGGTCTGGCGCTGCGCTGCTGTACCGGGGAGGGCGGCCTGGACCGGCTGGTGAGCTGGGCCGCGGCCTCAGAGCTCGCCGACCCGACGCCTTGGATGAACGGCGGCGAGCTGCTGCTCACCACCGGGCTGCGGCTGCGCACCGCCGCGGCGCAGACCGCCTTCGCCGCCCGGATCGCCCAGGCCGGCGGCTCCGGCATCGGCTTCGGCACCGGGCTGAGCCACACCGCCGTACCCCGCGCCCTGCTGGCCGCCGCGCGGCAGTTCGGCCTGCCGGTGCTCGAAGTCCCGTACCAGACCCCGTTCATCGCGCTCGGCCGCCATGTCGCGGAGCGCATCGCCGCGGAGCGCCACACCGAGCAGGGCCGACTGGTCGAGGCGCACGACCGGCTGACCCAGGCCGTGCTCGCGGGCGACGCGCTGGAGCAGCTGCTGCGCACGCTGAGCCGCGAGATCGGCGCACCGACCGCGGTCCTGGCGGCCGACGGCGGCGCACTGGCCGGATCGCTGCCCGCCGCACCGGAGCACCGGCTCCAGGTCGAGGTCGACGGGGTGGTGGTGGCTTGGCTGCTCGCCGGGCGCAGCGAGCAGCCGGAACCGCTGCACTACGCCGCCAGGCTGGTCGCGCTGGAGCTGGCCCGGCGGCTGTCCTTCATCGCCGGTCGGCGCGGGCTGCTGGGGCGGCTCCTCGGGGAGGTGGTCAACGGCACCCTGGACGGCGGTGCCGCGGACCGGCTGCTCGCCGTGCACGGCGTCGATCCGACCCGACGCCACCACGTCCTGCTGGGCCAGTGGGCGGACCGCCGGTCCGGACGCGAGCAGGAGAGCCGCCGCAGGCTCAGCCATCTGGCCTGGTCGATGCCGCAGTTCGGCGAGGGTCCGGAGGGGCAGCCGGCCCAGCCGCTGTCCGCGGTGGTCGAGGGTCACCTGCTGGTGCTCGTCCCCGAGCACCCCGAGGACGGCGAGAGCCAGCAGGCCGCCGAGGTCCACGCCAAGAGCCTCTGGGAGGCTCTGCGCCGCGACCCGGTGCGGGGCGTCACCGCCGCCGTCGGCCTGAGCGCGCCGGGCGCCGGAGCGCGCGGGGTGCAGGAGGGATACCTGGAGGCCAGGGCCGCGCTCAGCAGGGGCGCGGGCGTCCACGCGGGCACCCAGCCGCGCCTCGCGGACCTGCTGCTCTCGCCGCTGTCGCCGGCCGTACGGCAGTTGAGCGACCGGGTGCTGCGGCCGCTGCTGCGCTTCGACGCCGAGCACCGGGCCGACCTGGTCGGCACGCTGCGCCGCTACCTGGCCACCGACGGATCGGTGCAGGCCACCGCGGACCAGCTCTTCGTCCACCGGAACACGGTGCGCTACCGGCTGTCCCAGATCGAGGAGTTCACCGGACTCTCGCTGGCCTCGACGGCCGACCGGGGCGAACTCTGGCTCGCGCTCCTGGCGTTGGACCGCTCCAGAGCCGAATAGCACGCTGCTCGCGCGGTCACCACCCCCGCCGCGCGTACGTCCGCAGCCCCGTGCGCCACGCCCAGCCGCCCACCGCCAGCCAGACGGCCGCGACCAGCGGCGAGACCATCGTCAGCGCCGGTCCGTACGGTACGGTCTCCGCTTTCCCCAGCACCGCCGCCATCGGATAGAAGGCCACGAACGCCACCGGCAGCGCGAAGGTGAACGCCGCCCGCAGGATCGAGGGGAACACGCTCAGCGGGTAGTTGCCGAATGCCCCGATCACCGTGTCCAGCCAGGAGAACAGCGCCTCGGTGCCGGCCCGGCGCAGCACGATGCCCGCCACGCACAGTGCGAGCGCCAGCTCAAGGGTGGCCCCGCTCGCCACCGCGAGGACGAGCGAGCCGACCCGGGCGACGGTCCAGTCCAGCCGCAGCATGGACAGGCAGACCCCGAGCGATGTCGCCGCGACGGTCAGATCGCCCACCGCGTTCAGCGGAAACCGGCTGGTGCACACTTGGAGGAACACCGACGCCGGTCGTACCAGGAAGCTGTCGAACCGCCCCTGCCGGATCAGGTAGGGAATCTCCCTGACGTTGGTGAAGCCCAGCACGAACACGGAGTGCGCGAGCAGACGGACGCTGCTCACCAGCAGCACCTGCCCGACCGTCCAGCCGGCCAGCGGTGGAAACCGGGTGAAGACGACGGTCGCGAACAGCAGCACGGTGATCTGGTACGTCACGCCGTTGACGATCGCCAGCGCGAAGTCCCCTTTGTTGGCGAGGCGTTCCCGCAGCCCGGCCCGGCTGGTCGCCCGGGCGATCCTCGCGGCGCGGCGGATCCGCGCGGTGGTCGTCATCCGCCCAGTACCACCAGACGGCGTCCGGCGCGGCGCCAGAGGACTGCCGTGACCATCGCGAGTACCACGCACCAGCCGGCCTGCCCGGCCAGCGCCGGCACCGCCTCGGCCAAGGGAATCCGTCCGGCGTAGAGCGAGATCGGCGTCGACACCCCGGCCGCGAACGGCAGACGGGTCGTCAGACTGCCGAGCCATCCGGGGAGGAACCACACCGGTATCAGTGCCCCGGACAGCAGTGCCTGCACGAAGTCGTAGAACCGGGTGACCCCGTCCGTCGAGACGGTCCAGAAGGCGATCACGTCGATCAGCACGGTCAGGTAGTACAGCACCACGAGACCGAGCGCGAAGCTGACCGCCGACACCGCGGCCACCGCCGCCGAGCCGGGAGGCGCGACCAGCCCCAGGCCCAGCCCGAGCGCAAGCCCGACGACCACCCAGGCCGAGGAGTACAGCGCCTCGCCCACCCCGTACCAGGCGCGGTAGCGGCGCGCGCTCACCGGGCGGAGGAACCAGTAGGCGATCGAGCCGTCCAGGATCCGGGTCTTGACGGACTCCCCGGTCGCGCCGCGCATGGCGCGGGCGGTGGTGGCGAGGGTGGCCAGCGTGGAGTAGGTGACTGCCTGCCGGACGTCGAGCCCGGCCACGGTCGCGGTGTGCGCGTACAACGCCCGCCACAGCTCGGCGTACAGGAAGACCTGGGTGGCGATGACGAATCCGGTCGTCAGCAGGCGCGCGCCGCGCATGCACTCGGCGAGCGGCGCGATCCGGGCCAGCCGGTAGGCGCGAGCGGTCACGGCGGGGTCGGTCACGGCGGGGTCGGTGCGGCCGGACGCGCGGGGGGTCGTGACGGGCTCAGCACGCTGTGGTCACCCGCGTAGATCGAGCGCAGCACGTCCTCGAGCCGGACGCCCTCGAAGTCGATCGCCCGTACCTCACCCGCAGCGAGCAGACGGGTCGCGAACTCCGCCTGGCTCACCTCGGGTTCAAGCGTGTACATGGCTCGGGCGCCGTCCGGGTCCAGCAGCCGGGCACCCTGGATCCGGCGCGGCGGGCTGCTGCCGGCGGCCGGCTCGACCAGGACGGTGCGACGACGACCGCCGATCCTGGTCAGGTCGGCGAGTGTGCCGTCGAAGAGCGTCTTCCCCTGGTCGATCAGCACGATCCGGGGGCAGAGCGCTTCGACGTCGGCCACATCGTGGGTGGTCAGCACGATGGCGTGGTCCCCGGTGCCGGCGAGATCCGCGAGCATCGCCCTGACCTGGTCCTTCACCAGGATGTCCAGGCCGATGCTGGGCTCGTCCAGGAACAGCACCCTGGGCCGGTGCAGCACGGCCGCGGCCAGGTCGCACCGCACCCGCTGGCCGAGTGAGAGGTGCCGCGCCTGGGTGTCCCAGAACGCGGACAGGTCCAGGTAGTTGTCGAGTTCGCGCATCCGCCGGGCGTAGACCGCCGCCGACAGGCCGTACATGTCCCGCAGGATCTCGAACGAGTCGCGGGCCCGCAGATCCCACCACAGCTGGGTGCGCTGGCCGAAGGTCACGCCAATATTGCGCGCGTTCCGCACCTGGTCCCGGTTCGGGTCGAGTCCGAGCACCCGCACCTCGCCCGCGTCCGGCACCATCAGCCCGGTCATCACCCGGATCAGTGTCGACTTCCCGGCTCCGTTCTGCCCGAGCAGCCCGACGAACTCGCCCGTCTCGATCCCCAGGTCCACCCGGTCCAGGGCGACCGTCTCCCGACGCGTCCCCTCCCCGCGCGTCCCCTCCCCGCGCGTCCCCTTGCGGCGCCGGATCAGCGGCCCGCGCAGTCGGAAGTGCTTGCTCACCTGGCGCACGTCAATGGCCGGCATGCCGGGACCTTCCCGCGCCACCCGGCCGGACAGTCACGACCGGCTCCCGCCGTACCGCGCTCCCAGGCAGAGCGCCGTGATCAGCGGTTCCACCATCAGCTCACCGGCCCGCTCGAACTGGCCGACCGGCAGGAACCGCCGTACCCCGCCGGGGAACATCGTCGCCAGGGCCCGGGCCGCGACCGGCTGCCGGGCCGCGGTCGGGATGCGGTCGGCGGAGAGGCCCAAGTCGGCCACGACCATGCCGAGCGCGCAGGCGGTCAGCCACCACTGCGCGATCAGCATCTCGCTGACGATCTCGCGCACCTCCGCCGGGACCGCCGCCGCACACGTCGCGTCCAGCTCGGCGGCGGTGAGGCCGCGGGCGGCCAGGATCGGCGCGGTCCACTCCTTCCGGTACCGGTCGCCGTCGCGCACCCGGATGCAGGAGAGCCCCTCCCACCAGGAGAACTGCGGCACCATCGGCAGCGCCTCGATCGCCGGCCCGGTCCAGTCGGCGGGCGGGTCGCCGTCGGCGGGCAGGCAGACGCAGCGGCGCGCGCCCATGTGGTCGTTGCCGGTGAGGCTGGGCGTTTCCAGGTGGTCGGCGAGGTTCGGTACCGAAACGTAACTGGCGACCCCGAGTTCGCGCAGGTAGTCGTCGAGGGCGACGTCGTCGGGGGTGGCCGGGTCGGCCTTCCGCTCGGCGTACTCGTCGAAGCCGCGGGCGATGTGGGCGGGCAGCAGCAGTGCGGGCGCGGGTACGTACTCGTCCACCGCCCGTGCCCAGGACGCGCCGGTGAGCGCCGCGATCCGGACCATGTGCGCGGTACGCGATCCCCACTCGGTGAAGAACGCGAGTCCGTCCTCCGGCCTCGCCCGCGCCGCTGCCGCCGCCTGCGCGGCGAATCCCGCGCAGGGAACGGCGTCGTCCTGCAGCACCAGGTGATGGGTGGCGCCAGGCGCGACCGCGCTCCAGGCGCGACGGGCCGTGCGCAGAGCGCTCGGCGGTCCCTCGGGTTCCGGGTCGAATACGACCTCGGGTGCCAGTGCGGCGAGGTCCGCCTGCAGCCGGAGAGCCGCACGCGCGCGACTCGGATGCGCCATCACGGCGACCGATAAGTGGACCTGCGGCACGGATTTCGCCTTCCCTGGAATTGTATTCGCAGTTGGGTCAAGCCAACCCCAGGTTCCAGTCCGTGTCAATATACGCCGGTTCCGTTACAGCGTTACATCGGACCCCGCCGAACAAATTCGGACAAGGCAGAACAACAGAACATAGATGACAGTTCGAACCAAGTCTTGTGCTGACGCCGGGACTCCGATCTACTGCTGAAGCATCAGGATAGTTGCACGGGAGGCGCAGGCATATGCCGAACATTGCTGTAGCGGGTATCGGAAACTGTAGCTCTGCCCTGGTCCAGGCACTGCACGGGGTCGGCAACGGCACGATCGCGCACACCGACCTCGTGCCGGGCCTCGAATCGGTACCGGTGCGTGACATTCGGATAACCGCCGCGTTCGATGTCGATGCCAGAAAGGTAGGAATACCTCTGGAGAAAGCAATCTTCGTCGAGCCGAACTGCACGACCAGCTATGTCGACGTCCCCACCCAGCTGCCCAGGGTCACCGTCGGCCCGTTGGCGGACGGCGTCAGGGGTCCGCTCACCGGTGTCGTCCAGGTCCACGACCTCGCCCATCGGGCCACGGCGGCGGACGTAGCGGCCGAACTCAGGAACTCCGCGGTCGACATACTCGTCATCTTCCTTCCCACCGGCGCGCAGGAAGCCGCCGAACTCTATGCCGATGCCGCGGTAAAGGCAGGATGCTCGCTCGTCAATTGCACACCCGCTTTCCTGGGTCGGTCGGAGACCTGGCGGGAGCGTTTCCAGCGCCGTGGAACCACGCTCCTGGGTGACGACATGAAGAGCCATATCGGGTCGACCACCATGCATCAGGCGCTGCTGAGCGCCCTGAACAGGCAGGGCGTCACGGTGAACTCCACCTATCAGCTGAACATCGGCGGAAACACCGATTTCCTCAACCTTCGGGACACCAGCCGGTCCGCAGCGAAACGGGTGACAAAAGCCACCGCCCTGCGCGAGCTCGTCTCGCCGGAAACGGCCATGGATCTGGGGCCCAGCGATCACATCGCGCAGCTCAAGGACCGGAAGGTCGGCTATATCAGAATCGAAGGGAACGGTTACCTGGGAATGCCGTTCTCGATGGAAGTCCGCCTGGAAGTCGAGGACAGCCCGAACTCCGCGGCCATCGCCATCGATGCTGTCCGGGCTGCCGCGAGCCTGCAGTCCGGCGCCGAGCTCGACCTCTCGGCCGTACTGCCGTCCCTGTTCAAGGCTCCCGGACTACCCGATCGCTGAACCCGGTCAGCCATGCTGTTCAATCCACCGCGTGCTCGGCGGAGAAGATCTCCCGGGCCTCGCGGACGGCGTAGTAGACCAGGACGAAACCGGCGAGCGGGTCGGCCCACCACCAGCCCAGGGCCGAGTTGAGGACCAGGCCGACCAGCACTGCCGCTGCCAGGACACCGTCGATCAGGGTAACCCGTCCCTCGGTCCTGAGCACCGGATTGTCCAGCGCCGCACCGGTCCGCGCCTTGCCCGCGGCCAGCGCGAACATGACGGCGGCCGTCACCGCGGTCCAGGCGATGCCGAGCGACGAGTGGTGCGGATGAAAGCCCGTCACCAGCACGACGACGGACTGCACCGCCAGATACCCGGCCAGCAGCGCGAACCCGACCCCGATCAGCCTCAGCGCACGGCGCTGCCGATCCTCGCCGACGCCGGAAAGCTCCCACACCACCACCGTGGACGCGCCGATCTCGATCAGCGAGTCCAGCCCGAACCCCGCCAGCGCCACCGACCTCGCGGACACCGCCGCGAAGGCGAGCACCACAATGCCCACCACGTTCCAGCCGAGCGTCGTGTATTCGAGGACGAAGCCCCGGCGGAGCAGGGCCTTACGGGTGGTCACATCGAGGGCGTTCACCGGAGGAGTCTCGCAGACGCAGCAGCGCTGTTGGTCCTCGGCCCAGGTGGTCGCAGCCGACCCGCCAGGGTGCTGACCTGCGTGGGATGCCAGGATGCTCGCCATGAGCATCGAGCCGAGCGAGTACGTCAAGAGGTTGCCGATCGGGGAAAGGATCCCCTTCCCCGCGGAGGGCATCCCGTTCTGGGAGGTCTTCCCCTACGAGGGAGAGTTGCAGATCAAGGTCCTGGAGCAGCCGACGCTGCCGGAGCCTCCGCGGCACGGCGAGGCAGGACCGCAGGACTGCGACACCTGCAAGCGTGCGGACGCCGAATTCCTGTGGACCGACGAGCACTGGCGGCTCGGCGGCTTCCCTGAGCCGGCCGCGGTTCCGGCGATGGTGCTGCTGCAGCCACGCGGCCACTACGACCTGCACGACCTGCCGCCCGAGCGGGCCGCCGAGCTGGGGGCGATGCTGCAGCGGGTGGAACGGGCGGTCATGTCGCTGGAAGGCATCGCCAGGGTGCACGTGAACAGGTGGGGCGATGGAGGAGCGCACCTGCACATGTTCCTGATCGCCCGCCCGGAGGGGATGATGCAGCTACGGGGCACCTGCCTGCCGCTCTGGGACGATGTGTTGCCCAAGGTCCCCGAGGTGGTCTGGACCGAGACAAGCCACCGGATCGCCCAAGCCATGGCCACCGATGGCGGCATCGCCCACTGCTGACGGGCCGTCACTCCCGCCGCTGCGGTCCGCCTCGTGCCAATACTCCCAAAGTATGTGTAGAGACTGTGAGTCAGAGGGATACCTACCTCTGGGACGGTCGGCGTCCATACCCTGACGGCACACGAACCACTAGGGGCACGGAGGCGGCAGCGTGGCGCGCGAGACGGAGTGGATGAGCTGCACAGGGTCGGCGGAACCGGCTCCGTCGGTCGATCTGAGGACGGAGATCGCCCATACGGCCCGGATCTATGATGCGCTGCTCGGTGGAAAGGACAACTTCCCGGCGGACCGGGCGGCTGCCGAGCAGATCCTGCGGGCCGCACCGGAAGTGCGGGCTGGTGCGCGGCTGAACCGGGCGTTCCTGGGAAGGGCGGTGCGCCACGCGGCGACTTCGGGCATCGGCCAGTTCCTGGACATCGGCACGGGCATCCCCACCGCCGGCAACACGCATGAGGTGGCGCAGCAGGTGAATGCGCAGGCCCGGGTGGCCTACGTGGACAACGATCCGATCGTGCTGTCGCACGCCCGAGCGCTGATGGCGGGCGCCGGCCACGGCGCGACCCGCGTGATCCAGGCCGACCTGCGCGACCCGCAGAAGATCCTGGCCGACCCCGCGGTGACCGACCTGCTGGACTTCGAGAAGCCCGTCGCCCTGGTCCTGGCGGCGATCCTGCACTTCATCGACGACGCGGACGATCCGCACGACATCGTGGAACTACTGGTGGAACGACTCGCCCCGGGCAGCATGCTGATCCTCAGTCACGCCTCGGGCGACACCGACGATCCCGCGGACGCGGAGGTCGCCGATCGGATCAGCAGCCCCTACAGCACGGCCAACGCCCAACTGCACCTGCGCAGCCGCGCCGAGATCACCCGCTTCTTCACCGGCACGAACCTGCTGGACCCCGGCCTGGTCCCACTGGCCAACTGGCGCGCCCAGGCCACCCACGAGGAGTGGTTCGCCACCCGCGGCTTCTACTGCGGCGTCAGCGCCAAGCCCTGACGAACCGTCGACGGAGGCTGCCCGCTGGGCCCGGCCCTGCTTTGTGCAGTTCTGGGCTGACGTCCGGCCGTCCCCTGTGGTTGAGTTGACCCACCGACGGACAGTGGAGGTTGTGGGGTGGCGAGGTCCGAGGTGCCCTCCTGGATGAAGCCGACCTGGGACGACCCGATACCGACGGTCGACCTGCAGACCGACCGTGCGCACCCCGCCCGGGTCTACGACTACATGCTGGGCGGGAAGAGCAACTTCGCCGCCGACCGCGAGGCGGGTGAGAAGATCATCGCGGAGTGGCCCGGGTCGCGCGACTCCGCCCGCGCCGCCCGCGCGGTGATGCACCGCATGACCCGCCGCCTGGCAGAGGTGCACGGCATCCGGCAGTTCCTGGACATCGGCACCGGCATCCCCAGCGCGCCCAACCTGCACGAGGTCGCCCAGGGCATCACTCCGGCCTCCCGGATCGTGTACGTGGACAACGACCCGATCGTGCTCGCCCACGCGCGTGCCCTGCTCACCAGCACGCCCGAGGGCCGCACCGCGTACGTCGACGGCGACCTGCGCGACCCTGCGAGGCTCCTCGCCGACCCGGCGCTGCGCGGCACCCTGGACCTGGCCCGGCCGGTGGCACTGACCCTGATCAACATCGTGCACTTCCTGTCCGACGAGGCCGTCCATCCGCTCGTCGCCCAGTTGATGGACGCCCTGCCCTCCGGCAGTCTCCTCGCGCTGACCGCCGGCACCGCTGACTCCGCACCCGAGCAGGCCGCCATCGCGTCCCAGCGCTACCGCGAGGCAGGCATCGAGAACCACCTGCGCACGCACGCGGAGGTGGAGCGGTTCTTCGTCGGCCTGGAACTGGACCAGCCCGGCGTGGTGCTGATCAACCGCTGGCATCCCGACCTGGACGACGGCCCGGTGCTGAAGGACCACGAAGTGATGGCCTACGCGGGCCTCGCCCGCAAGCCGTAGCGCATCGCCGGGGCTGTCACGTTCAGAGCCAGCGCCGGACCCTGCGCCGGTACTCGGCGTACTCCTCGAACCGGGAGGCGAGGTACTCCTCCTCCGGCTCGATGACCAGCCGCCGCACCGCGAACAGCACCAGGGGCAGGTCGATCAGCGGCCACCACGACCCCGCCAGCAGTGCACCACCGCCGTGGACGAGAGCGAGCCCGGTGTACATCGGGTTCCGCGAGACCTGGTAGACCCCCGTGGTCACCAGCGTGGACACGGCGTGGTGCGGCACGATCGTGGTACGCCGCCGGAGGATCTCCCGGGCACCGCCCGCCGCCAGCACAACGCCCCCGGCGACCGCCACGGCGCCGAGCACGCCGGTAACCGGCCGCCCGCCGAGCGGAAGCGGCACCCTGTGATGCAGCGCCATACCGGCGGCGAATCCGCCGGCGAAGTACAGCGGTGGCGGAACGGGGAACACCCGTGCACCGCCGCCGGTGTTCTCCTGCTCCTGCTCGGGGACGCTCACACCCAGTTCCTCCCGCCCGGCCGAGGTCAGCCCGGGGAGCCCTCACTGTTCGCTTCGATGATCCGTTCCGCCTCGCCCTCGTAGGCGATCCGGTCCGGGCGCACCCGGTAGCGAGCGGCGAGGGATGCCACGTCCTTGAGGATCGCCACGGACACATCCGGGGCGACCGCATGGCCGGGACGATCGCACACCTGTGCCGCAAGGCGGCACGGCGCATCCGGCCCGGCCTCCCGCACCGTGATCGTGATGCTGGAGTACTCGTTCATACCCCCAGCATCCGCCTGCTGGGGCGGTCCGGCCACACCTGCCGTCCCGGCTCGGGTACCTGCCCTGCTGCTGGCCGGGCGCCGTGATCCGGGCCGGCGGCGTGCTGCCCACCCGTGCCAGGGATGATCGGTATCGTCCGCAGTACCTGGACAGCACAAGAACATCCCCACGGAGGAACCGCCATGGCCGAACGCCGACACGGAACGGCGGGTCTCGCGCTGATGATCGGCGCCCTCGGGGTGGTTTTCGGCGACATCGGGACCAGTCCCATCTACACCCTGCAGACCGTTTTCGACCCGAACGACCCGCACCCCGTCCCGGTCTCCGCCGACAACGTCTACGGGGTGGTCTCGCTGGTGTTCTGGTCGGTAGTGATCATCGTCCTGGTCACCTACGTCCTGCTGGCCATGCGTGCCGACAACGACGGTGAGGGCGGGATCATGGCGCTGATCACCCTGTTGCGACGGTCCGCCTCCTCCCGCGGGCGGCGGACCACCGCCGTCCTCGCGGCGCTGGGCATCTTCGGCGCGTCGCTCTTCTTCGGCGACAGCATGATCACTCCGGCGATCTCGGTGCTGTCCGCGATGGAGGGGCTCAAGGTCGTCCAACCGTCACTGGCGAGCGTCGTCGTGCCCGGCACCGCGGCCATCATCGTGGTGCTCTTCCTGGTGCAGCGGCGCGGCTCCGGGGCGGTGGGCCGGCTGTTCGGCCCTGTGATGATCGCCTGGTTCACCGTCATCGGCGCCTGCGGCGTGAACGGGATCGTCGACCACCCGCAGATCCTGCGCGCGCTGTCGCCGAGCTACGCCCTGGGTTTCCTGGTCGGCCACTTCGGCACCGCGTTCTTCGCCCTGGCCGCGGTCGTGCTCGCGGTCACCGGGGCCGAGGCGCTCTACGCCGACATGGGTCACTTCGGCCGCCGGTCCATCACGCGTGCCTGGCTCATTCTCGTCTTCCCCGCCTGCGTGCTGAGCTATCTCGGCCAGGGCGCTCTGATCCTCGCCGACCCGCGCAACATCAGCAGCCCGTTCTTCCTGCTCGCCCCGGGCTGGGGCCGACTGCCGCTGGTGATCCTTGCAACCGCGGCCACCGTGATCGCCTCCCAGGCGGTGATCACCGGCGCCTACTCGGTCGCCTCCCAGGCGGCCCAGCTCGGCTATCTGCCCAGGCTCCGCATCGAGCACACCTCAGAGTCCACCGTGGGCCAGATCTACGTTCCCTGGATCAACTGGCTGCTGATGGTCTCCGTGCTCACCCTGGTCTTCGCCTTCCGCAGCTCCGCCGCGCTGGCCTTCGCCTTCGGCATGGCCGTCACCGGAACCATCACCATCACCACCCTGCTGTTCTTCTACATCGCCCGCTCGCGCTGGCACACGCCGGTCTGGCTGGTCGCCGTCGGCGCGACCCTGCTGCTCACGGTGGACCTGCTGTTCGTGGCGGCCAACGTCACCAAGCTGGTCCACGGCGCCTGGCTGCCGCTGCTGATCGGCTTCACCGCGTTCACCGTCATGACGACCTGGCAGCACGGACGCCAGATCGTCACCGCCGAGCGGGAACGGCACGAGGGCCCGCTGCGCGAGTTCGTCGACCAGCTGCACTTCCGGGAGCTCCCGGCGGCCCGGGTGC
The DNA here is from genome assembly GCF_041261405.1 of Streptacidiphilus sp. EB103A. Taxonomy (NCBI): domain Bacteria; kingdom Bacillati; phylum Actinomycetota; class Actinomycetes; order Kitasatosporales; family Streptomycetaceae; genus Streptacidiphilus; species Streptacidiphilus sp. EB103A. Next base: position 111,940 of record NZ_JBGCAQ010000005.1, on the reverse strand, counting down.
CCGGCACCGCCGTCTTCCTGAACCGTGGCGCACAGACCACACCGCTGGCCATGCGGGCCAATGTCGAGCACAACCATGTGCGCCACGAGCAGGTGGTGATCCTCTCCATCGAGACCGAGACGGTGCCCCGCGTCCCGGACGAACAGCGGGTCACCGTCGACAACCTCGGCTACGGCGAGGACGGCATCATCCACGTGACGGCCCGCTTCGGCTACATGGAGACCCCGAACGTGGCCGCCGCCCTGGCCCTGCTCGACCCCGCCGACACCGAAGGACAGCTGCAACTCGACCAGGCGTCCTACTTCCTGTCGAAGATCGAGCTCCGCTGCGGGAAGGCCTCGACCATGGCCCTCTGGCGCAAGCGCCTGTTCATCGCGACCTCCTACATCACCGCCGACGCCGCCGAGTACTTCGGTCTCCCCCGCGACCGCACCGTCATCATGGGGTCGCACATCGAGGTCTAGTAGCTGTGCAGGAAAGCTGCAGCCCCAGAGTCTTGACGACTCATCATCACGGAACGAGACCGCCCGCCCCCTCTCCGTCCCGCTCTCCTTCCTCGGGAGCGGAAACTACACCGCGACGATCTACGCCGACGGAACGCCGGGAGCGAGCCCGTACGCAACCCTGGTCGTCGTCCGCTCGCAGACCGTCACCTCGACGACCGCCCTCAGCATGGCGCTGGCCGGCGCGGGCGGCCAAGCGGTCGTCCTCGAGCCGACGAGCTGAAGGGGTCGACCTCACCCGCTCTTGAGGGGGCTTCCGGGACGCAGTCGACCGGCGTCGTCGAGCTGGTCGAGCACCGGGGGCAGGCCGATGGTGAGCATCCTGGTGCGCACCCGGCCCAGAAGCATGGACATGAACAGGCCGCCGATCCCGGTGAAGCCGGTGTGGTCGTAGGTGAAGCGCGTTCCGTCGGCGTACGGCTCGATGCGGTACACGACCTCGGTGGTCTCCCCGCCGCCGTTGTCGGTCCAGGAGTAGCGCAGCAGACGTGGGGCGTCGACTTCCAGCACGACGCAGTCCACGATTCCGTTCCAGCCCGGCTTGGGCTTGGCGATGAGCTGGAATTTCGTGCCCACGGTGAGGTCGAAGCCCTCCGGCCTGCCTCCGGCGCCGGTCGCGGTCCACAGCGGGACCAGCCCCGGGTCTGTCACTGCCTGCCAAACGCGCTCGGGGGGATGCGGGTAGTCGCGGATGATGTGGATGGCGCTCATGATGGCTCCGTCCGTTACTGGACCGTCACTATTTACAGTGCCTAAAAACTTACTGTAGCAGAAAATATAGGGCGGCTGGACTATGCTGGTCGCATGAGTCAGCGCACAGTGGATTGGACGGCGTTGCGCCGCCGCGAGAGCGAGCCCGCCCCCGAGGGCCTGCGGGAGCGCAAGAAGCGGCAGCTGCGCCAGCAACTGTCCGACACGGCCACCGAGATGTTCATGGAACGGGGCTTCGACGCAGTGCGTGTCGCGGAGATCGCCGACGCGTGCGGGGTGTCGGAGAAGACGGTGTTCAACTACTTCCCGACCAAGGAGTCGCTCGTCCTGGACCTGGGCGAGACCACGCTGGACTCGCTGCGCACCACCCTGACCGATGCGGGACTGTCGCCGGTCCAGGCGGTGCTGGAGATCCTGTCCGACGAGTTGGCGGCCATCACGTCCTGGCTGGCCGCGCAGGACGACCTGACCCAGGCCAAGGCGCTTTTTCTGCGGTTCGGCATGCTGACCTGGTCCACCCCGTCCCTGCGGGCCTACCAGCGCGACATGGCCGACCGACAGGTCGCCGTAGCCGCCGAGGTCCTGGCCGGGCGCACCGGGAGGAGCCCGGAGGAGCCAGAAACGCAGATCGCAGCCACCGCGCTGATCGGATTGTGGCCCATCCAGTTCCAGGCGCTACGCCGACACCTGAACCGCACCCGGACCCCTGAGCAACTGCACGACGCGGTCAGCGTCGACGTACAACGCGCAGCCCGGCTCATCGACGCCGGACTGAACACGTTCGCGCCCAGCACGTAGCCGACCCCGACGCCCGGACTCGGACCAACCTACTTGTTGACCGTCAGACGTGTGGTGGGGTCCGGGCACCGGTCCAGCACCCAGGAACAGTTGGGCCGTCCGCTGCCGAACGAGCTCGCCTCGCTCCTGTGGGAGAGCGACGGCATCCACTGAAGCCCGAGTGATGCGCGTGCGCTCCTGAGCTCGCGCGTTGGCGTCAGGAACGAAGGGGGCGCAGGCCGGTGCGGATTTCGCTGACCAGGATCCCGGGCTGTTCCAATGCTGCGAAGTGCCCGCCCTTGTCGGCCTCGCCGTAGTGGATCAGATTGCTGTAGGTGTCTTCTATCCAGCTTCGTGGCAGGCGCGGGATGTCCCTCGGGAAGACGGTCACCGCGACCGGAAGCGTCAGCTTCGGGCCGGCAAGGGTGGCCGATCTGTTCTCCCAGTAGATACGGCCGGACGACGCTGCGCTGTTGGTGAACCAGTACAGGGATATTGCGTCGAGCATGTCGTCCATGCTGAGGGCGTCCTCGGCGAGCCCGTGGTTGTCGGTCTTGGACTGGAATTTCTCGTAGATCCAGGCTGCCTGACCAGCGGGAGAGTCCGCCAGGGCGAATCCGACAGTCTCCGGCTTCGTGCCCTGAAGATGGTTCGACCCACCGAGATCGCCGGTGTAGAGGGCGAGGGTCTCCACGGCGTGGCGCTGTTCGGGTGACAAGGTGTCAGGTATCTGAGCGGGAAAGGCATACTGGGTGTTCAGATGAATTCCGAGCAGCCCCTCAGGTTGCATGGCCCCGAGGGCGGTGGTGACGACGGCACCCCAGTCGCCGCCCTGCGCGGCCCATCGCGTATAGCCGAGACGCTTCATCAGCTCCGCCCACGCGCTTGCGATGCGCGACACAGTCCACCCGGTCTCGGTGGGCTTCTGGGAGAACCCGAACCCGGGCAGCGACGGGACGACGACGTCGAATGAATCGGCGGCGTCCCCTCCGAACGAAACCGGATCCGTCAGCGGGCCGATCAGCTTCAGGAACTCGACGATCGAGCCCGGCCATCCGTGCGTGAGTATCAGCGGCATCGCATGGGGATTCTTGGACCTGACGTGGATGAAGTGGATGTCCAGCCCATCGATCCCGGTCAGGAATTGGGGGAAGCGGTTGAGCTCGGACTCGAAGCGCCGCCAGTCGTAGCCGCGCTCCCAGTAGTCGACCAGAGCTCTGGCGTTCTCCACGCGGACCCCTTGCGACCAGTCGCCCACCGTTTCCGGATCCGGCCATCGAGTTCTGGCCAGTCGCTGCTTCACGTCGTCGATCTCCGCATCCGGGATCGAGACGGTGAACGGGCGGACGAGGGTCGAGGTCGGCGGCGTCGGTGCGGTCATTGCCCTCTCCTGAGCTTCGAAGCACAGCGCAACTCTCCGTTGCACACTGGTGTGCAATCTACTTCACTGCACACCGGTGTGCAACAATGGTGTCGTGCCCACCCAGTCCTCCCGCGTGCGCTCGACGAACGAGACACGCGACCGCATCCTCGACGTCGCCCTCGCTTTGCTGGCAGAGAACCCCGACGCCGGAATGGGCGACATCGCCGCCGCTGCCGGCGTCGTCCGTCGCACGGTCTACGGCCATTTCCCCTCGCGCCTCGACCTGGTTCGGACCCTCACGCAACGGGCCGTCACCGAGATGACAGCCGTGCTCACCGAAGTCAACGCCTCCGACGCAGAAGCGGACGCGAAGTGGGTCGAATTCATCGCCCGCCTCTGGCCGGTGGCGCACCGGTACCGAGTGCTGCTGGCACTGCGCCGTGGCGAGTACGGCGAGACGATCCACGGCCTGCTCGGGCCGGTCGACGAGCTCCTCGCCGACCTCGTGAAACAGGGCCAGGACAGCGACGTGTTCGCACAGCACCTGCCCGCAGGCATTCTGAGCCAGGTCGCCTACGGCATCGTGTTCGCCATCGCGGACAACGACCCGTCGAACGGGACCCTCGGCGCCCGAGCAGCGACGATCACGAGCCTGCTGATGCTGGGAGTTCCCCAGACCCGCGCAATCGCTCTCGTGGGCGACCAGCCCTGACCCGCAGCACTCGAACGGAGCCGCGGATCGTCCTGCTCCGGACACGACACCGTCACCGCACCCCGCCCGAGGCCGTCCGAATGTTGTCCAGCCCTGTCCGGGTATACGAGAACGTCCTACATGGCCTTACCTCCCACGGATCGTCAGCCTGTGGCTGACCAGTACGATCACGACATGATCAAAGGAGTGATGTTCGACTTCTCCGGCACTCTGCTGCGCATCGAGTCGACCGAGGAGTGGCTCGGCGCCGTCCTGACGGCGGCCGGCATCCGTCTGGCCGACGAGGAATTCACCTACCGGGTGCAGCGGCTGACGCAGTACGGAGCACTGCCAGGCGGACCGGCGCCACTGCACGTGCCCACACACCTCGAAGCACTCTGGCGCGAGCGGGACCTGAGCGCCGATCAACACCATGCCGCCTACACCGCCTTGGCCCGGGAGGCCGGCCTGCCGGAGTTGGCGCAGGCGCTTTACGACCGCCACATGACGTCCACCGCCTGGCGGCCCTACCCGGACACCGAACCGACACTGCGTGAACTGCGTCGGCGAGGGCTTCCGGTGGCCGTGGTGAGCAACATCGGATGGGACCTTCGGCCGATCTTCCGCGCGCACGGACTGGACGACCTGGTCGACGCCTACCTGCTCTCCTTCGAGCTGGGCACGCAGAAGCCCGACCCGGCGATCTTCAGGGCCGCCTGCGACCGGCTCGGCCTTGCACCCGCCGATGTGCTCATGGTCGGCGACGACCGCATCGCGGACGGCGGCGCGCAGGCCCTTGGGTGCCCGGTGCACTTCGTCGACCACCTGCCGGTCGATCAGCGCCCGGGCGGACTGGCATCGGCCCTGGGCCTGCTCGGGTCCCTGTAGCCGACGGACTTCGGAGAGATCGACGATCCAGGACCGTGGCATTTTGCCGTTCACCGGACAGCGGTACGGCCTTGGCGTGATCACGTGCGTTGCGAAGCACCCATGATCATCAACCAAGAGCGAGTGTGTGTGTCCGAGGGGGGACTTGAACCCCCACGCCCCGAAGGGCACTAGCACCTCAAGCTAGCGCGTCTGCCATTCCGCCACCCGGACCGGGTGGTCATCGCGCCGTTGCCGTCGCGGTGACGAGGGAAACAATACCAAGAAAACAGGGTGCTTCTGACCGCCGCGCTGCCTGGTCGCGGGCGGGGCCAGGACGAGGCCAAGCCGGGTCCGGGGCGGGCAACGGAGGGGGCGGGCGGTGTCGGGATGTGACGTGAAGCGACCGTGATTCGGTCGGAGCCAATCATGTTGCGGCGACAAAACGACAATTTTCGTGCAGAGCGCGACCCGGTCCGCTCCGACGTTGTCTCATATCGGATGAGTCGATCGGCGCGGCCGGAGGCGCCGACGCGCGGCACAGTGCAGAGGATGGCGGCACAGAGATGCATGTCCGAGGAGACGTCCCTCCCGATCCCGGCATCAGCGGTGCAGGCTCCAGCTCCAGCTCCGGCTCGGCTCCCGAGATCCTCGGGGTCGAGGGTGTCTGGCGGTTCGCCGCACCCGCCGTGGACGCCTCCGTCCCGCAGGCCAGGCACGCGATCCGGGATCTGCTGATGGCGCAGGGGCTCGGGGACGCGCGGCACGACGAGCTGCTGCAGGGGATGCTGCTGATCATCTCCGAGCTGGTCACCAATGCCGTCAAGCACGCCGCGCTGCTCTCCCCGCAGATCGTGGTGGAGGTCGTCATCGGCTCCGGCTGGGTGCGGCTGTCGGTTGAGGACAGCCACCCCTACCGGCCGAAGGCGCTGCAGAACGACTTCGCCCGCACCGGCGGTCGCGGGCTGCTGCTGGTGAAGGCGATCACCATGGAGGCCGGCGGGGTGTGCGACGTGGAGCGCACCGCGGACGGCGGCAAGGTGGTCTGGGCCTCCCTGCCGCTGCCGAGGACGGGGTAGGCCCCCGGCGGTAAACTCCCGGCGCCCTGCTACGCCACCGCCCGCCACCAGTGGTCCAGCTTGGGCGCCCGCGCCGCCTCGACCCGCTCGCCGGGCCTCGGCACCGCCACCCGCACCCCGCGCTCGTCGGCGTCCGCGCAGAGCCGTTCGACCGGCTCCGACCAGGCGTGCAGTCCGAGTACGAAGGTACCCCAGTGCACCGGCACCAGCAGCCCCGACCCGGGGTCACCACTCCCGCGGTTGACGTCCAGGTGGGTGCTCACGCCCTCCTCCGGCGTCATGTGGACCGAGCGCCAGTGGTCGCTGTAGGCGCCGATCTGAACGAGCGACAGGTCGAACGGGCCGTACCGCTCGCCGGTCTCGGCAAAGCCCTCGAAGTAGCCGGTGTCACCGCTGTAGAAGGCGCGCTGCTCGGCGCCGATGAAGGCCCAGGAGCTCCACAGCGTGCCGTCGTTGGCGAAGCCGCGGCCGGAGAAGTGCTGGGCCGAGGTGGAGACAGCCCGCACTCCGCCGAGGTCGACCTCCTCCTCCCAGTCCAGCTCGTCGAAGCGCTCGGGCCCGATGCCCCAGCGCTCCAGGTGCGCGCCCACCCCGAGCGGCACCACGAAGCGCAGTTCGGGCCGGGTCCGGGCGAGCTCGCGGACGCTGCGCATGTCCAGGTGGTCGTAGTGGTCGTGGGAGATCACCACCGCGTCCACCGGGGGCAGGTCGGCCAGCGGGACCGGCGGTTCGTGCATCCGGCGCGGCCCCACCGACTGGGACGGGGAGCAGCCCTCGCTCCACACCGGATCGAGCAGGATGCGCTTGCCTTCGATCTCCAGCAGCGCGGTGGAGTGCCCGAGCCAGGTCACGGCCAGTTGACCGTCCGACTCCCCCTTCGGGATGCCGTCGCGGACCAGCGGGATGGGCAGCGACGGGTGCCTGGCGTCCTTCTCCTCGCCGAACAGCATCTCCCTGGCGATCTGCGGAATGCCGACAGCGCTGGGACCCTGCTGCGCCGGCGACGCCGGCTCGTGCACATTGTGGAAGACGCCGTCCCGGTAGCGTGGCGAGAGGCGTATGCGGTCCCCGCGCGCTCCCTTGGTCGGGTCCCCGCCGAAGGCGGCCGGCATGTCGCGCGCGGCCCAGGCCAGTGCCCCGACCGCGCCGACCGCGACCGCACCGAGCGCGGCGCCCGCTGCTCGCATCCGCCCCATGAAACTGCCACCTCTCCTGAGCACTGAGCACTGCCCACTGAGCACTGAGTGCTGCGGTGCCCTGCGGCACACCGCGTCCTGCGGGCCGACCGAACGTACGGCCCCGCTGCCCGGCAAACGGTCCTGCGGTGGCGATGGTTCCGCTGCCGCGCTACCCCACTGTGCTCAGGAGGTCGTCCAGCACCGCGGCGCCGAAGGCCAGGGCGTCGGCCGGCACCCGCTCGTCGACCCCGTGGAACAGCCCCTGGAAGTCGAAGCCGGGCGGCAGCCGCAGCGGCGAGAAGCCGTACGCCCGCAGGCCCAGCTCCGCGAACTGCTTGGCGTCGGTGCCGCCGGTCATCGAGAAGGGGACGACGTGCGCGCCCGGGTCGTGGGCCAGCAGTGCCGCGCTCATCGCCGCGAACAGCGGAGCGTCGACGGGTGCGGTGAGCGCGCGCGACTGCTGCCGGTAGCTCCACTCGACGTCCGGGCCGGTGAGCTCGTCCAGGGCGGCCTCGAACTCGGCGGCGAGGCCGGGGCCCGGCAGGGTGCGTCCGTCGACCTCTCCCCCGGCGAGGCCGGGGATGACATTGGTCTTGTAGCCGGCCCGCAGCACGGTCGGGTTGGCGCTGTTGCGCAGCGTCCCCGCCACCAGCCGCGCCGCGGCCGGGTCGAGCCGGGCCACGAACGCGTCCACGTCGAAGTCCGGGTCGTCCAGCTGTGGCCCGGTCAGCGGGACGCCGGTCGCCGCGGCCAGCGCGAGCAGCGAGGCCCGCACGGTCGGGGTGATCCGGGCCGGCCAGCTGTGCGAGCCGATCCGGGCCATCGCTGCGGAGAGCCTGGTCACGGCGTTGGCCGGGTTGGGCTTGGAGCCGTGGCCCGCCGTTCCGCGCGCGGTGAGCCGCAGCCAGCCGGTGCCGCGCTCCCCCGCCGCGACCGGGTAGAGCCGTTGCCCGGCCGCCGTGTGCACGGTGTAGCCACCGGATTCGCCGATCGCCTCCGTGCAGCCCTCGAACAGGTCCGGGTGCTGCTTCACCAGCCAGTCCGCCCCCGCCTCGGCGCTGTCCTCCTCGTCGGCGGTGAAGCAGAGCACGATGTCCCGGCGCGGACCGCGCCCCTCGCGCCCCCAGGCGCGGGCGACGGCGAGCATCATCGCGTCCATGCCCTTCATGTCCAGGGCGCCGCGGCCCCACACCACGCCGTCGCGGATCTCGCCGCTGAACGGGGGGACGGTCCAGTCGGCCGCCTCGGCCGGCACGACGTCCAGGTGGCCGTGGACCAGGAGCGCGGGCAGGCCGGGCTCGCTGCCGCGGATCCGGGTGACCACATTGGCCCGGCCCGGCGCGGACTCCAGCACCACCGGTGAGAGCCCGGCCTCGGCGAGCCGTTCGGCCGCGTACTCGGCGGCGGGGCGCTCGCGGCAGTCACCGCCGCCCCGGTTGGTGGTGTCGATGCGGATCAGCTCAGAGGTGAAACGCACCGCCTCCTCGCCGCGTTGGGTCGACGCAGCCGCGCCCGTGGATGTCGATGTCGTCGTCTCCATGCGCAGATCATGCCGCACCCGGTCAGATCCGGTCGCAATCGTTCAGGGCGCGTCGCCCCGATAGGATCAGCCCCCTGATGACTGCCACCCTCGTCGCCAAAGACCTCACCGCCGGGCACGGTGACCGTGTCCTCTTCTCCGACCTCGACCTGGTCGTCGCCCCCGGCGACGTGATCGGCCTGGTCGGCGTGAACGGGGCGGGCAAGTCCACCCTGCTCCGGCTGCTCGCCGGCCTGGACACGGCCGAGTCGGGCTCGCTCCGCCTCAGCCCGCCGACCGCGACCGTCGGCCACCTCCCGCAGGAGCCCGAGCGGCGCCCCGGCGAGTCCGTCCGCGCCTTCCTGGGCCGCCGCACCGGCGTCACCGCCGCCCAGGCCGACCTCGACGCCGCCACCCAGGGCCTGGTGGACGGAACCCCCGGAGCCGACGACGCCTACGCCACCGCGCTGGACCGCTGGCTGGACCTCGGCGGCGCGGACCTGGACGAGCGCGCCGAGGAGGTCGCCGCCGACCTGGGCCTGACCGTCGGCCTCGACCTGGCGATGACCGCCCTCTCCGGCGGCCAGGCCGCCCGGGCCGGACTGGCCTCGCTGCTACTCAGCCGCTACGACGTGTTCCTGCTCGACGAGCCCACCAACGACCTGGACCTGGACGGCCTGGAGCGTCTTGAGTCCTTCGTCTCCGGGCTGCGCGCCGGCACCGTGCTGATCAGCCACGACCGCGAGTTCCTGACCCGTACGGTCACCCGGGTGCTGGAACTCGACCTGGCCCAGCAGCAGGTCAACCACTTCGGCGGCGGCTACGCGGCCTACCTGGAGGAGCGCGAGCGGGCCCGCCGCCATGCCCGCGCCGAGTTCGAGGAGTACGCCGACACTGTCTCCTCGCTGGAGGCGCGTGCCCGTACCCAGCGCGCCTGGATGGAGAAGGGCGTCAAGAACGCCCGCCGCAAGTCCCCCGACAACGACAAGATCGGCAAGGCGTTCCGCACCGAGTCGACCGAGAAGCAGGCGGCCAAGGCCCGGCAGACGCAGCGGCTGATCGAGCGCCTGGACGTGGTCGACGAGCCGCGCAAGGAGTGGGAGCTGCGGATGGAGATCGCCGCGGCCCCGCGCTCGGGCGCGGTGGTGGCCACCCTCCGTCAGGCCCGGGTCCAGCGGGGCGACTTCGCGCTCGGCCCGGTGGACCTGCAGATCGACTGGGCCGACCGGGTCGCCATCACCGGCGCCAACGGCTCCGGCAAGTCCACCCTGCTGGCCGCGCTGCTGGGACGGCTGCCGCTGGACTCCGGCCAGTCCTCGCTCGGTCCCGGGGTGGTGGTCGGGGAGGTCGACCAGGCACGGGGGTTGTTCCTCGGCGAACAGCCGCTGCTGGAGGCATTCGGCGCGGCCGTCCCCGATCTGCCGCCGGCCGAAGTCCGGACCCTGCTGGCCAAGTTCGGGCTGCGCGCCGCACATGTGCTGCGTCCTGCGGCGACCCTCTCCCCCGGCGAGCGCACCCGGGCGGCGCTGGCGCTGCTCCAGGGCCGCGGGGTGAACCTGCTGGTCCTGGACGAGCCGACGAACCATCTGGACCTGGTCGCCATCGAGCAGTTGGAGTCGGCGCTCGCCTCCTACACCGGCACCCTGCTGCTGGTGACGCACGACCGTCGGATGCTGGAGGCGGTCCAGACGACCCGACGGATCGTCGTCGAGGCCGGGCGGGTCAGCGAGAGCTGAGCCGCCCGGCGCCCGGAACCCCGCTAGGACTGACGTTGCGTCAGCCCTGCTTGGGCGGCAGGTACTTGTAGCCGACCCGGCGAACCGTCACGATCCGCTGACGGTAGCCGGCCCCCAACTTGCGCCGCAGCCTCGCGATGTGGACGTCCACGGTACGGCCGTCGCCGATGTGGCCGTAGCCCCAGACGACGGTGACCAGGTGGTCCCGGGTGTGCACCCGGTGCGGGTTGGCGGCGAGATGGGTGAGCAGCTCGAACTCCAGGTAGGTGAGCTCCAGCGGCTCGCCGTCGATGTGGGCGATGCGCCGGTCCGCGTCCAGGTGCAGCCCCTGGGCCGGCACCGGCTGCGGCGACGCCGCCTGCGGCGGCTCGGGCACGGACTCCGGCTCGGGAGCCGGCTTGGGAGCCGGCTCCGGCGCGAGGACGGGCGGCTGCGCCGATCGCAGCTGGGTGACCGGCGCGACCGGGGCGAGCGCGGCGGCCCGGACCGCGGCGGGCACCGACTCGGCCGGGACCAGGACGAGGTAGCCGACCATCGGTGTGTCACCGGCCGCGAGCCCCTCGATCCCGGGCAGGGCGGACAGCGCGGACAGCGCCTGCGGCCAGGGGGTGACCACGGCGCCCTCGGGGAGCCGGAACACGCCCCCGACCGGGGCGGCGGCAGAGGCAACGGCAGGGGCGGGGATCACCGAGGTGACCGTGCGGAGGTGTGGTGCGGCCAGGGGTGAGACGTTCGACATGGCAGGACTCGCTTTCGCGCAAGCAGGAAGGGACAGCGACATGGGCGGTCGTCTGCGCGCGATGGTTCGTCCGCGTACCAGGGGGGTGGGGTCTACAACCCCGGGCAGCAGCCCTGGAGCTCGATGCGGACCTGCGCGCCGGTCGAACGGCGACAGGTCTCGTCGAAGTGGAACGGCTGCCTGGACGGCCAGAACGGTTCGAGGTCGAGGGCATGACGCCTCGTCCCCCCGCTCCGGGCTGCGTCCCCTGCATACGGCTCCATGGGGACCATTCAACCAGACGCCACGGCCGACTGGACAGCACCTCCCGCACAGCTGCGCGGAAGCTCCCGCGCTCTCTTGACTTCCCTTCTTTCTGACGGTCTGTTAGAAACTGCTGCGGACGACCGTGAGGGGCCCTCCGCGACCAGCCGCCGAGGAGCCGCACCGTGACCCAAGCCCAGGTCCCCGACACCGCCTCCCCAGACCCCGAGCCACCCGTCGCTCGCCTTGAAGGCGCCTCCCGCCTGCGCATCTTCGCCGTCATCGGCGTCGTCGTGCTCTTTGCCGAGATAGCCGCGCTGCAGTACACGATGGTCGCCTCGGCCGCCCGGGACATCGCGCCCACCTTCCCAGGGGTGGGGGCCAACATCAGCTGGATGGTGATCATCTTCGGCCTGGTGGGCGGAGCGACCACCCCGATCTTCGGCAAGATGTCCGACCTGTGGGGCAAGCGCCGGATGATGCTGATCTCCGGCGCCTCCTTCGCCGTCGGCACCCTGATCTGCGCCCTCACCTCCTCCTGGGCACTGTTCCTGGTCGGCCGGGCCCTGGAGGCGGTCGCCATCAGCGCGCCCACCGTGGCGTACGGACTGTTCCGCGACATCCTCCCGCGCCGCTACATCCCGGCCTCGATCGGCGTGATCGCCACCGGACTGGGGATGTCCGCGCTGGTCGCGCCGATAGTCGGCGGCTGGATGCTGGAGCACTTCTCCTGGCGCTCGCTGTTCTGGTTCATGCTGATCTTCGTCGCCGTGGTCATCCCGCTGCTGGTGCTGCTGGTCCCGGAGACACCGCTGCGCACCCATCAGCGGCTCGATCTGGGCGGCGCGGTGCTGCTGGCGGTCGGCGTCGGACTGGTGCTGCTGTACCTGTCCAACGGCGCGACCTGGGGCTGGGGCCGTCCGACCGCCTGGGGCTGGCTGGCCGGCGGCGTCGCCCTGCTGCTCGCCTTCGTCGCGGTGGAGAAGCGCAGCGCCCAGCCGATCATGGACCTGAAGCTGCTGTTCTCCCCGAAGGTCAGCATGGTGCTGCTGGCCGCCCTGCTGGGCAGCATGGTCGTCGGCATCCAGGGCTACTCGATCCCCTACATGCTGCAGACCCCCAACAAGGCGCAGCTCACCCAGCACGCCGTCGCCTACGTGGTCGCCGCCTCGAACGGCCAGCTCACCCCGGCCATGGCCCCGCTGGTCCACATCAGCTTCAACGGACTGATGGCCTACGGGCTGGGCGCCACACTCCTCGGATACGGGCTGCACTCGGCGGTCTACTCCGGCGGCACCGGCATGCTGGCCGGCGGCGGCGCGGGCGAGTGGGCTCGCAGGGTCGGGCCACGCTATCCGCTGATCCTGGCCATGGGGACGTTCACCCTCTCCTGCCTGCTCTACGCCTTCTTCTCGCACTCGGCCTGGCAGTACGCCGTGATCGCGGTGGTGTTCGGCCTCGGCTTCGGCTCCTTCTACGCCGCCGCGCCCAACCTGATCGTCGAGGCCGTCCCGGCCCGGCAGCAGGGCATCAGCGCCGGGATGCTGGGCGTGGTCAACAGTCTGGCCACCTCCGTGGGCACGGCCGTCCTGACCGCGTTCCTCGCCGCCAACCCGGCCAAGTTCAAGATCAGCATCCCTGGTGTACCCGCCTCCCGGACCGGCGGGTTTATCACCATGCCTCAGATCTACGCCGACAACGGTTACCGTGACGGCCTGCTCTTCGCGGCGGGCGCCGGAGTGGTCGGCCTGGTGGTGGCCGTCCTCATGCGGCACGGACGCCGTCCCGCCACCGGCGGTGAGGCCAGCGGCTGATCCGGATCCGCCCGACCGACCGTCAGCCGACCTTGATCAGACTGCCCTGCGGGTCTATCCGGTCCGCACTGTCGTCGTCGAACCACAGCCCGCCGGTGGCGAGGTACCGGAACCGGTGCTCCCCCGGCGGGAAGGTCAGCGTGACCGTCCTGGTTCCGTTGCGGCGACGGACCAGCTCGGCCGCGCCGGGCTGCCACCCGTTGAAGTCTCCGACCACACTCACCGTCCCGCCCGGCTCCTCCGAGCCCAACCGGAACGTCACCCTGGTCCGTCCACCGAACAGACGGGTACGTGTCAACAACTCCGCTCACTCCTTTCCTGATGTCGTCCGCACGCCCCGGCAGTCGGACCCCGCCCGAGGCGTCAGACGACAGCATGGCCGAAAGCCCGCCCGGGACGGAAGAGCCGCCTGGGGCCTGGCACATGATTGACAGCTAATCAGATTCCCCCGGGCAAGTCCCGTCGCCGCTCGGGACGACACCGCAATACCCGCCCATGCGACCGTGGCCGACCGGCCCCGATGCGCATTACTCTTCGGTAATGGCCACCGCTGACGCCTTCTACCTTCCCGGCGCGGAGGGACGGTTCACCCCGACCGCGCTGACCCGCGGCCCCTGGAGCCCCGACGCCCAGCACGCGGGCCCGCCCGCCGCCCTGCTGGGACGCGCCTCGGAGCGGTTCGCCGCCGAGCATCGGCCCGGCGCCAGGGTGGTCCGGATGACCTTCGAGATCCTGCGCCCGGTCCCCCTCGCGGAGGTGGCGGTGGCGGTCCGGGCCGCCGAGTCGGGCCGCAGCGTCGGACGGGTCGAGGCCGAGCTCCGCCTCGCCGACGGCCGGGTGGCCATGCGCGCCACCGCGCTGCTGATGCGCGCCGAGGAGGGCTCGGCCCCCGGGGTCGACCAGCCGCTCCCCTGCCCGGGTCCGCAGGAGGCCTCCGAGAGCACCTTCCCGGTCCCCTGGGACGAGGGGTACCACACCGCCGTGGAGTTCCGGTTCGTCGCCGGCGCCTTCACCGAGCGCGGCCCGGCCACCTGCTGGTTCCGTCCCCGCTACCCGCTGGTGGCGGACGAGGACACCTCCGGCCTGTGCCGCACCCTGATCGCCGCCGACTCCGGCAACGGCATCTCCGGCGAGCTCGACATGACCAGGTACCGCTACACCAACGCCGATCTGACGGTGCATCTGCGCCGCCCGCCGGTGGGCGACTGGGTCGGCCTCAGCTCCCGGACCACCGTCGACCCGGCCGGAATCGGGCTGGCGGACACCCTCCTGCTGGACGAGAAGTCCACCATCGGCCGCGCCGCCCAGACCCTCTTCGTGACCCCGGCCCCGACCGCGCCGTCGACCTGAGCGGCCCGAGGCGGTCGGGTCGCGCTACGACTCGACCATGAGGCCGAGCATCATGCCCTCGTCCTCGTGCGGGGCTATGTGGCAGTGGAGCATGTACATATAGGTCGTGTCGTAGTAGTCGGTGAACTCCATGGCGATCTTCACCACCGAGCCGCCGGTGACCTCCACGATGTCCTTCCAGCCCAGGTAGGCGCCGGTGGGGGCGGTCCCGTTGACGGAGATGATCTGGAACGGGACGTCGTGCAGGTGGAAGGAGTGCTCCAGCTGCGTCGTGTTGTTGATCGTCCAGATCTCCTTGGAGCCCACGGTGGTGGTGATCATGTTGGACGTCATCGCGGAGAGGGTGGTGCCGGCGACGCCGTTGATCTCCATGGTGGTGCCGCTGGCCTGGAGATTGATGGTGCGTGCGGTGAACGACGACGTGTCGTAGCGGGTGATGGTGTTGAGCGCGGTCGGGAGGGTGACCGGGGTGTCGGTGGCGCTCGGGGTGATGGTCAGGAAGTCGTAGGTGCCGCTGCCGCCCTTGACCCAGCCGGTGGTGATGACGGCCTGCAGGGTGACGGCGGCGGTCAGCTCCATGTACACCTCGGCGCGTTCACCGGCCACCAGGCGGATCGAGGTGACGTCCTCGGAGGCGTTCAGGTAGCCCTGCTCGGTGGCGATCTGGGTCATCGTGCCGCCGTCGGTGCGGCTGACGGTGATGATGTCGGCCAGCGAGGCGTTGAGGAACCGCACCCGCGTCCGCTTCTTGGTGGCGGTGAAGGTGAGCGTGGTGGCGTCCACGTTGGTGCCGTTGCAGATCACCGGGAACTCCAGGCTGCTGCTGCTGTTGTAGCCGGAGAGGTTGTACTTGATGTCGCCGCTGGAGTCCACGGCGAGGCACTGCAGGATGATCGGGATGTCGTCCACGCCGTAGTCGCTGGGCAGGTCGGCGCTGGCGGTGCTGGAGTCCGACACGATGATCATGCCCGCCAGGCCCTTGGCGATCTGCTCGGCCGTGGTGCCGAGGGCGTGCGGGTGGTACCAGAGGGTCGCCGCCTCCTGGTTGACGGTGAACGCCGGCGACCAGGTGCTGCCGCTGGCGAAGGCGAGTTGGGGGCCGCCGTCGTACTTGGCCGGGACGTGGGCGCCGTGGAAGTGGACGGTGCTCTCCGCGCCGAGGTTGTTGGTGATGTTCAGCTGGACGGATTCCCCGTTGGTCCACTGCATGGTGGGGCCGAGGTACGACCCGTTGAAGCCGTAGGTGCTGCTGCTGGTGCCGGCGAGCACGTCGTGGGTCCCGGTCTCCATGTCCAGCGCGTAGACCGAGACGCCGCTGGTGACGGTGGGCGACAGCAGCGTGGGGATGCTCAGCGCGGCGGTGGCGTTGGTGGAGGTGGTGGTCGCGGCACCGGCGGGATTGCTGTCGTTCAGGGCCATCCCGAAGACGGTGCCGCCCGCGAGGGCGGCTCCTAAGCCGGCGGTGCGGGTGAAGAACGAACGGCGACTGACGGAGTGCTTGGGTGTGTTGGTCATGCCAAGTGATGGTTGGTACCGGACATGTTGACACCATGTCATATACCTGTCTGTGACATAAGTCTAACGAAGTGTCAGGTGTAACCTCCCGTTGCCGGTGAGACTGGGCTACCTATCCCGCTCCGTCTGCCACTTGCGCTCGAACCAGCGCTCGAGCGCCACCTCCAGCAGGGAGTCCTTCCCGTGCCGGTCGTCGAAGTCACCGAACCCGCCGAAGACCGCGCCTCCGCAGAGCCCCAGCAGGAGGAGCCACAGCAGCGCCCCCACCACATAGTCCGACGTGCTCAGTACGTAGGTCAGGGCGTAGTGGACCATGACGGCGGTCGAGTATCCGAAGCCGATCCACGCGAGCGGCCGGAGGCCGAAGTTCCCGAAGAGCTGGCGCAGCGTGCCGTTCCCCAGCAGGAACCAGAGCAGCAGCCCCAGCCCGGTCCAGGCCAGCACGGCGGTGTTTGTCAGGACGCCCTCGGTGGGCGGGTCGAATCCGTCGCCCTGGCCGGCCACGGTGATCCAGACCACCGCGCCCCGCCAGGTGTCCAGGTCAGCGCGCTCCCCGGCCCTGGCCACGTTGTAGACGGAGGCGACGACCTCCCTGGTCTCCGTCGCGCCCGACGCCCGCCGGTACGTCACCTGGTAGTGGGTGTGCTTGCTCGTCCCCGATTCATCGCTGGTCGTCTCCACATAGGAGTGCCGGCCAGTCACCGTGCCCGTCTCCCGGGCGACGCAACCGTGGGCGGCGGAGGCAGGCGTCGGCACGCCTCCGGAGCACAGGTACGCATGGCGGTACGCCATGGTGTCCTGGTAGGGCCCCACCGACCACAGCACCGCGCAGACAATCGCGGCGACGCCGCCCACCAGCGCCCCCACCCGAACGATCACGATCCAACGCATGCGCGCCCTCCCCCTCCGCCCAGGATGCCCATGACGACCCAACGGGAATCATGACCGTCCCCGACTCGGCACCCGCGGCGCACGGGCGGCCCGCGGGTCGTGGAGAATGGACCGGTCCTCCGCCTCCGAGCCAGCAGGGAACCACGGCGCCATGAGCACGCTCACCGTCACCACGGCCAACGTCAACGGCCTGCGTGCCGCCACCGGCAAGGGCTACGTCGAGTGGCTGGCCGCGACCAGGGCCGACGTGATCTGCCTGCAGGAGGTCCGGGCCGAACCCGCGCAGCTCGCCGAGCACGTCCGTGAGCCGGAGGGCTGGCATGTGCTGTGGGCGCCCTCATCGGCCAAGGGCCGGGCCGGTGTCGCGGTGCTCTCCCGTGCCGAGCCGCAGGACCGCCGCATCGGATTCGGCTCCGCCGAGTTCGACGCGACCGGCCGCTACGCCGAGATCGACCTCCCCGGTCTCACCGTCGCCAGCCTCTACCTCCCCTCCGGCGAGGTGGGCACCCCGCGCCAGGAGGAGAAGGAGCGCTTCCAGGTCGAGTTCCTGGACCACCTCCAGTCCCTCCGCGAACGCGCCGCAGCGGCCGGCCGCGAGGTCCTGGTCTGCGGCGACTGGAACATCGCGCACCATGAGGCCGACCTGAAGAACTGGAGGACCAACCGGAAGAACTCCGGTTTCCTCCCCGAGGAGCGCGCCTGGATGACCCGCGTCATCGACGAGGCCGGCTACGTCGACACCGTCCGCCGCCTCCACCCGGACGTCGACGGCCCGTACTCCTGGTGGTCCTACCGCGGCCGCGCCTTCGACAACGACGCGGGCTGGCGGATCGACTACCAGATGGCCACCCCGGGCCTCGCCGAAAAAGCCATGTCGGCGGTGGTCGAGCGGGCTGCCACCCACCCGGAGCGCTGGTCCGACCACGCACCGGTGACCGTCACCTTCGACATCTGACAACGCCTCCCGAGCCGGGCGACTGCGTCCGGACCGCCCGGGGCGGAACGCGGTCGCGGGTCGCGGACGGGAGCAGAACGGCGAAGGTGGCGCCCTTCCCCGGGCGACTGGTGGCGGAGATCGTGCCGCCGTGGTTCTCCACGATGGTGCTGACCAGAGCCAGGCCCAGGCCGAACCGGTGTCCACTCCCCTGCGTCCCGCGCGCCAGCCGCTCGAAGATCCGCCCTCGGTCCGCCGGATCGAAGCCGACACCGTCGTCCGCGACGGTGAGTTCAACGGTGTGGCCGCGGTCGATGACCTCCAGGACCACCTGCACCCGACCGCCCGGCGGGGTGTGGCCCAGCGCGTTGTCCACCAGGCTGGAGACCATCCGGCGCAGCGGTGAGGCGATCCCGTGGACCAGAGCGGGCTCGGTCGGCTTCCTGAGTTCGAGCGTGAGCTGCTGCTGTGCCGCGCGGGCCTGCTCGGCCTCGACGACCTCTGCCGCCAGCACGGACAGGTCCAGGCGCTCGTAGCCGGTCGACAGCGGTGTCAGGCTCGCGGACAGCAGCAGGTCGTCCAGGACCTCGGCCAATTGCGCCGAGCCGGCCACGAGCCGCCGCAGTTCCTCCACCGTATCGGCGCCGAGCTCGCCCTGCCTTCGCCGGAGCAGCAGTTGGGCCCGGGTGTGCATCCGGGTGAGCGGGGTGCGCAGCTCGTGACTGGCGTCGGCGACGAACTCCCGTTGCTTGACCAGAGCCCTGCTCAGCGGGGAGATGGCCCGCTCAGCCAGGATCGCCCCGGTGGCCAGGGCGAGTGCGAGTCCCACCAGTTCGGCGATGAGCAGGACGGTCAGCATCTGGCGTCGGTCCGAGCTCTGGTAGCGCTCGTCGAAGACGGCCTGGCGCACTGCTCCGGCACGCTCCTCGGTGATGACGAGGTAGCGCGTCCCGTTGCGGGCGACGTCGTCGGTCTGGGTCGGCCGGCCCTGTGCCACCCGGCGCAGGGCCGGGACCAGCGGGAACCCGGGCGGGTGCTGCACTGGTTGCTCCAGTTGTCCGGCCCGCTGGACGAACAGCCATACGCAGGGGTACGGGCGGTCCGGGCTGCCGTGCTCCAGCGAGTACTCCAACGCACGTCTGATCTCCGCCTGCTGGCGTTCCTCGAAGAGGCAGTAGCTCAGGCAGCCGAGCATCACGACGACGACCGTGATCACTGCGGCAACCTGGGCGGTGAGCCGGATCCGCACGCCGCGCAGCACCCGTTGGTCGGTGTGCGGGGCCGGGATGTTCACAGCGTGCCGATCTGGTAGCCGTAGCCGTGGACGGTGAGCACGGCCTCGCGGCCCAGCTTGCGGCGCAGGTAGTACACGTAAGTGTCCACCAGCGACTCCGCGCTGGTGTCCGCGAAGACCCTCGCGCGCAGGTGGGCCCTTGTATGGACGCTCCGGGGCCGGAGTGCCAGGGCCAGCAGCAGGTCGAACTCACGCGGCGACAGTTGCACCGCGCTGCCGTCGGCCAGTTCGACCTGATGCAGTTCGATGTCGAGACGGCCGGCGCCGATCGGCAGTTGCTGGGCCTCCTCCAGGAACCGTCGCGTCAGCGCCCTTACCCGCGCCACCAGCTCGTCGACGTGAAAGGGCTTCACCAGGTAGTCGTCGGCGCCGCTGTTTAGGCCGCGTACCCGCTCGTAGTGGTCGCCCAGGGCGGTGAGGATCAGGACTCTCGCGGTCACGGCCTTCCGCCGGAGCCGCATGAGTAACTCCAGGCCGTCGATGCCGGGCAGTCGGCGGTCGACCACCATCACCTGGTAGCTGCGGCTCAGCCCGAGATGGAGTCCCCGCTGTCCGTCGGCGGCCAGGTCCACCGCGTATCCCTCGTCGGCGAACAGTCCGCTGAGCATGGGGCCGAGTTCGCTGTCGTCTTCGACTATCAGCAGTTTCGGCACACTTGGGGTTGAAGTGGACTCGGTCACTGTGCCGATTCTGGCATGGACATGGGGGTCGTGGGAGGGTCGGCTCAGGCACCGGGGACCTCACCTGGTGTTCAAAGGCGCCTCCGCAGCCTGGTGTTCGGCGTCCTCTGGAACCTGGCTCGCCGCGCGCCGGTCCAGCAGGGCCAGTACCGGAGCGGTCATCACCGTGGTGACCAGGGCCACCAGGACCAGGGCGGTGAACAGCCGGCGGTTGACGATTCCGGCCTGGAGTCCGACGTTCAAGGCGATCAGTTGCATCAGCCCACGGGCGTTCATCAACGTTCCGAGTCGGGCCGCCGTCGCCTGGGACTCCCCCCGGATCCGGGCCGCTGCCCAGCACGCCCCGAACTTCCCGACGACCGCGACGACGACGGCGGCCAGGGAGAACAGCAGCAGCGAAGGGTCGCCGAACAGCCCGAAGCGGGTATTGAGTCCCGAGTAGGTGAAGAACATGGGCAGGAAGAGGACTCGGGTGGTGAACCCGACCGTGTGGACCACGCGCTCGGCCTGCGCGGATGCGGGCATGGCCATGCCGATGCTGAACGCTCCGAACACCGAGTACAGGCCGATCTCGTCAGTGAACCAGGCGGCGGCGAAGAGGACCACGACGGTGAGCACCAGCCGGGTCTCGTCGCCGACTGTCGGATGCACCATCACCTGGGCCAGGAACCGTCGCAGAACCAGCAACACCACGGCGGCGAACAGCACGGCGCCCCCGACGGCCTCGATCACCGGCCAGGAGCGTCCGCTGTGCACGCTGAGCACCGCCGCCAGCAGGCACCAGGCGACCAGGTCGTCCATGGCACCGTTCGCCAGGGCCAGTGACCCGTGGCGGCTGCCTGCCAGGCCGCGTTCAGTGATGATGCGGGCCAGCATCGGGAACGCGGTGATCGCCAGTGCCACGCCGACGAACGCCGCCGATACGGCGGAGGAGACGCCGGGGACGAAGATCGCCACCCGCCCGCGGGCGGCGAGGGTGAGGCCGACACCGAGGGCCAGCGGCACCACGATGCCTGCGGCCGAGACCGTGAGCGCCGTGCCGGCGACCCCGCGCGACAGATGCGACTTGAACTCGTGTCCGGCTTGGAACATGAAGGCGACCAGGCCGACCTGCCCGACCACGTAGAGCACCGGCAGCAGTGCCGCCGGGAACAGGGCCGCCTCGGCGCCGGGGGCCAGCAGGCCGAGCAGCGAGGGACCCAGCAGCACCCCCGCGATCATCTCGCCCACCACGGGCGGCTGTCCGGCCCGGGACAGGCCCCGGGGGACAGCGCGGCACACCAGCAGGATGACGACAGCGGCAAGGAAGAACCTGGGCGCGAGTTGGGTCACGGTCACGAGTCGGCCCCCTGTGGCTGCGCGGCGAAGTAGCGTTGGCACAGGCGCTGGCGGCGGGCGTCCCAGACCATGTAACTGCCCAGCAGCAGCTGCACGACACTGCGTCCGAGGCCCTCCCAGCGGTCGCGGACCCTCAGCAGGACCAGCCGGGGGCCGAGCGGGGGCGCGGCGGCGAAGGCGGACTGACGCGGTGTCAGCAGACACGGTCCGCGATTGGGCAGCGATCGGGTGTGGGCGGCGGTCGAGGCCAGGTCGAAGCGGTTCAGCACCTCCCGGGCCGCGACCCGCATGGTCCCGGGGGCGATGCCCCGGGCCGGGCAGGCACGGTTGGCGCTGATCCCGAACGGGATGTGGTTGATCTCCCGGGCCGTGACGCGAAGCCACCGGTCCGGGTCGAACACCTCGCCGTCGGCCAGTCCGGCGTGCTGGTACTCGCTGTAGTTGAACAGCAGTACCGATCCCACCGGGATGACCGCCGCTCCCTCGATCGCGATCTCGGCGGAGGTGATCCGGTGGGCGACCCCGAACAGCGGGTACACCCGCAGCGCCTCGTCGATGACGCGGCCGAGGTAGGCGTCGTCGTCCGCTTCGGACCGCAGCCGCCGCTGGACTTCGGGATGGGTGGCGATCGCCAGCAGCAGGTGCGCCATCGCTTCGGACATCTGCACGACCGCTGTGTTGAAGAACGTCCCCTGGAGGTAGTAGGCCTGTTCCCGGGCGGTGAACGAGGCCGGGAGCGGGCACGGGACCGACCCTGCGGCGACGCGTCGCTCCAAGTAGCGGGTGAGGTCGTCACGGCGGTCCAGATGGCGCAGCCTGGTGCACTTCAACGCGCTGACCACGTCGTCGGCATTGGCCACGATCAGGTCCCTGACCTCGGGCGGGCATGCCTCGGCAAAGACGAGCTCGTAGTAGACCTCGGCCCACAACGGCATCATCAGGTCCCGCAGCCGCACCGCGCGGGTGCCCGTTCGCGCGCCCGGCCGGGTCCAGCCGTCGAACAGGGCGCCGGCCCGGCGGCCGACCAGATCCTCCCAGCCCTTCCGGTCCAGGCCGGTGAGGATCAGCCGGGTGCACCGGGCCACCTCGTCGTAGCGCGGTCCCGGCTCCAGGTGCTCCTGGTGCACTTCGGGCCCGGGCGCGAGCCAGTACCAGAACAGGTCGGACAGCGCCGCCCCGCGGCTGCGCCCGTCCGCCGCGGGGTGTCCGTACACCCGGCGGAACGCCGCGGTGTCGACCAGCGGGCCCGGGACCGGGATGCCCTCGTCACCGTTGACCCAGGCGAAGACCTTCACCCGGAGCGCGACCACGGCCGCCGGCAGCCAGTACGGCAGGGTGACCAGGACGGCCAGGGCAGCGAGCGCCCACCACAGCCCGGTCATCGCAGCCCCGGGAACGCCGGGCGGACCAGGTCGCGCGGCAGGTCGTCCACGCCGGTCGCCCCGCACAGCGCGATCGTGTGGTCCAGTTCGGCACGGAGCAGTTCCAGGACCGCCCGTACCCCGTTCTCCCCGTCGGCGGCCAGACCCCAGACCACCGGCCTGCCGATACCGACCGCCGCGGCGCCCAGGGCCAGCGCCTTGACGATGTCGGTGCCGCGGCGCACGCCGCCGTCCAGCAGCACCGGGACGCGTCCGGCGACGGCGTCCAGGATCTCCGGGAGCAGGTCCACCGTCGCCGGGACCGTGTCCAGTTGGCGTCCGCCGTGGTTGGACAGCAGCAGCCCGTCGACACCGTGCTCCACGGCCAGGCGCGCGTCCTCCGGGTGCAGGACGCCCTTGAGCAGGACCGGTAGGCGGGTACTGTCGCGGAGCCGGTCCAGGTGTTCCCAGGAGAGCTCGGCGGACATGGCGATCTGCCGCACGCTGCCCGGTTCGCCGCCGCGCAGGTTCCGCAGGTTCTCGCAGGCCATGCCGGCAGGCAGGTCGTCGAAGCCGTTGCGCTTGTTCCGCTCGTGCAGGCCGAGGACGGGTGAGTCGACGGTCACCACCAGCGCGGCGCACCCGGCTGCGGTGGCCCGTTCCACCAGTGCCTCGGTGACGTCGGGGTCCGGCTGGAGGTACAGCTGGAACCACAGGGCGGGCGGGCGTTCGGTGGCGACCGTCCGCGCGGCCGCTGCGATGTCCTCCACCGCCACGGTGCTGGCCATGCTCACCGTCATCACCACGCCCGCCGCGGCGGCGGCCCTCGCGGTCGCCAACTCCCCCTCCGGGTGGGCGAGTCGGTGGAAGGCGGTCGGGGAGAGCAGCAGCGGCATGCTCATCGGACAGTCGAACAGGGTGCGGTCGAGTTCCCGCTTGTCCCGGCCGCGCAGAATCCGGGGCAGCAGGTTCAACCGTCCGAACGCCTCGCGGTTGGCCCGCAGGGTGATCTCGTCACGGGCCCCGCCGGCGACATAGTCGTAGTACACCGGATCGAGTGCCTCGCGGGCGGCGTCCTCGTAGTCTGCGGTGGTCAACATCATCCGCGGCCGCATCAGCGCGCCTCCGCCCGGGTCCCGCCGAGCGCGCGGACGGAACGGGCGAAGAAGTCCACCAGCGGACGCACATGGACGTCCGGCCGGTCCCACTCGTTCTCCAGGTTCTCCGCCATGTGGTGGGTGCTCTGCAGGACGCCGGCCCGGTAGTGGCGGACCACCGGGTGCAGGTACGCGGCGTCGTGGGCGACCCCCGGCTGGTTCTGCGCCACCCGGGAGACGGTGATGTCGAAGGGGTCGACCTTGTCGTGGTCCGGCCCGTACTCCAGCGTCACCGTGATCGCGTCACCGGCGCCGTCGGTGGCCCGGAACGCCGAGTCGTGGGCGAAGCCGACCGGCACCTCCTCGTAGTAGCGGGCCGGTCCGTCCGGGCCGACCGTGACGAGATCGGCCAGGACGCCGAACTGCTGCCACAGCGCCGAGGTCCGGTTCACCCGCTCGACCACGGCCGCCGCCAGCGCCTCGGCCGACAGGGTCAGCTCCCGCCGGGGCCAGGGCCGGTCGTGGTGGCGCTGTTCGAGGATCCGGTGCAGTGCCCGGGTGCCGTAGCGGAATCCGTGGATGAAACCGCTGGTGGACTTCTTGAAGTCGCGCTGCTGGGTCAGTGTTCCGGCAAAGTACAGGCCGGGGACGTTCACCGACTCGTACGCGGCGGTCATCTCCGGGAAGCGGTCGTTGATCACGGTGCGCGGCCGGTCCGGCTCGACGAAGACCGAGGCGTCGAAACGGAAGCCTGTGCAGACGATGACCCGGTCGTAGCGCAGTTCCTTGACCACCTCATCGGCACGGGAGAAGGCGAAACGCACCGTGTAGCCGTCGTCGCGCCGATCGATGGCCAGGACCGATCCGTCCAGGACCGCGTTCTGCGACTTCAGCTGATAGGTGTCCAGGAAGTTGTTGTTCACGGCCCGCAGATGTCCGACGAAGTGGCTCTGCCAGGCGAGCCGCAGCGCGTGCGGTCCGGCGACATGGATCACCGCCGCGGTCTCCATCAGGTTGTCGGCGGTCTCCAGCGCCGAATTGCCCTTGCCGATGATCAGCACCCTCTGATCAGTGAAGTCCTTGGGCTCCACCGAGACGGACGCGTAGTGCTCCGCGGTCTCCACCCCTGGTATCGGCGGGACGTGGGGCAGGCTGACACCGCTGGCCACCACGACGCGACGGGCCCGGTACACCCGGCCCGCGTCGTCGGTGACCGCAAAGCCCCCCTCACGGCCCCCGTCACGACGGACCTCGGTGACCCTGGTGCCGTAGCGGACCTGAAGGCCGAACGCCGCGGCGAAGTCGGCCAGATAGCGGACCAGGTCCTCGGCCTCGGGGAAGTAGCGCTCGCTGTAACGGGTGAACCGCAGCGCGGGGTCCGGGGACAGCAGCGAGTTCCAGTCCATCCGGAGGTTGAACTCCGGGTCGGTGCTGCCGGTGTGGACCTTGTTGATCGAGATGAGACGGCGATGCCGCGGATAGGTCGCGAAGAAGCTCCCCGGCGCACTGCCCTGTTCGAGGATCAGGTAGTCGCGTCCCTGCTCCCCGAGCAGTTGGCCCAATTGCAGCCCCGCCGGGCCGGCACCGATCACCAGGCAGTCAAGAGTGCGTTCGACCACATCGGCCTCCGTCGTCACAGCCGTCTCCAACCCGATGGGGTGAATGGTCGTTGCCCGATCTCAGAAGGACCTCAGAGTCCGTGCCCTGACAGGTCGCGTGGTCGAGCGGGCCGAGGCGGCGCGGGCCCGTTTCGGTGCTCCGGATGGCGTCCGCGGTGCAGCGAGGGGAGAGTGGTCCAGGGGACGTGCTACCCGCCCGGGCGCCCGCCTGAGCCAGTCCACCACCGGGAGATGACACATGTCTGAAGTCACTGCTCCGTACGAGCCCGGTACGCCGTGCTGGATCGACCTGATGGCCCCGGACCAGCAGGCCGCGCTCGACTTCTACCGGGACCTGTTCGGCTGGCAGGGCGAGATCGGCTCCGAGGAGTTCGGCGGCTACTCGGTCTGCACGCTCAGGGGCAAGTCGGTCGCCGGCATCATGAAGTCGATGTCCATGGGCGACCAGCCTCCGCCGCCCACCGTCTGGACCACCTACTTCGCCAGCGCGGACGCCGACGCCACCCAGGCCGCGATCACCGCGAACGGCGGCGCCGTGATCGCCCCGGTCATGGACGTGGGCCAGATCGGCCGGATGCTGATCGCCGCGGACCCGCAGGGCGCGGTGTTCGGGGTGTGGCAGCCACTGGAGTTCCCCGGGGCCCAGATCGTCAACGAGCCCGGCGCACTGGTCTGGAACCAGCTCAGCACCACGGACCCCGAGGCCGCGGGGACCTTCTACCAGGCCGCGCTCGGCCTGGAGGCCGGTCCGATGCCGGAGATGCCGGAATTCACCGGGCTCATGGTCAAGGGCCGCGTCATCGGCGGCGTGCAGGGCATGGAGAACCTGCCGCCCGGGGTTCCGCCGCACTGGCTGGTCAACTTCGCCGTGGACGACACCGACAGCACCGTCGACGCACTGGTGCGGGCCGGCGGCTCGGTGATGGCGCCCGCGTTCGACATGGAGAAGGTCGGCCGGATGGCCGTCCTCCAGGACCCGCAGGGCGCCACCTTCGCCGTGGTCGCACTGAGCGCACCCGCGGCCCCCTGACCCCTGCCGCTATCGGGCCCGTTGGCGTCGGGTGGAGGCCGTGAGCCAGAGGTTCGCGGCCTCCACCCGGCAGTGGACCTGGAGTTTCGCGTAGGCGTGCTCCAGGTGCTTGTCCACGGTGCGGGCGGAGACGTCCAGGCAGTGGGCGATCTGCTGGTCCGTCATGCCGCGGGCGAGCAGGTCCAGGACCGCGGACTCACGAGCGGTGACTCCGGCGGGGGTCGGCACGCAGGGGGCGAGCCGGTCCAGCGCGTGGCTCAGCCGGATCCGCAACAGTTCCGAGGCCGCCACGTCGGCCTGGGTGAAGTCGCTGCCGCTGCGGTTCACGACCAGGCAGACGCTGCGCCGACCGGTGCGCGCGTACCCGGCCGGACACGCCATGGCGAGCTGGTACTCGGCTCCGACCGGCCGCAGCACCTCGGCGTAGGTGGCGAGTCCGTGGTATTCGGTGCGCGTCTGCAGGTCCGACCGGCGCAGCGGAACCGCGCTGGCGATGTCGCAGTGACGGAAAAGCGGGTCGGCCGGTGCGTGCCGGAAGAAGGTGCGCACGGCATCGGGGCCGAAGAGGTCGGTCGGTGTGCTGAGCGGCTGACGACCGGCAGCGGTGCGCAGCGACCAGATCAGGCTGTCCCCCGGAACCGCCTGGAGCAGCATCGGGAGGAGCGCTGGGAGCAGCGTCTCCTCGTCGACGGCATCGAGCAGGAGGTCGATCACGGCCAGGATGCGCCGTAGTCCGGCTTCCCCGGACGGAGTCACTCTTGGAGCGTGCTCCGCCCGGGGCGCCTGGTCAAATCGGGGCTGTGGTGTCCACCGGTGTTCTACCGGCTGGCGGCGTACACCCGGTTGACGGGGCTCTCGGCGGCGAGCTTCCAGTGGTGCAGGCCGGCGCCGTCCGCCAGGTCGCGCATGGCGGCCTCGCCGGCGTGGTTGCCCAGCGTCTGCGGTCCGTGCTGGGCCAGCGCGGAGGGCAGGCAGACGGCGACCGAGGCGGAGACCACCGCGCGGCCGATGGGGTTGATGTTCTCCGTCACGTCCGCCGAGACGTTGGGCTCGACGATCATGCAGCTGCCGTCCTCGGCCAGGGCCTGCTGGGCGTGGGCCAGTGCCCGGCCCGGGTCGCCCATGTCGTGCAGGCAGTCGAAGAAGGTGACCAGGTCGTAGCCGTCGCCGGGGAAGTCCTGGGCGGTGGCCACGTCGAAGCTGACCCGGTCGGCCAGTCCCTGCTCCTGGGCGATCTGCCTGGCGGCGTCGATCGAGGGCTGGTGGAAGTCGAAGCCGTGGAAGTGCGACTTGGGGTAGGCCTGCGCCATCAGCATGGTCGAGTAGCCGAATCCGCAGCCGATGTCGGCGACCTCTCCCCCGCGCTCCAGCTTGGCGGTCGTCCCGTTCATCGCGGGCAGCCACTCGGAGACCAGGGCGCCGGTGTAGCCCGGGCGGAAGAACTTGGCGGTGCCCGCGAACAGCGCGGCGCTGTGCTCCTCCCAGCCCACCCCCTCACCGGTGCGGAAGGCCTCCATCAGCGCGTCCTCGCTGCCGTACAGCGCCTGCATCATGGTGAGGAACCCGGCGGCGTAGGTGGGCGCGCTCGGGTCCGCGAGCACGGCGGCGTGCTCGTCCGGCAGCAGGTAGCCGTCCCGGTCGCCGTCGTAGACCACGTACTCGCCCGCGACCTGGGCGGCCAGCCACTCCCTGACGTAGCGCTCGGTGAGCCCGGTCTTCTCCGCGAGCTGAGCGGACGTGAGCGGACCTGCGCCGGCCATGGCCGTGTACAGGCCCAGCCGGTCGCCGAGCGAGGTGCACAGTCCGGCGACCGCTGCCCCGGCGTCCGTCACCACGCGGCCCAGGAACTCCATGACCTTGTCCTCGTCCATGGCTGAGGCCATGGCAACCACCTCCTCGGTGCGGTACCTGCCAGTCCATCAGGCCTGGCGTCGCCCGGCGATACGGGATTCTCCGTATGGCCGCGACGGGTGTGCGGCATGAACGCGCTCTTGTTTCGGCTGCAGGGTGAGGATCGCGGTGACCGCCGAGACCACGCGGGCGTCGACCTCCTCCGGGTTCCCCGACGGGAGCTTGCCGTCCAGGTGCAGGAACGCCAGGCCGTGGACCAGCGACCAGCCCGCTGTGGCCAGGGCCTCGGCGTCGGCTCCCGGGAACGCCTCGTTCACGCAGGCCAGCACGTATGTGCGGAGCTCCGCTGCGGCGACGGTCCGGGCGTCCTCGGTGTCGGAGCAGGGGTCGCCGAACATCAGCCGGAAGAGTACCGGCCGGTCCAGGGCGAACCGGACGTAGCCGACGGCGAGCAGCGCGAATTCCTCCGGGGTGACCGGCAGCGCGTCCGCGGCGCCCAGGAGGCGCTGCTTGAGGTCGGCGAAGCCGGCCGCCGCGAGTTCGGACTCCAGCGCCTCCTTGTCCGCGAAGTGCCGGTACGGCGCGGCCGGTGAGACGCCGGCCCGGCGGGCGACCGCGCGCAGCGACAGGCTGCCGCCGTCCTCCTCCAGCAGGTCCATGGCGGCGCCCAGCAGGGCTGCGCGCAGATCACCGTGGTGGTAGCGGGGCTTCTCCGGAGTCGACACGGTCGGCATTCTCCTCGTACGGCGAAGTAAGCATTGTATACATCGGGAGCGGGTGGACCGGGACTTCGAGGTCGACCAGCGGGGCGTACTGCTGGCCGCCGTAGCTGTCCGAGTCGTGGATGTCGCCCTGGCGCACGGGGCGGGGCAGCGAGACCTTGACGGCCTGGGCGCGGTCGTGATGGACCACCAGGACCTGGTCGGGGTCGGCGCCGTAGAGGTCGGCGAAGAGCTGGGGGGTGAGCAGTCCGGAGGCCCGCAGCGTCCGGTAGCTCTGCTGGTCGCGGCACATGAAGTCGAAGGTCAGGACGAAGGGGCCGGCGTTCTTGGAGCGGATCAGGGAGCACAGGTCGAGCAGGGTGGTCACGGCTTCACCTCGTGGTGGACGGCCCGGAACATCTCGTAGGGAGTGCTGGGCACGACGACGTGGTTCAGGGTGAACCGGTAGACGGGGCCGCGGTCGGTCTCGGGGGGCGAGAAGGGGAAGGCGACGGTGCTGGCCAGCCCCTCGTACTGGGGTATCGGCAGGTGCGAGCTGGAGTGGGCGACGAAGGTCGCCACCGCGTGGGCGAGGGCCTGGGTGGGGGCGGTGATCGTGATCAGGACGCCGAGTTCGTGGGCGGTCCGGTCGCGGGCCGGGTCCAGCGGGCCGAGGACGGCGTGCTGCCCGTAGAGGCGGTAGTCGATGTCGATGTCGTCTGGGTCGACCCCGCCGTCGAAGATGTCGCTGATCTTGGCGCGGAAGTACCCCTGGGCCATGGGCAGCAGCGTGGGGAGCTGTTCGATCACGACGCGGTCGCGGATCCCGCCGACCGCGATGGTCTGGTACCCGACGAGCCGGGAGCCCTCAAGTTTGATCGTGTAGGCGTCGCTGGGGCGGTAGCGGGCTCCGGCGACTCGTACCCGTCGTTCGTCCAGGGCGGTGTAGGTGGCGTCGGTGGTGTCCAGAACGCCGGAGGGTTCGGTGATCAGGTAGGGGTTGGCGTTCTCGTACAGGGTGTGGGCGGCCACCGAGTGCGGGGTCAGCCGGGCGGCGGGGTCCAGGGGTTCGACGTCGAAGCAGTCCTCGCGCAGGTGGACGAAGAGACCGTCGGCGCTGGGCGGGATCGCGCACGCGGCCCCGCACTCGATGGTCTTGGCCGCGTGCCAGGTCAGTCCCGGGTCGGCGCCCATGGCGTGCGGCAGTGCGGCGAACAGGGCGGTGTCGCTGGCGCGGCCGGCCAGGACCACGTCGGCGCCTTCGCGCAGGGCCTGCTGGATGGGTTCGACGCCCATCATGCCGACGACGTGACTGTCGGTCAGAGTGTCGCGGTCGATCGGGGGCGCGGGGTCCAGCGGACGGATGCGGCCCTGCTCGTAGCGCTTGGTGAGGTAGGCGGGGTCCTGGTCGGCGTAGATGAGGGCGAGCCTGAACGACAGACCCTCCTGCGTCGCAATGTCACGGGCGATACCGGCGACCAGGTCGACGCCGGCGTCGCGGCCGCTGGTGCCGCAGGAGCCGATGATCAGTGGCACGCCCAGGGTGTCGCGGGCCTTGAGGAGCAGGCGGAGGTCGCGGGTCACGGCTTCGCGGGAGAGCTTCGGTACACCACTGCCCAGGTGGTAGGGGCCGCTGTCGGTGGAGCCGGCGTCGCAGGCGATGACGTGCGGAAGCATGGCCACTCCGCGTTCCAGGGACTCGCGGCGGAAGCCTGCGCCCAGGGCGCCGGTGGGCGCCAGGATCCTGATCTCCATGGGTGTCTTCCCATTCAGTAAATTTGCTATAGCAAAGTGATGGTGAGTAAAGCTCGCTGTCGGGTGCGGGTGACTCCTAGGCGTCCCAGCCCACGAGGTCGCCTGCGGCGGAGGCCGCGTGGGTGCGGGCGAGCTCTTCGGCGAGATCGGCGTCGCGCTCGCGCAGCGCGTTCAGGATCTGCCGGTGCTGGCCGTAGCGCTGGACCTGGCCGGGGGTGCTGCCCGCGGTGAGCTGGGCGGAAGCGATCCGCAGCCGCTCGGAGCGGCTGAACGCGCGGACCTGCTCCAGGGTGCGCAGCAGTTGTGCATTGGCGGCCGTGGCCTCCACCGCCGTGTGGAAGTCGCGGACCGCGTTGAAGATCCGTTCGACCGCCCCGGGGTCCAGCTCCCGGCCGGCGTCGCGGTCGGCACGCAGGACGTCGGCGGCGGAGTCGGCGGTGTCGAGCAGCTGCGCCATCCGGTCGAGCTGCTCGGTCGTGGCCTTGCGTGCGGCGAACCCGGCGGCGACGCCCTCCAGGGCGGCTTCGATGGCCGCGCTCTCGGTGCGCTCCTCGGGCGAGACGGTGGCCACCCGCAGCGAGCGCAGGCCGGTGCGCTCGACCAGCTGTTCCTGTTCCAGACGGCGCAGGGCCTCACGGACCGGGGTGGCGCTCACGCCCAGGCTCGCAGCGAGGCCGCGCTCGGTGATCTTCTCACCCCAGGGCAGGTCTCCCTTGACGATGGCCGCCCGAAGCGCCCGGTACGCCTGGTCGGCCAGGGACTGTGAACTGAGTTCGGGAAGCGTCATGGCACCATTTGATATCTGCTACAGCACACTGTCAAACAGCGTGCAGGGCGGCGGTTGATGCGGGCTGTTCGGCCGTGGACGCGGTGTCGGCGGGTACCGGGTCGTCGGTCACCGGGCTGGCGGCCCCCTCGGCCAGGCCGACCCGGACCGTCGAGGCGGCCAGGGGTCGGGTGCTGAGGGCCTGGAGGCGCTGTGGACCCGCCTGGAGCGTGTGCAGGTAGTGGTCGCCGAGGAAGGTCGTGTGGACGACCCGAGCGGGCCATCCCGAGTCGGCGGCGCCCGGGTCGGTCAGGACGCCCGGCTCGGTCAGGCCGCCCGGCTCGGTCAGGCCGCCCGGCTCGGTCAGGACGAGGCCTTCGGGACGCACGGCCACGGTCACGGCCCCGGGCGGCGGTGCGGAGTCCGCCCGGAAGGGAACGCCGCCCGGCAGGCCGGGGACGTCCAGGCGGTAGGCGCCGTCGCCGACGGTGCGGGCGGCGCCGGTCAGGAAGGTGCAGCGGCCCAGGAATTCGGCCACGAAGCGGCTGCCGGGGCGGTGGTAGACCTCCTCGGGGGTGCCGGCCCGCACGATGCGGCCCTGGTTCATCACCAGGATCCGGTCGCTCATGGCCAGGGCCTCGGTCTGGTCGTGGGTGACGAAGACGGTGCTGATGCCGAGGTCGCGCTGCAGCTCCCGGAGCCAGTCGCGGGCGCGTTCGCGCAGCTTGGCGTCCAGGTTGGAGAACGGCTCGTCCAGCAGCAGCGCGCTGGGGCCGTGGGCCAGTGCCCTGGCCAGGGCGACGCGCTGCTGCTGCCCGCCGGAGAGCTCATGGGGATGGGCGTCCGACCGGTGTCCGAGCTCCACCAACTCCAGGACCTCGCGCACCCGTTGCCTGATCTCCTGGCGCGGGGTGCGGCGGATCCTGAGCGCGAAGCCGACGTTCTGAGCCACCGTCAGGTGCGGCCACAGTGCATAGGACTGGAAGACCACTCCCAACTCCCGTTGCTCGGCGGGGATGTTGCGGCGCGTCTTCGCGTCGAAGAACGTGCGGTCGCCGTGGGTGATGGTGCCGGCGTCGGGGGTCTGGAAGCCGGCGATCGACATCAGGGTGGTGGTCTTGCCGCAGCCGCTGGGACCCAGCAGGGTGACGAACTGACCGTCGGAGACGGTGAAGCCGACCTCGTCCAGGACGCGGGTGGTCCCGATCGTGCGGGTGAGCCGGTGTACGGAGATCTCAGGCATGGCGAGCCTTCCTGCGCAGGGTCCACCCCAGGCCCGCCGCGAGGGCGAGGGCGACGAGGAGGACTTGGACGAGGGCCATCGCTGCGACCGGTCCCGGCAGTCCCTTGGACCAGGTCTGCAGCATGGTGGTGCCCAGCAGTTCGGTGCCGGGCTTGGTCAGGAACACCACCGGGTCGTAGTCGCTGACCAGGGTCACGAACATCAGCACCAGGGCGCCGAGCAGGGCCGGGCGCAGCAGCGGCAGGGTGATGCGGCGGGTGGCGGTCCACCAGTTCGCGCCGGAGGCGGCGGCGGCCTTGGACAGTTCGGGGCTGATCCGGGCCAGGGCGGGGGCCAGGACGATGTAGGCGAGGGTCATGTTGCGGACGCACAGGGCGAGGAGTTCGCCCCACAGACTGGTGCGGAGCATGGCCCCGGGCCAGTCCACGATCAGGAACAGCCAGAAGAAGCCGACGCCGAAGACGATGCCGGGGGTGGCCCGGGGGTAGACCAGCAGGGCGGGCAGGGTGCGGCGCAGCCGGAAGCCGGAGTGGTGGGCGATGACAGTGGCCAGGGCGACCAGGGCGACGGTGGCGGCGCTGCCGATGACGCCGACCAGGAGGCTGTCGGTGATCGCGCGGTGCAGGGTGGGGTCGTCCCAGAGCTGTTGCCAGTTGGCGGCGGTCCACAGCCGCCAGGGCGCGACCAGGGTGGTCAGGTCGGTGACCGAGGACATCAGCGCGAGCCCGAGGAGCGGCACCACGGAGGTCAGGGCCACGAAGCCGGTCATGGCGGTGGCGGCCGGCCGGCGCCAGCGGCCCAGCTCCAGGGGGCGGGCGGGGGCGGTGGCACGGGTGCCGGCGGCGTAGCGGGCGGAGTGGCGCAGCAGTCGGCCGCGCAGCACCAGCAGGGTGGAGGCGACCAGCAGCAGCAGGATCGCCCCGGCCGAGACGATGGGCGGGTCCGGGACGGCGCTGTTGTTCCAGGTGTCGTAGAGGTAGCTGGCGATGAAGCCGATGTGCGCGGGGCGGCCCAGGAACAGCGGGATGCCGAGTACTTCCAGGCAGAGCGTGAAGATCAGCATGCCGCTGTCGAGGAGGGCGGTGCGCAGCATCGGCACGGTGACGGTGCGCAGCACGCGCACGGTGCCCCCGCCCGAGGCGCGGACCGCGTCCTCCAGGCTGCCGTCGCCGCTGTCCAGTACGGCTTTGCAGGTGAGGTAGGCGATGGGGAGGGTGACCACGGCGCCCAGGACGGACATGCCGGGCAGTGAGGTGAGGTTCCAGGCGGGCAGGTGCAGGTTCTTGGACCACAGCTGGGTGAGGTAGCCGGCCGGTCCGTACAGCGACTCCCAGCCGACGATCAGTCCGAGCGGGGGTATCAGCAGCGGGGCCAGCAGGGCCGGTCCGAGCCAGCGGCGTCCGGGGAGGTCGGTGCGGGCCACCAGGACGGCGAAGGCGGCGCCGAGGAGCAGGGCCAGCGCGGTGGCCGTCAGTGCGAACACGGCGGTGTTCAGGGCGGCCTGACGGAACGCCGGATCGGCGAACAGCTGCCGGTAGGCGTCGACGCTGAACACGCCTCCGGGCAGGTAGTAGGGCTTGGAGCGCAGCGAGGTGATGACCAGCGGGACGAGCGGTGCCAGGGTCAGCACGGCCACTGCGGCCCAGACGAGGTACTGGCCGGGACCGGTGGGCAGGCGGCGGCGCCGGTCGCGCGGGGCGGCCGGGGCGGCGGCGGGAGCGAAGGAGGTCATGGGGCGCTCAGTGACCGAGGGCCTTGTTCCAGCGGTCGGTGATCGCCTTCTGCTGGTCGACCACGTCCTGGGAGACCGGGACGAGGTAGGTGGCGGCGGCCGGGACGTGGGTGGCCAGGTCGGTCAGGTCGGCGGTGCAGCCGGTGGCTGACCTGAAGTTGTTCATCGAGGCCTCCAGGCCCACCGCGCACAGGACCTGCTGGCCGGGGGCGCTGTAGACGTAGTCCAGGAACAGCTGGGCCGAGGCCGGGGAGGCGGCTCCGGCGGTCTGCGTGATCAGACGCGGCACCAGCGGGGTGGCGTCCTTCATGTAGCCGTAGCCGGCCAGGCCCTTGTACTGCGGGATGACGCTCTGGGCGAGGCCGCTGGACAGCCAGCCGACCGAGGCGCCGCCCTGGACCATGTACTGCAGTCCGTCCAGGCCCTCGTCCAGGGTCTTGGTGTGCGGGCCGAGGGTGTCCAGGTCGCCGTACACGGTGTTCGCGCCGAGGAGGTGGACCAGGCCGTAGACGGCCTCGTACCCGAGCGGGTTGTTGGGCGAGTAGCTGACCAGGGGGTACTTGGCCGGGTCGCTCTTCACATGGGCGGCCAGGTCCGCGTAGCCGGTGGGAATCCCGGATCCGGTCAGCAGCTTGGCGTTCCAGGTGACCAGGACCGGGTCGGGTGACAGCACGTACACGCCGTGGCCCTGGTCGGTGTAGGCGGGGAAGTTCTCCAGGCCCTGCGGGGTGACGTTGGCGAGCAGGCCGTTCTGCTCGGCCTGCAGCGCCTGCGGGACGGAGTCGGAGATCAGCAGGTCGGCGGTGCGGGCGCTCTGGGCGTGCTCGGACTGGAACTTGGTGAACACCTGATTGTCCGACAGCTGCGAGTACTGCGGCTTGATCCAGGGATAGGCATTGGTGAAGGCGTCGAGCACCGGCTTGAACGCGGCGCTGGGCGTGTTGCCGTAGATGATCAGCCCCGACTCGGTGTGGGACCTGGTCACCAGGTCGGCGACGGCGGCCGGCGCGGCGGGGGTGGCGGACGCCGCGGCCGGCTGGGACCCGGTGGTGCCGGTGGACGAGCAGGCGGCCAGCACGGAGCCGACCGCGAGGACCGCGATGGCCAGTCGGACCGACGCAGGGGAAGGATGGCGACTCATGACGACCTCATTCGAGATAGTGAATTTGCTATAGCAGATGCGACGAACTGCGGTGATCTCAAGTGACTCACCGGTAGGTGTTTGCTATGGCAAATGAGAGCACCGGGCCTTCCGGGGTGTCAAGGCCTGGGAAACCCCCGCGTCATCTGCCTCCAACCTGCCCGAAATGCCGCCATGGAGCGAGCGGGCACGGTTAAGGAGATCGAAAGGTGGGCCCTCCTACCTTCGGGAGCATCGCCGGTCTGCGCCTGGGACCGGCCCGCTCTCGGAGGTGGATCTCGTGGAACGCTTCGCCGCGTTCGTCCTGCGGCATCGGCTGTGGGTGGCCCTGGCCTGGGTCGCCGTCACGGTGGTCGGCGTGCACGACCGGGACGGGGCCGACGGCGCGCTGAACCCCCCGGCTCCGCACCCGTCCGTGCATGCTTGAGCCATGCGCATCCTCGTGATCGAGGACGACGAGGCTCTCGGCGCGTCCCTGACCTGGGGACTGCAGGCCGAGGGCTACGCCGTCCAGCTCGCCGGCGACGGCACCGAGGGCCTGTGGCAGGCCACCGAGCACGACTTCGACGCGATCATCCTGGACGTCATGCTCCCCGGCCTGGACGGCTTCCAGATCTGTTCCCGGCTGCGCACCGCCGGGAACTGGACCCCGATCCTCATGCTCTCGGCCATGGACGCCGACCTCGACCAGGCCGAAGGGCTCGACCTGGGCGCCGACGACTACCTCACCAAACCCTTCGCCTACCCCGTCCTGCTGGCCCACCTGCGCTCCCTGCTGCGACGCGGGGCACCGCCACGGCCGGCCCTGCTGCAGGCCGGCGACCTGACCCTGGACCCCGCCACCCGCGCCGTGCACCGCGCGGGCACGCCCATCAGCCTGACCCCCGGAGAGACCACGGTCCTGGAGTACCTGCTCCGCGCGGACGGCCGCGCCGTGCCCAAGACCGAACTGCTGGAGCACTGCTGGGACACGGCCTCGCAGGCCGATCCCGCCGTCGTCGAGGTCCGCATCCACCACCTGCGCCGCAAGATCGACGCACCCTTCCAGAGCCGCACCGTGGAGACGGTCCGGGGATCGGGATACCGCATTGACCCGCACCGCCCCTAGCCCCGCCCTGCGCAGCCAATCGCTGCGCCTGCGGCTCACCCTGCTGGCGACCCTCGTCGTCACCGCCACCATCGCCCTGGGCACCGCCGTCCTGGCCATCACCCTGGTCAGTTCGGTCCGGACCAACGTCGACACCACCCTCAACGCCTACGCCGAATCCATCGCCCGCTCCGCCACCGGCGCCACCTGGCCCGCACCGCTGCCGGCCGCCCCCGGCGACCCCGGCATCTGGGCCCAGGTCGTCGACTCCTCCGGCCACGTCCTCGCCGCCACCGCCAACGTCACCGGCCAGCCCGCCCGCTACACCCTCCCCGCCGACACCAGCACGCCCCAGTCCACCGCCCAGAGCTCCCAGGACCGTGGCGAGGAGCGCGTCGTGGCCCAGCGCTACGTCGCCGGAACCACCCCCGTCGTGGTCTACGCGGGCGGCTCCACCCGTGTGCTGTCCATCGTCACCACCGACATCCAGGGCCATCTGCTGTTCGCCCTGCCGCTGGTCCTGCTCGGCGCGCTGGGACTGTCCTGGCTGCTGATCGGCCGTGCCCTTCGCCCGGTGGAGCGCATCCGCGCGGAAGCGGCCGAGATCACCGGCAGCGATCTGCACCGCCGTATCCCGCAGCCCGACGGCAACGACGAGATCGGACGCCTCGCCCGCACGCTGAACACCATGCTCGCCCGTCTGGAGGACTCCGCGACCCGCCAGCGCCGCTTCGTCGCCGACGCCTCCCACGAACTGCGCACCCCGCTCACCGCCGTCCGCACCTCGCTGGAGGTCGGACTCGCCCACCCCGACCATGCCCCCTGGCCCGAGCTCGCCCAGCGCGCCGTCACCGAGACCGCACGGCTCCAACGCCTGGTCGACGCGCTGCTGCTGCTCGCCCGCGCCGACGACCGGACCCTGCTGCGGCACCGCGAGCCGGTCGACCTCCCCGCGCTGGCCCGGACCGTCGCGCACGCGGCGCCCACCCGCGTCCCCGTCACGGTTTTCGCCCTCCAGGACGCCTCGGTCCTCGGCGACCCCGACCAGCTCACCCGGCTGATCCGCAACCTCCTCGACAACGCCGACCGCCACGCGGACACGCACGTCCACCTCACCGTGACCACCGAGGACCCCGACACCGCCGTCGTCCGGGTCACCGACGACGGGCCCGGCATCCCGGTCGGCGACCGGGAACGGGTCTTCGACCGCTTCGTCCGGCTCCAGGCCGCCCGCACCCGCAGGGCCGGGGAGGAAGCCGGCACCGGCCTGGGCCTGTCCATCGCCCGCGACATCGCCGTCGCCCACGGCGGGACGATCACCATCACCGACGGGCCCGACCACACCGGTGCGACCTTCACCGTGCGCCTGCCCGCCGCGCGCGACGACGCGCGGTAGCGCCCTCCGCACACCGCCCCAGCCACTGGCACCTTTCCGGTGCTGCTGACTCAGAACACGTCAGCCGGTCGGCACGACGTCGGGGTTGTCGGCGTTGGTCAGGGTCTGCCAGGCGACGAACAGGGCGTTGGTGCCCTGCGGGCGCATCTGCTCGGTGAGCGTCTGGGTGTTGGTCATGGCGATGCCCTGGCGGTTGTGCAGGGCGTTGAAGCCGACCTCGGTGACCGGCCCGAGTCCCTTGTTCACGCTGCCGCCGCAGAGCCAGCTGGGCACGGCGGCGCCGAGCTGGTACTTCGACTGGAAGCCCAGCGCCTGCTGGAGCCGGGGACCGACCTCCGGGTAGAGGTCCTGACCCTGGATCAGAGTGGTCTCCGCCACGCTGGAGATCGAGGCGATGCCGTAGCCGGTGTGGGTGAAGTCGCGGCAGGTCTCCTGGGTGAGACCGTCGACGAAGGTCGACTGGCCCTGCCAGTAGGAGATGATCTTCGCACTGGTGGTGAGGTTCTGGCTGGGGACGGTCTTGGGCAGGGCGCCGTCCGAGGACAGGTAGATGTAGGCCGGGACCCGGACCAGGAACTTGTTGACGGCCTTGGTGTAGTCGGCGGTGTCGTTGAGGTAGATGGAGATGCCGATGGCTGCCTGCATCATCACCAGCTCCCAGTTACCGTTGCTGTTGGAGCCGTTGATGACCTCGGGCAGGTAGACGTTCTTCAGCATGGTGCCGAACCGCGCCTGGTTGGGCCAGCCGCCGGTGTAGGTGTAGCGGATGATCTCAGCCGCCTGCGGCCACATGGACCCGGCCCAGCCGGTCTGCAGCGGGGCGTTGCTGTTGGTGTGCTCGGTGATGGTGGCCGACCAGGCGTCCATCAGCTTCATCGACTCCTGCGCGTACGCCGCGTTCCCGGTGATGTACCAGGCCAGCGCGTCGGTGTAGGCGGCGATCGCGTCCTGCCGCTCATCGGTGCAGCCGTAGTTGGGGTTGGACACGGGCCCGCACTCGACGTTGGCGCGCGGCGCGGGAACCCGGCTCAGCGAGGCGTAGGAGCTCGCCATCATCTGCGCATAGGCGTCCTTCCAGGGCTCCGCCCCGGCCTGCACCTGGGTCTTGACGTAGGCGAGTTGAGGCAGGCTGACCCCGACCCCGGGGTGAACGAACGAGGTCGGCGCGGGCGCGACGGCCGGCGTCACCGCGGCAGCGTTCAGACCGACGGCGGAGCTGGTGACGGCGGCCAGACTCGACGGAACCGTCAGCACACCGGCCAGCACAGCGATCAGCAGGCCGGTGAGGCCCGCGACCCAAGCCGTCCTGCGCCGCCGGTGCGACGGCGGTATCGAGGACTTGGAGGACGTGGGGGACGAACGCATGGGATGCCTTCCTGTGGGGGCGGAGCCGATCCCTGGTTCAAGGATGTGAATCCATGTCATTGACATGAACCTGTGGGGGTAGGTCAGGAAGATAGGTCTGAACCAATCCAACGTCAAGCCTCGTTCGACCACTCGTCAACTCGCCTCCGGCTGGAGGAATCTACGCGTCCGCGCCTGATCGTCCGCTGCTCCTGCCCCTGCCCGTTGCCCTCACCGGCGGCCACGACAGATCAGTGCACGTGTGGGACCTGGCCACCGGCCGACAGGTCGGGCGGGAGCTGACGTTCCCCACCAGGGGTTCCCGCGTGGCGGTCTCCCCGGACCACAGGCTGGTGGTCGGGTTCGGCCACGATGTGGCGGTGCTGGCCCGGCGCTGATCGGGGCCGCGCTACCGGGGCGTCACCACACAGAACTCGTTGCCGTCGGGATCGGTCATCGCCGCACACCCGGCGTCGCCCTGGCCGGCGTCGATTCGAGTCGCACCGAGGGAGACCAGACGGTCGACCTCGGCCTGCCGGTCGCCGTGGACAGGCAGGGTCAGGTCGAAATGCACACGGTTCCTGCCGGTCTTCGGCCTCAGCGGTGGGCCGCCCCAGGTGATCTTCGGACCGCCGTGCGGCGAGCGGATCGCGGTCTCCTGGTCCTGGTCCCAGACCAGCGGCCACCCCAGCGCCTCGCTCCAGAAGTACCCCACGTCCTGCGAACCGTCGCAGGCCAGCGCCCCGATGAAGCCGCAGTCGGCGAGGAACTTGTTGCCCGGCTCGATGACGCAGAACTCGTTGCCCTCGGGGTCGGCGAGCACCACATGACCGTCCTCCGGACGTTGGCCGACGTCGATGTGGTGTGCGCCGAGTGCCAGCGCCCGGGCCACCGTTTGCTGCTGGTCCTCCAGGGATGTGCTCGTCAGATCGAAGTGCATCCGGTTCCGGTCGGCCTTCCGGTCCTGGGTCGGAACGAAGCGGATGCGGAACCCGGTGTCGTCACTGGGCAGGAGCGTGACGCCGCCGTCCTGGTCGTCGACCGTCTCCCAGCCCAGAAGTCCGGACCAGAAGCTCGCGAGAAGCAGCGGCCGGTTCGCATCGAAGCAGACCGCGAACAGTTGACAGGTCATTCCCTGCTCATCTCCGATCCGCCGACGGACCACCGTCGAACGTGCGCCTTGTCAGCCCGTCGGGCGGGAGCCTAGACGTGACTCGGCGTCACTCGCAGCCGGGTTTTCGACGGCAGCCGGCGGAGCTCATCGCGCGGTCAGCCAGCTGCGGTAGCGGCGCAGCGTGCGCCTGCGCGTCAGGGTGTCGCGCAGGAACGCGAGGAGCGGGTTCACGCCCGGGGAGGTCGGCCGGTCCTGGGCCAGCAGTCGGAGCTGGTGTTTGATGCGTGACATGCCGGCCGCCGAGGCCAGGGCCTTGTTCTTGATCCGGACCGGGGCGAGGCGGACCTCGGCGTCCGCGCCGGCGTGCCAGAGCTTGGGCAGGTCCGGGTTGACTGCCAGCGCCGAGCCCATGCCGACCACGGCGACCCCGGCGGCGAGCGCCTCCTCCGCGACCGGACGGCGGGCGATGCCGCCGGTGAGCATGATCGGCAGCGGGCTGCTGCGGACCAGTTCGGCGGCGAGGTCCAGGAAGTAGGCCTCGCGGGCCTTGGTGCGTCCGTCCGCCGGGCGTCCGGACATCGCCGGACTCTCGTAGCTGCCGCCGGAGAGCTCGACCAGGTCGACGCCCAGCGGTGCCAGCATGTCGATCACCCGCTGTGCGTCGGCGAGCTCGAACCCGCCGCGTTGGAAGTCTGCGGAGTTGAGCTTGACCGCCACCGCGAACTGCGATCCCACCGCGGCGCGGACCCTGCGGACCACTTCGAGGAGCAACCGGGCGCGGTTCTCCAGCGAGCCGCCCCAGCGGTCGGTGCGGACGTTGGACAGCGGCGAGAGGAACTGCGAGAGCAGGTAGCCGTGGGCCGCGTGGATCTCGACGCCGTCGAATCCGGCCTTCTCCGCCAGCCGTGCCGTGTCAGCGAAGCGCGCGACGGTCGCGGCGATCTGCTGCTCGGTCATCGCGACGGGTCGGGCCAGGCGCTTGCTCTGCCTGCCGATGTCCACCCTGATCGCGGAGGGCCCCCACGCCACACCGGGCATCTCGGCGAAGACCTGGCGGCCCGGGTGGTTGATCTGCATCCAGACCGCGGCGCCCCCGGACTTCGCGGCCCGCGCCCACTGGGTGAAGGGTTCCAGCGGGGAGTCCACGTCCAGCACCACACCGGCCGGTCCGGTCAGCGCCTCGGCGTGCACCATCACGTTCCCGGTGATCAGCAGGCCGGTTCCGCCCCGGCTCCAGCGGCGGTAGAGCCGCAGCAGCCGCTCGTCGGGCAGCTGGCCGTCGCCGGCGAGATTCTCCTCCATGGCCGCCTTGGCGATGCGGTTGGGCAGTACGGAGCCGCTGGCCAGCGCCAGCGGGGCGAACAGATCACTCGACATTGCTTCCCGTCCTCATGGGTCCACCGTCCTCCGGATGTGTACGGTGCTTACATCACGGTACGAGAACCATGTGAACAGTGTCAACTTTATCTGGACCATATCTGATGCTTCGAGGATGCGTGAACCGCGCATCGGCGGGGAAAATGGGAGCAACAGGGCCTTTCATGTTCTTCCGGAAGAAGGCGATCAGAATGGCTCATATCGCGAATCGTGGCTCCGACATCGCGGCACACCCCGACGTGGCCGAGATGCGGGCGCGGTACGCCCGTATGGAGAGCCGCCGTGGCGTGGTCGCCATCGACGGCATGGTGCTGCTCGCCGGCCTGTACGCGGCGATCTCCCCGTGGGTCGTGCACTTCGGCCCCACCAACCCCCTCCTGATCAACAATCTCGTCCTCGGCATCGCCCTGGCCGTGATCGGCATGGGCCTCACGCTCGCGCCCGAGCGGATGTTCCGCCTGAGCGGCGTCGTCGCGGCGATCGGCGTCTGGCTGATCATCTCGCCCTGGGTCGTGACTGTCGGGCACCACCCGACGGCAGGGATGATCTGGAACAACGTGGTGATCGGTGGCATCTGCTGTGCCCTCGGACTGGTAGCAGTCGCGATGGTCATGTCCCTCGGTCGTCCCACCGGGAGATAGCCGGCACCGGCGGACCAGTAGCCCGGACCGCACACGTAAGGCCCCGGCGTATGCCGGGGCCTTACGTGGCGTGTGTGCGCTGATGCGTTACTGGGTCCAGGCCTGGAACTCCGAGATCTGGCCGGCCGGCCAGCCGGTGTTGGCGGTGATGCTGACCCGCAGGTACCGCTGCGAGGTGGCCGGGAAGGTGAGGGTGACGGTGTTGTTGCTCGACGGGGTGAACGTGTAGGTCGCAGACGACTTCACGGTGCC
Organism: Streptacidiphilus sp. EB103A; assembly: GCF_041261405.1. Lineage (NCBI taxonomy): Bacteria > Bacillati > Actinomycetota > Actinomycetes > Kitasatosporales > Streptomycetaceae > Streptacidiphilus > Streptacidiphilus sp. EB103A. The sequence continues at coordinate 69,211 of NZ_JBGCAQ010000005.1, read as the reverse complement.
GAAGCTGGTCCCGTCGGTCGAGCCGAGCAGGGACAGCGTCTCGTCGCGCGCGCCCCAGCCGGCGGGCAGTTGGAGCACCACCCGGCCCACCGACTGGGACGATCCCAGGTCCACCTGCACCCACTGGGGGAACGCGTTGTTGGCGCTCTCCCAGTACGAACTCTGGTTGCCGTCGGTGACGTTGGACGACGGGTACACGTCCGTGTGCGACGACTCGCTGGTCGGCCTGCCAGCAGCAAGGTTGGTGCTGCCAGCGGCGGTGGCGGCGAACTGCAGACTGTTGAGGTTCCAGCCGCCGTTGTCCTGATTGACGGTCAGCACCTGCTGTCCGGCCGGCAGCACGACCTGGGCGGTGGCGGTGGTCCAGGTCTGCCATCCGCCGGTGGCCGGGAGGTTGACCGCGCCGCTGAGGTTGGCTCCCGAGGCGTCGGACAGGTGCAGGGCGCCGCTGACCGCGCTGGGCGCGGCGACCCTCATGCTGACCGTGTAGGTCCCGGCCGTGGCGACATTGAGGGTGTAGCGGAACCACTGGCCGCCCGAGGTCCAGCCGACGTCGTAGCCGCCGCCGGTGTCCGAGGTGGTCTCCAGGTCGACGCCGTCCGCCCGGTAGCCGTTGCCGCTGCCGTTGACGGAGCTGACGTTGTAGCCGACGCCCTGGCCGCCGGTGTCGTAGTTCTCGGCCTGGACCAGGCCCGGGACGGCGGCGGCCGTGCCACCGTACGGTCCTTCCACGGTGCCGCTGCCTTGCCAACTGTTGCCGCTCGCAGTCGCGGTGAAGCCAGAGGAGTTGTTGGCGAACGGCACCAGGCCCGACCCGAGACCGGTGACGGTGTTGCCGGTGATGGTGGCCGAGCCGGTGGGCGCGGGGTAGAACGGCGGCGCGATGACGATGCCGTTGCGCCAGGGCGCGGTGATCGTGTTGTTCTGCAGCAGCGTGTTGGTGGACGTGGAGAAGCCCACCCCGTCGTACAGGGCGTTGACCACGGTGTTGTTGGTGACGGTGACATGGTCGACGACGCCGACGTTCTGGCCGTCGCCGCCGTTGCCCACCTGCAGCGCCGGCTGGCCCTGACTGTAGCCGTTGCCGCCCGACCGGACGACGGTGTTGCCGTTGACCGTCGCGGTGAGCAGGTCGCTGCCGTTGACGCCGAAGCGCCCGACGCCGAGCCCGATGTAGCGGGCCGTGTCGGCGATGTAGTTGTTCTCGACGTCCTGGTTGCTGCCGCCGTAGATGCCGATGCCCTTGCCACCCCAGGGCGCGATGACGGTGTTGTGCGTCATCGTGATGTGCGACATGGCGGTGTAGTAGGTCTTGTTGCCGCTGGAATCGGTGTTGTAGGCGACCGAGTTGATGGCCATCCCGTCGTCACCGGTGCCGCGGACGAAGTTGTTGGTCGCGGTGATGCTGTTGCCGACGGAGTTGTTCAGCGACACGTTGTTGAGGTTGATGCCATCGGCCCACACCGCGGTGACGCGGCTGTTCTGCACCGTGCCGCCGGTGCCGGAGGCCCAGAAGCCGGACTCGACGTGCTGGCTCCAGATGCTGTCGGCCACCCAGTTGGTCCCGGAGGTGTCCATCGCGCCACCTCCGCCGTCGACCATCGCGCGGCTGGTGGAGTCGGAGTCGAGGTGGAAGTCGTGGACATTGCACGAGGTCAGCTCGAACGTGGCAGCCAGGGGGGTGCTGTTGGGCAGCGGGACGTCACGGTAGATCGTGCTGTACCACATGCCCGCGCCGGCGATGGTGATGCCCTGGGCCTTCAGGCCGGTGGTGCCCTTGAGGTAGAACGTGCCCGCCGGAATCCACAGGATCTTGCTCTGGGACTGGGCCTGGTTGATGCAGTTCTGGATGGCCGCGGTGCTGTCGACGGCGCCGCTGTCGGCGGATCCGTTGGTGGGGTTGTCGTCGGCCACCGCGCCGCAGCTGGTGATGGAGAGGGAGTTGGCCGGCTGGGCCGCCGGTGGCGGCGGGTTCTCCACGTCGACGACGTCGAGGTAGTAGAACGCGGCCGTGTTGGAGGCGTCCTTCTTCAGGGTGATCGTGCTGCCGGGGGCGATCGCCGCGCCGGTGACGAACGTGTGCGACTCGTCGAAGAACTCGCGGGGATCGCCGTCGGCCGGATTCTGGTCGCTGCCGTTGTAGTTGTTGCTGCCGCCCTCGTAGAACCAGCTCTGTTTCGAGTTGAGGTTCAGCGCCTGCCGGAACACGCCGTCGACGTAGAGGTCGAGGGTCGCCGTGCTGCCACCGCCTGACGGTGAGTCAGGGATGCTCTCACGGAGGTTCAGCGCGGTGATCGGCGCGCCGGTGGTGTTGGTCCACTGAACGCCCTGTCCGACGCCGGTGAGCTGCACATAGGCGTGTCCGGACGCCTCCACCGCCGGGCTCGAGTACTGCGTGGTCGGAGCGGCTGTCAGCGACACGGCAGTCGCTCCGCCGATGAGCGTGCCCGCCTCGGCCTCGTAACTGGCGAACGGGACCGTCGCCCCGGCGCCGCTGGTCGCCGCGGCCGGCGCCGCGGCGACCGGGACCAGCAAGGGGCCTGCGAGTAACGCGGTGACGACCAGTCCGATCCAGGCGCGTGGGGCGACGTTGGGCAGGTGTCTCATCGGGTCCCTCCCTGGGATGCAGGGGAATGCAGCGCATCGGAGGGAACGTAACCGGATCGACACTCGCCCGCAAGGCTTTGATTCATCCATGCAAATATTCAACTTCACTGCAGATCACGCCGGGCGCTTCCGCTTATTGCGCAGGAGGTTAGGTATGGCTAACCTAAGCCAGCCTGCTGTTCCCCTGTGACCAAGGATGATCGCCCATGCCCCTTTCCGGTGCTGCACCCCACTCCGTGAGCCTGTCCGCGGCGGCTCCATCGACCCCGCTGGGCCCGTTCGTTGACAGCGCCATCGCCTGGACGGGCTGGGTGACGCTGATGGGTTTCGTGGGCCTGACCGCCCTGGCCGTCCTGGCCGTAGGCCCGCCGACCCGCCGGGTCGGAGCGGAGACGCTGGCCGCGGTCACCGCACGGCTCTCCCGGGCGGCGGTCGTCCTGGGCGCGCTGGCCGTACCGGCGATACTCACCGACCTCGCCCATGGGGCGTCGCCAAGCGGCGGCTACGACTACAGCGCGGCGTGGAACTCCCTGTACGACGGCAGCAACGACGGCCGCCTCTCCGGACTGGAACTGACGCTCATCCTGGTCGGCGCCGCAGCGATCGCCCCGCTCACCGTCCGCAGGGTCGCCGCCGGCCCCTTGCGGACGTGGTTGCTGACGACCGGACTCGGCGCCGGGACGATCGCGCTCGGCACCACCAGGTTCCCGAACCAGACGCCCAAGGACTGGGGCCGCACCAGCTTCGAGACCCTGATGTGGATGCTGCACCTGATCGGCGGCGGCGTCTGGATCGGCGGGCTGGTCGGCCTCGCGCTGCTCACCCTGCCGGGCGCTGTCGCCCCCGCCGACAGGGGCACGTTCTGGGGACCGGCGATCCGCCGGTTCTCCGCGACCGCGATGAGCTGTGTCGCCGCCATCACCCTGTCCGGCCTGTTCCTGTACTGGGAGCACGTCGACGGCCCCACCCAGTTGGTCACCACCATGTACGGACGCGTGCTCGGCGTGAAGATCCTGCTCTTCGGCGCTCTGCTGCTGCTCGGCGTCTTCAACCAGTTCTGGCTGCACCCGCGCGTCGACGCACTGCGCGCCGCAGGCGATCAGCGTCCGCTCCGCACCATCCTGGTACGGCAGTTCCCCGCAGTGATCGGCGCGGAAGTCCTGCTCGCGCTGGCGGTGCTGTTCGTCGCACCGTTCCTGCACGGCTCGGCCCGCAACCAGGCCTTCCAGGCCGACGCGGCCAAGCACTCCACCGTCGCGCTCACCACCCTGCCCAAGCTCGCGCCCAAGGTGGCCGACGCCTCCACCTGGCTGTGGGGCACCACTGAAACCGTCCTCGTCATCGCCGTGATGATCGCCGGCTACCGGCTCTCCGCCCGCCTCGCCCGACGCCGCATCGCCGCAACCCCGGCCATCACTCCCTCGGGCCCCGCCGACCTCGTCGAGGCATGACTCAGCCGCGTGGGGTCGTCAGGCGCCGGCTTCGGCCCTGCTGCCCGGGTCGTTGGGGTGCGACTCCAGCGGCGTGACCACGGCGGTCATCCAGGGGCGCAGCGGGAGGCCGCCGAGTACCTTCTCGTGCAGTTCGGCCTCGTCGGTGGCGCGCCAGATTCCGAGGCTCCGCAGTTCGCCGACGGGACGCCAGAGCCGGAACAGGTGCCCGGTGGCGGCCAGTTCCTTCGCGCGTACGGCTTCGGCGGCGCGGCGCCGGTCGACCTCGGCCTGGTCGGTGCCCTCGGGGACGGTGGTGGTCAGCTCGACCAGGAACTCCTGCATGGCGATCTCCCTCTCTCTGCCGGGGCGCCCTGCTGTGGGAACCCACGGCTCCACTCTGCGCCCACCGCCGGGGTCGCGCCACGACCGGCTTCCTCCCTCCTGGTAGGCCACGCCTCCCACCCGTCGGACTCGATCCAGCGTTCAAGAGTTTTATTTAAGGTTGAGTTGAGAGCGCTTTCAAGTGCAGGTTATTGACGAGGGATGAAGTGACGACAAGAGTGTCCATGACACGCTGACCGGAGTCCCGCTTCCCCCAACCGGTCCACGTGCTGTCTCGACTGACCATCCGTCACGACCGCCTGCGACCCCCACGCCTGGCTGTCCGGTCCCCCAGGAGCATGCCGTGATCTCCCGCCGTAAACTGATCAGCGCCTCGATCGCAGCCGCGGCCGCGCCGGTCCTGCTCACCACCCTGCGACGCACCGCCTCGGCGAGTACGACCCCCACCCTCCCGGTCCAGCTGGCCAACAACACCTCGTCCGCCACGGTCTACGCCTACGTCCTGGGCCTGGACCTCAACCAGGGCAACAGCTGGGCCTTCCTGCAGGCCGACGGGAGCACGCTCTACCACCCGCCGTCCCCCTCCGCGCCGGGAGCGGCGCTCGGCGCCGACTGCGCGATCGCGCTGAACGCCCCCGGCTCTCCGGCCAAGACGATCAACGTTCCCCATCTGGCCAGCGGACGGATCTACTTCTCCATCGGCAGCAAGCTCACCTTCCTGGTCAACCCCGGCCCCGGCATCGCCATGCCGTCGGTGTCCAACCCCACCGACCCCAACATCGCCACGGCCTACAGCTTCTGCGAGTTCACCTACGACACCAACCAGCTGTACGCCAACATCAGCTATGTGGACTTCGCGTCCGTGCCCATCTCGTTCAACCTCCAGACGCCCCAGGGCACTCAGACGGTCAACGGCCTGCCGGCCGGCGGCCTGGAGACGGTGGCGTCCGCCCTGCGCACCCAGGCCGCCACGGACGGCAGCGACTGGGCCAAGCTCATCGTCACCGACTCCAGCGGGGCGGCGCTGCGTGTGCTCAGCCCCAACACCGCGATCACGGCCAACCCCTCGCTCTTCAGCGGCTATCTCGAAAGCTACATCGACCAGGTCTGGACGAAGTACCAGAGCACCGACCTGGTGATCGACACCCAGGCCTCGTGGGGCAGCACCACCGGACGCGTCAGCAACGGCGTGCTGAGCTTCCCCGGGGTCGGCAGCTTCGCCAAGCCCAGCACCGCGGCCGTGTTCAACTGCAGCAGCGCCCCGTTCACCACCGGCAACGACGAGATGGGGAACCTCAGCGCCCGTCTCGCCGCCGCCCTCAACCGCACCACGCTGCTGGCCAACGCCAACCAGCCCGACGGCGAGAACCCCTCCGCCTTCTACGCGCAGCCGCGGACCAACCACTACGCCCGCATCCTGCACCAGACCGCGACCGACCACCTGGGCTACGCCTTCCCCTACGACGACGTGCACCCCGCCGGAGTCGACTTCGAGGGCAGGGTGCAGTCGTCCTCACCGACCTCACTCACCATCAGCGTCGGTGCCGCGCAGGGCGGTTCGACCAGTACGTCGGCCTCGGCCTCGCCGACCGGTGGCACCGGCACCGGCGCCTTCGGCACCATCCAGGCCGAGTCCTTCACCTCGCAGTCCGGTACCGCGACCGAGACCTGCAGCGACACCGGCGGGGGCCAGGACGTCGGCTGGATCGCCAACGGGGACTGGCTGAGCTACGCCGGCATCGACTTCGGCAGCACCGGGGCCACCCAGTTCCAGGCCCGAGTGGCCTCAGGAGCGGCCTCAGGTGTCAGCGGCCTGGTCCAGGTCCGTCTCAACAGCCCCACCGGCACGGTGCTGGGGAGCTTCTCCATCGCCAGCACGGGCGGCTGGCAGACCTGGCAGACCGTCCCCGCCGCGATCACCCGCACCACCGGGGTCCAGACCGTCTACCTCACCTTCGCCAGCGGGCAGCCCGCCGACTTCGTGAACATCAACTGGTTCACGTTCAAGGCCAGTTAGGAATACCGTCAGCCAAGGCGTCGGCGGCGGGAGTCCGAGCCCCCGCCGCCGGCGCGCGTACGCATTACCGGGGGCCGGCTCCGAAATCCCTCCGCAGGTGATTCCCGTCCCGACGGAAGCACTCATCCGCCGCCGTCCCCGATTACCGTCCGCTTACGGAATAGTGGCATTCCCTGTGAGGAATTTCACGACCCGGACACGGTGACGCCGTCGAACCAGGCGGATCCGCCCTGGCTCAGACCCTGGTCGCCGAGCCGCAGTTGGAGGTCGGCCTGGGCCGCGCCGGAGGGCCTGGCCAGCGTGATCGAGACCTGTTGCCAGTCGTGGCTGCCGCCGTTCGAGAACACGGCGTGGTCCGAGCCGATCTGGCGGCCCGCGGAGTCGTAGAACAGGAGGTCGATGCAGACCTTCTGTTGTGACGGTCCCTCAGTCCGGATCCAGGCGGCGTAGGTGTGGGACCCCGGCTGTACGGCCATCCGCGAGGCCAGGCCCGCGAAGACGTACCCGCCGGCGGCGGCCGTGAGCTTGAGCGAGCCGTCCCCGCTGTGCGAGACCGCCGCGTCCTGGGTCATGGTTCCCTTCGTGTAGCCGACCTCCTGCCAGGCGCCCGGTGGCGTGGTCGCGCTGGCGCTCGGAGTCGCACTGCGGCCGAGGCCCGCACCGGCACCGGCACCGGCACCGGCACCCATACTGGGGCTGGGACCGGACGTGCGACTGCGGCCGGGGACGGGCGCCGCGAAGGCGGTTCCGATCGCCGACGGACGGGCGGCCGCGCCGCCCGCGACCGACGACGGGGCCGACCGCGTGCCCCCCTTGGAGTGGACGCCCGTCAGCGTGGCCGCGATCACCCCGGCGACCATCACCAGCAGGATTCCCACCTGCCACAGGCCACGACGGCTTCGCAACCGGGCCCGCCAACCGGACTGTTGTGAGCGTTCACCTGATTCCTCAGCGACCGCGCCGTTCTGGGTCGGCAGATACGCTGCGACCTGCGCGCTCATCGCCCGCACCGCCCCGGTGGCACGTCCGCTGGGGCCGCGTTGGGCGCTTCCGTCGCCCGCGCCGACCCGGCGGCCCGGTCCCCGACGTCGGCTCCAGCCGGCCCGCACCATCTCGGTCAGCCCCGGGGGCGCCTGCCGGTTGTCCTCGACCTGGGCGATCAGCCGCTCGCGGCCGCGTTCGACCCATCCCGCGTCGAAGGCGCGCGACGTCACCTTGCCGAAGGCGGTGAGGAGGTCGGCGGCGGTCCGGCCCTCGCGCGCATCAGGATCGTTGGCCCGGTCCAGGACCGCCCGCAGCAGGTCCGGGACGCCGTCCAGGGCCGCGGTTCCCGCGCTCGTCCTGGCCCTGCGGCCGGTCTGGCCCCCGAGGACGGACGGACCGGCCGGGGCGGACTGACCGGCCTTTCCGGCCGGGAAGACGCACGCCGCGAACAGGATGGCGACCGCGGCGAGGTCCGCCGCGATCGCCGTCTCCCGCTGTTCCGTCGCCGGCCCCGCCTCGGGTGACGAACCGTCAGGGGAGCCGGTCCGCCGCACCAGTCCGACGTCGACCAGCACGCACACGCCGTCGGTGCCGACCAGCACCTGGTTCGGGTGCACGCTGCGGTGCGGCACCCCGCGCCCGTGCAGTGCGCTCAGCGCGGCGAGCACATCGGTGACCACGACCGAGGCGGTCTGCCAGTCGAAGCCGCGGGACCGCTGAGTCAGCAGCGTGGACAGCGGGACACCGTCGATGTGCCGACGGACCACCGCGATGATGCGACCGGTCGCCCCCACGACGTAGCGCTCCGGCGGTGCCACCCGGGGGTCGTCCAGGGCCGCCAACGCCGAGGTCTCGGCCGGGTACGCGCCCTGGAAGCCCGGGTCGGCGGCCAGCCCGACATCGAGGACGCGGAGCGACGACAGCACACCGGACTCGTCGCGCAGCAGCTGTGTGGTGCCCGCATCGCGGTCGGATATCCACGTCCCGTTCCGGGCTTCGGGGCCGGAACGCCTTAACGCGTGTTGATGCGCCATTCCACTGCTCACTTCGCGGCCTCCCACATGAATTGCTGCTCATCATCATGAACAGATTTGCTGCTGTCCAGTGCTCCGCTCTTGCCTGCGAGCCAACCAGGAGCATTCCGAAGGCGCCGGGGTGTCGACACACCTGCCCACAGGTGAGCGATCTGCTCGGGAAATCACCGTCCCGGGGGCGAAGTTTTCCGGAAAACACACTCCGGGCGACGAATTGGGATCCGAATCCGCACCACTGCCTAGACTCCTGCCGTCGGCGCCGGAGCAGACCTCCACGATCACCCGCCGGCCCGGCCCGGTGTCCCGCCCCGGGGTCGAGCCGACCCGCTCAGCGCCAACTCTCTTATCAATTCCTAACGGAGACGCTGTGCCCCGTTCCGGCCGGATGACTCCCTCTATGCTCGGATCGGCCAGGTAGTCACCCATTGACCCTCCCGGCCCAGCTGCCTCAACCGGTCCCCACCGGTACCGGGCGGTTGATTCACTCCCAAGGTCAGCGGATGCCACCGGGCCAGCTTCCCCGGGCCGGTGGCATCCGCAGGACCGGCGAAGGAGGTTGCATGTCCACCGCAACGCACTACAGTCCGGGCCTCACATCGCAGCGTGCCCCGTCAGCCCACCCGGCTCGGGCCGCCTCGATCGTCGGCCACCGCGACCGGGTCCCCGTGCCCCGGAGCAGCGGACCCCAGGGAGAGGCGCCCCGCACGGTGCCGCACGACGCGCCGTGGGTGGCCCTGCCACCGGGCTTCGCCAGGCTGATGCGGGGTGAGAACCCGCGACTGGTGTCCGAGATAGTGGAGCAGATATGCCGTCAACTGCCGGAGTACGCCCAGCTGTTCGAGGAGGACTCCGGGGCGCTGCTGCGCCGGGCCACCGGCCGGGTACTGGACCACTTCGCCGAGCTGATCGCCGGCGACCGCAGTTCGAGCGTCGCCTCGGCCACCATCCACCGCGCGCTGGGACGCGGTGAGTCCCGCGCCGGCCGCAGTCTGGACCTGCTGCAGGCCGCCTACCGCCTGGGCGCCCGCCTGGTCTGGCGCAGGTACGCCATGGTCGCGCGCCACACCGGGGTCTCCCAGGGCACGCTGGCGCTGCTCGCCGAGGTGATCTTCGCCTACACCGACCAGATCGTGATCGCCGCTGCCTCCGGCTACGCACAGGCGCAGACCGACGAGCCCGGCACCCAGCGCTTCCTCCGTCAGAAGCTGCTGCGGTCGCTGCTGGCGGGCGAACCCGCCTACCTGGTGGCCGAGGCCGCACGGGCGGCGCGGTGGAAGCTGCCCGCTGTGCTCTCCGCGGTCGTTCTGCTGCGGCCGGGGGTTCCCGACTCCCCGGCCGAACGCACCGCCCTCGGCAGCGCCGGCGCGGCCCGGCTGCGGCACCGGCCGGACGTCCTGGCGCAGTTGGAAGGCCCGGAGGCCTTCCTCATCGTTCCGGAGCCGCACGCCCCGGGCGCCCGGGAGCAGCTGGCCGAGCTGCTCGGGGACCAGCCCGCGGTGGTCGGCCCCGCGGTGCCCTGGGCCAGCGCCGCCGAATCGCTGCGCTGGGCCCGTACTGTCGCCGAGCGGCTGCCCGGCACGGTCCTGGCCGACACCTCGGGTCCGACCTACTGCGACGAGAACCTGTCGGCGCTGCTGCTCCTCGGCGACCAGGCGCTGGTCGGGCTGGTCAGCGAACGCTGCCTCGCTCCGCTGCGCGGGCTGACCCCCAACCGCCGCCGTCATCTGGAGGCGACCCTGCTGGCGTGGCTGGAGGCCAGCAGCGGCAGCGCTCCCGAGGTGGCGGTCAGCCTGGGACTGCACCCGCAGACGGTGCGTCAGCGGATGCGCCGCCTGGAGAAGCTGTTCGGCGACGCCCTGACGGACCCGCAGTCCCGGTTCGAGATCGACCTGGCTCTCCGGGGACGTCTGCTGCAGGAGCGGGAGGCGGCGCGGACCGCGGGGTTGGCCGTGCCGGCGGACCGGGCCCTGCTCAGCCCGGCGGGGTGAGGCCGCCCGTGGCGAGCAGGTAGGCGTCGGCCTGCTCCGGGGTGAGGACGTCGCCGCCTGCCTGCTCCAGGTGGGCGGCGACGCCCTCGCCCGACCGGGCCCGCCCTGGTCACTTCCGCCCGAAGATCCACCAGCCGCGGCGCTGCTCGGGCTCGCAGGAGCAGCGCTGCGCGGCGGGGACACCGTCCAGCACCTGGTCGACGTGGTTGCCGCAGCCCGCGTAGGTGTACTTGCCGCAGCGGGAGCAGCTGACGCGTCGGCACATGGGGGTCTCCTTCGTTCGGGTTCCTGATACGCGGTCCAGCATACCCCCGGGGGTAATTCGATACCCCTGGGGGTGTCACCGGCACCTCGGAATTCCCGAACCGGACATCTTCCGGTGGTGGCCGCCCCGTCCGGCCGTACGGGAGAGTGGCTGCACCGGCTACCCTGGCCGGGACGGCCCAGACACCGTGTCGGAGGGAGCTCGCATGCTCGAATCCGTAGGACTGGACGACCACACCGAGGAGACCTACCGGCACCTGGTCTCCCGCTCCCCCGCGTCCGCCACCGAGCTGGCCGATCTGCTCGGCACCGGCGAGCGGCGGGTCCGTCGAGCCCTGGACGCCCTGGTCTCGCTGGGCCTGGCCTATCCCGAGGCCGGCGGCACGGGCCGGTTCGTCGCGGTCGACCCCCAGGTGGGCTGACCGGCCCAACCCCGGCCGCCAGTGCGCTTCCGGGCATGCACGGCCCGTTTTGCGGTGATATGACTTTTCTCTAGGCGTCATCACCTCATCTCAGCGGGCCGAGCAGCTGGAGCTGACCGTGTCGAACTACCCCTTGCTCAACGTCTTCTGGACCATGCTGGAGTTCTTCCTCTGGATCCTGTGGTTCTTCCTGCTCTTCAAGATCATCACCGACCTCTTCCGCGATCACAGCCTGAGCGGCTGGGCCAAGGCCGGCTGGATCCTCCTGGTGATCGTGCTGCCCTACCTCGGCGTACTGCTGTACGTGATCATCCGCGGCCGCTCCATGGGCGAGCGCGACCGGGAGCAGGCACGGCAAGCCGACGCCGCGGTCAAGCAGTACATCCGGCAGGCCGCGGCGACACCCGGCGCCGAGAGCGGAACCGGTGCGAACCATGTGGACGAACTCTCCAGGCTCGCCGACCTCAGGTCCTCCGGGGCGCTCAGCGACGAGGAGTTCCAGAAGGCCAAGGACAAGCTGCTGGCCTGACGGCCTCCTGACCTGACGCCGATCGGCTCACACGCTGACGCACTCACCGGGGATCGAGGGCTGCGACTCCTCGGCGTCCCGCTGCCCGCCGTGCAGGCCCTCCCCCGGCCAGATGCCCAGGGCCGTGCACATGGTCGGCATCAGCGTCATCGCGGCGGCCAGGTAGCCCCGGTCGGAGGGGTGGTAGCGGTCCGAGGCGAACATCTCCGGACGGCCGGCGAACTCCGGGCCGAGCAGGGCGCCGAGCAGGACGCTGTGCCCGCGAGCCTCGGTGACGGCTTGGTCCTGCGCCGCCGCGAGCCTGCGGCTGGCCTGCCGGGCCAGCCACCGCAGCGGTCGCATGATGCCGCCGACCGCCCCCAGATCGGGGCAGGTGCCGACGACGACCTCGGCCCCGGCCGCACGCAGCCGCCGTACGGCGTCGCCGAGCTGCCGCGCCGCCTCGGCGGGCTTGACCTGCTGGGCGACGTCATTGGCCCCGACCATGATCAGCGCGAGGTCCGGGGCCGGCTCCCGCTCCAGCACCAGCCGGGTCTGCCGCTCCAGGTCCGCGGAGACGGCCCCGTTCGCCGCGACGACGGTGAGCCGCACCGGCCGTTCGGCGATGGCGGCTATACCCCCGGCGAGCAGCACCCCCGGGGTTCGGTCGGCGCGGTCCACCCCGAACCCGGCGGCAGTGGAGTCCCCCAGCACCACCAGGGTCAGGGGCTCGGCGCCGTCACTCGCCAGTTCCCGCCCGTAGCACCCGTCGGCGGGCAGCGGATCGCCCTGCAGGACGTCCAGCTTGACTGCGGCGATCTTCGCCTCGGCCAGCAGCAGACCCGCGAACCCGGCGCCGATCAGGCCGATGCCCCCGCCACCGTAGGCCGCCGCTGCCGCCACCCGCCGTGCCACTCCTCCACGCGACATCAGCGACCCCCACCCTGTCACCGTCGAATTACTTGTATGGCCCAACTACATGGGAGATACCCCGCCGCGGGCGGTGCAGAAACCCTCCGCCGGTTTCGGGCCCCTGACAGCATCGTGCACCACACCACTGACAATCCGGGGGACCGCTCCGCTCAGCCCCGCTCAGGACGGATCGGCGGTGCAGCCGGGGTGGCCCCAGCCGGCGCCGACCCTGGTGATCTGCTCTCCCTTGGCGTAGGACCGGCCGCACGGGCAGGTACCCGGGAAGCGTGCGGAGAGGGTCCGCGCACGGCTCCCGGCCCCGGCCGGCTTGGGCGTTCCGGACGGCTTGGCCGCGGCCCCCGCCGCAGGTCGCCTGCTGCGGGCCGCGGATCCGCGCACCGGGTCCGGCACCGGGAGGTCGGGGGCGGTTCCGCCGGACGCCTGCTGGAGCCGCGCGGCGTCGCTGGCGGCCTTGTCGGCGATCGCGTTCAGCGGGTCACCGTCCACCTGGTGCGCCGGAACGTAGACGAAGGTGACGTCGCGGCCCTCCAGCAGCGCGTCGATGCGCTGAATCAACTCGCGGTTGGCCACCGGCTTGCCGCCGGCGTTCTTCCAGCCGTTGCGCTTCCAGTTGGCCAGCCACTTGGTCACCGCGTCTCGGGTGTAGGTGCTGTCGAGCCGGACCTCCAGCGGCACCGCCGGGTCCGTGGCCGTCAGCAGCTGTTCCAGCGCGGTGAGTTCGCCGATGTTGTTGGTGCTGTGGCCCAGCGGTCCGGCCTGCCAGCGTTGCGGCGCGCCGGCGCTGTCCGCCACCACGAAGGCCCATGCGGCCGGCCCCGGGTTTCCCTTGGCTGCTCCGTCGCACGCCGCGACGACTCGTTCGATCATGCCCCCATGATGGCAGTTCCCCGCCCCTCCCCCGGCCCGCCCGGGTGGCCGGCCGGCCGGCTGCCGTACGCGGCCAGCGCGGCCTGGATCCTCGGCAGGTCCGGGCCGTGCGTGGCGCTGAGGCCGGTGAGCGCGGTGGTCCGGCGCAGCCGGTAGTCGACGGTGTTGGGGTGGATGTGCAGCCGCTCGGCGGTCCGGCGCCGGTCCAGGCCGGTCGCCAGATAGGTGCGCAGGGTCTCCAGCAGGTCGGTCCGGCCCGCCAGCGGCCCCAGCAGCGCGGCCAGGTGGTCGCGGGCCGGGCTGGGCAGTGCCAGCTGGTACTCCATCAGAACGTCGTCCAGCCGGTAGAGTCCGGGACCGCGCCCGCAGTCGTGGGCCACCTGGCGCACCTGAGCGGCCAGCCGGGCGGCTTCGGCGACCTCCTCGGGGCCCGCGGCGACGGCCGCGGCGGTCAGCTCGGCGCCCGACGCCCTGGCCACATGCCGCACCAGGCCGGCGAGCCGGTTCCAGTCGGCCGCGGTCAGCTCCTCGGTCCCGACCGCGACCGGGACCAGCGCGACTCCGCCGTCCGGCGACAGCGCGGTCAGCACCGTGTCCGGCACCTGTCGCTCCAGCTCCGCGCGGATCCGCCGCACCTTGCGGCGTGCCGCGATGGCGGCGTCCACTCCGGGGGTGCGCTCGTCCGGGTGCTGGGCCGCGGCGATGCTGACGACCCAGTAGCACGCGGGCAGCCGCATGCCGGCGCGCTCGGCGGCCTGCTGCGCCGGGGCGCCGTCCAGCAGCGCCGACAGCAGGGTCTGCCGGGCGCTCTGCTCCTCGCCGAGGACGGCCCGGCTCTCCTGGATGTAGCCGGCGAACACGGATCCGGCGACCACCTGCAGATAGCGCAGCAGCAGTCGCTGGGCCGCCAGCACATCGGCCAGGTCCTCGGGCCGCGCGTCGGCCATCATCCGGTCCAGGCACTCGTGCGCCCCGAGGAAGTAGGCGCCGACCACCGCGTCCAGCGGGACGCGTTCCTCCGCCCTGCGCGCGGCCGAACGGTGCATCAGTTCCAGCTGTGCGGCGTCGGGCAGCTTGCCGGTCCGCAGCACCTGCGCGAAGCCCCGGATCCCGCGTACCACGACGCCGGTGACGTCCCCGTGCAGCTGCTCGGCCGGGAGGGTGGCGTAGACCGGGAGTTCCTCGACCAGCCGGGCCACGATCTCCGCCGCCAACTCGTGCACCGAGACGCTCAGCCGCCACTCCAGCGGGATCCCGCCGATGCTGATCGGGGCATGACTGACAAGCGTCACAAGGCACCTCGCGAAGTTCCGGCGCCGGTTCGGGGGCCGACCCGGCTGCGGGTGCCCCGATGCGGCGGGGCCCTCCACTATTACCGCTCGGTAACCCTGATGGGAAGCGGCCCGCCCGGTTTTGTGACGCGTCACAGATCCAGCGGGGAAAGTCTGCGTTCCCGTCCCAGGTCCGAACCGGCCGTACCCGACTCATCATGGCGTGTCCCCGCCACCCCGGGGACGTCCCCGCCACCCCGGGGATGCCGTACCCAGCACCTGAGGAGAGCCGTGCGCAAGCCACTCGCCCTGGCCGCGACCGCCGCACTGACCTGCACCTGCATGTTCCTGCCCGGCGTCGGACCGGCGTCGGCCGCCGCCCCGGCCGCAGTCGCCCCCGGCTCGGTCGTGCCGGACCAGGACCCGTTCTACTCCGCTCCCTCCGACATCGCCCAGTACGCGCCGGGGCAGATCGTCGCGAGCCGTGCGGTGCCCGGCGTGAACCTCTTCGGGATCCCGGTCCCGGTCGACGCCTGGCAGATCTCCTACCGGACCGACGACTCCCACAACCAGCCCGAGCTGGCGGTGACCACCCTGGTCGTCCCGAAGGCCGCGTGGACCGGGTCCGGCCCGCGCCCGGTGGTCTCGCTGCAGACCCCCGAGGACAGCCTGGGCACCCAGTGCGCTCCGTCGTACCAGATCGCCTCCGGCTCGGACGTCCAGGACGCGGCGCTCGGCGCCCAACTGCTGGCGGCGAACTGGGCGGTGGCGCTGCCCGACTTCGAGGGCCCCAAGTCGGTGTTCCTGGCCGGACCGCAGGCCGGCCACGCGGTGCTGGACGGCATCCGCGCCGTGAGGAACTTCGGCCAGGCGGGCATCGGGACCGCCAACCAGTGGGCCCTGGACGGCTACTCCGGCGGCGCCGAGGCCACCGGCTGGGCCGCGCAGCTGCAGCCCTCGTACGCCCCCGAGGTCAAGCTCGCCGGCGCGGCCATCGGCGGCACCCCGTCCGACCCGGCCGCTGTGGGCCACTACATCGACGGGACCGTCTTCGCCGGCTTCGAGTTCGCCGCCGCGGTCGGCATCTCCACCGAGTTCCCCGAGGCCGGCATCCCCGCCCTGCTCAACAGCCGCGGCAGGCAGGACTTCGCGGCGGCCGCCGGGACCTGCGAGATCAGCCTGCTGGCGACATTCCCGTTCCGGAAGCTCAGCTCGGACACCACCGCCTCCGATCCGCTGAGCGTTCCCTCGGTGGCGGCCGTGCTGCGCGAGAACACGCTGGGCGCGGCCGCGCCGAGCACCCCGGTCTACGACTACCACGCCGACACCGACGAGATCGTCCCGGTCGGCCAGGACAACACCCTCACCAGTGCCTGGTGCGCCGGGGGCGCCACCGTCCAGAAGGTCCGCGACCTGCTCGGCGAGCACGCGGAGGAGATCGCCGCCCGCGCGGTGTCGGTCGAGGTCTTCCTCGCCGCCCGCTTCGCCGGGAAGTCGCCGTCCAACAGCTGCTGAGCCCGGCCGGATCGACATCGGCACGACACCGCGCGGGAGGGACGCCCCCTCCCGCGCGGTGTCTAGGATGCGGACATGGACGATCGCGTACTTGGCAGGACCGGCAGGAAAGTCTCCGTGGTGGGTCTGGGGACCTGGCAGCTCGGCGCCGACTGGGGGGCCGTGCGTGAGCAGGACGCCTTCGAGGTGCTGGACGCCGCCGTGGCCGGCGGGGTGACCTTCTTCGACACCGCCGACGTCTACGGGGACGGCCGCAGCGAGCAGTTGATCGGCCGTTACCTGCGGGAGCGGCCGGACAGCGGGGTGTTCGTGGCCACCAAGATGGGCCGCCGGGCCGAGCAGCTGCCGGAGCACTACGTCCTGGACAACTTCCGCGCCTGGAACGACCGTTCGCGCCGCAATCTGGGCGTCGACCGACTCGACCTGGTGCAGCTGCACTGCCCGCCCGGCCCCGTCTACGCCGACGACGCGGTCTTCGACGCGCTGGACACCCTGATGGCCGAGGAGCGGATCGCCGGCTACGGCGTCAGTGTGGAGACCTGCGACCAGGCGCTGGCGGCGATCGCCCGTCCCGGCACCGCCAGTGTGCAGATCATCCTCAACCCGTTCCGGCTGAAGCCGCTGGAGCAGGTGCTGCCCGCCGCGGAGCAGGCCGGGGTGGGCATCATCGCCCGCGTCCCGCTGGCCTCCGGGCTGCTGTCCGGGCGCTACACCCGGGACACCGTGTTCGGCGCCGACGACCACCGCAGCTACAACCGCCACGGCGAAGCCTTCGACCAGGGCGAGACCTTCTCCGGCATCGACTTCGAGACCGGCATCGCGGCCGCCGCCGAGTTCGCGGCGCTGGCCCCGGCCGGCGCGACCCCCGCCCAGACCGCGCTGCGCTGGATCATCCAGCAGCCGGGCGTCAGCAGCGTCATCCCCGGCGCCCGCAGCGCGGCCCAGGCGCAGGCCAACGCCGCGGCCGCCGCCCTGCCGCCGCTGACCGGGCCGACCCTGGACGGGATCCGCGACCTGTACGACAGCCGGATCCGCGCCCACGTCCACGATCGCTGGTAGCGCGCACGCTGAGGCTCTGTCCGTTCGCAGCTAAACGAAGAGGTTCGAGCGGAACCGAACCTGCGACCACTAGGATCGGATCACCAGGGAACCGTCCGACGGGGAGCAGCGCCGTGCATGCCGAGGAACGACACCAGACGATCCTGCGCCGGGTGCGCCAGCAGCGGTCGGCGCGGGTGACGGACCTCGCCGCGGAACTGGGCGTGTCGCCGGTCACCGTGCGCAAGGACATCGAGCTGCTCGCCGAGCGCGGCCTGGTCGCCCGGGTGCACGGCGGGGCGATGGTCCCCGAGGACTGGGCCAAGACCGCGCCGGTCGAGCAGCAGGCGCCCACGGCGGCGGCGCCGGACATGTCCGCCAGGACGCTGGGGCTGATCGTGCCGTCCTCCTCGTACTACTTCCCCGACGTGATCAGGGGTGCGCGCGAGGCCGTCGCGGCGGCGGGGGCGCGGCTGGTGCTGCGCATCTCCGACTACGATCCACAGGCCGAGCAGGCCCACGCGCGCGAACTCATCGAGGACGGTGTCGACGGCCTGCTGCTGGCCCCCTCCCGCGAGTCGGCCTCCTCCCCCGACGCGGCGCCCGGTCCGGGCGGACGGCAGTGGTACGAGGAGCTCGACACCCCGGTGGTGCTGGTCGAGCGCCGCCCCGGTGAGGACGATCCGACGGTCGAGCATGTCATCAGCGACCACAGTCTCGGCGCCCGCCTCGCCGTCCGCCATCTGGTCCAGAGCGGCCGCCGGCGGATCGCGCTGCTGATGCGCGGCAGTACGCCGACCTCGCCCTGGATCGAGGAGGGCTACCGGGCCGCGCTCACCGCCGCCGGCCTGGATTGCCCGACCGGCGCGGGCTACGCCGAGCTGGGCACCGGGAACAGTGGAACACCCGCCTATGACAAAGCCATGCGCGAGTTCGTCGACATGGTCGCCACCGGCGAGGTGGACGCCGTCCTGGTCCACCCCGAGCACGATGCGCTGACGCTGCTTCAGCATCTGCGCACGCGCGGGGTACGGGTGCCCGAGCAGCTCGCCGTGGTGTCCTACGACGACGAGGTCGCGGCGCTCGCCGACATCCCGCTGAGCGCGGTGGCACCGGCCAAGAGCGAGGTCGGCCGCTGCGCCGCGGAGCTGCTGATGCTCCGTCTCGATGACACCGAACGGCCGCGCCGGCGGGTGTTCATCCTGCCGGAGCTGCGGGTCCGGGAGTCCAGCTAGGCGGGCCGTTCGGACGCGCCGCCGCCGCCGGTGTCGTAGCCGTTCACCGCCTTGAGCACCGCGCCCGGACCGGTCAGTCGGATCCGGAGCTCGTCGACGGTGACCGGCTGGAAGGCGTGCAGCCGGCGGACGCCGACGGTGTGTCCGACGGCGATCCGCTGGTCGCCCGCGTGGATCTGGTGGTGCTCGATCCGCTGACCCGCGGTCAGTTCCTCGCGCAGTTCCAGGTGGTCGATGCGGACCGGCCCGGGGAACCGCACCAGCACGTCGTCGCCCTCCGCGGTCAGCCGGGCGGGTACGGGTGCGGCGAAGCGGCGGTCCAGCTCGCCGGTGAACTCCAGCAGCCGGCTGCGGTCGTGTGCGTCGATCAGTCCGCGGCGGTCGGGCGCGACGTTGAGCAGCAGTCCGGCGCCGAGACCGACCGAGCGGTACCAGATCGCCAGCAGGTGGTCGCGGCTCTTGAGGGTGTGCAGGTCGTCCGGCTGCCAGAACCAGTTGGCGCGGATCGGGACGTCGCATTCGGGCGGCAGGTAGCGGGCGGTGCCGAGCTCGGCCTGGCCGTCGTGGTAGATGCTGATATCGGTGCTGCGGGTGACGTAGTAGCAGGGGTCCTCGGCCAGACCGTCCTCGTTGCCGACCCAGCGGATCGTGGGCCGGCCCAGGTTGAAGACCATGGCGTCCGGCTGGTGCTCCTCGACCACCGCCATGATCCGGTCCCAGTCGTAGTCGCGGTTCTCGGACCCCGCTCCGTCGAACCAGAGCTCGTACAGCGGCCCGTAACGTGTGCACAGCTCGGTGAGCTGGCGCGCGTAGAAGTCGTCGTATGCCTTCGGGTCCTGGTAGCAGGGCGCATTGCGGTCCCAGGGCGACAGGTACAGGCCCATCCGCAGCCCCTCAGCGCGGCAGGCCTCGGCCAGCTCGCCGACCACATCGCCCCGGCCCTGCCGCCATGGGGCGGACCGGACCGAGTAGTCGGTGGTGTCGGTGGGCCACAGGCAGAAGCCGTCATGGTGCTTCGCGGTGAGCACCACGTACCTCGCCCCGGCCTGGACGGCGGTGCGCGCCCATTGGCGGGCGTCGAGCGCGCTCGGGTCGAAGGTGCGCGGATCGAGGCTGCCGTCGCTCCACTCGGCCCCGTTGAAGGTGTTGATGCCGAAGTGCAGGAAGAGACCGAAACCCGCTTCCTGCCAAGTGAGTTGACTGGGCGTCGGCGTGGTCGTCATCGGCGGCCCCCTCAGGCGATCCGGTCGAGGCGGTCGTCGGCGAGCGGGTGGGCGAAGGGCAGGCCCGCCGCGTAGCGGGCCAGTTCGTCCAGTGCGGCGTCGCCCAGCCGACGGGTCTCGTTGCCGAAGGATCCGGCGATATGCGGGGTGAGCAGCAGGTTGGGCAGGTCGTAGAGCGGAGAGTCGGCCGGCAGGAGGTCGGGATCGATGGTGTCGATGACCGCGTTCAGACGCCCGGAGACCAGTTCCGCGCTGAGCGCCGGGGTGTCGACCAGGGCGCCGCGGGCGGTGTTGATCAGGGTGGCTCCGTCGCGCATCAGCGCCAGCCGCCGTGCGTCGATCATTCCCTCGGTGGCGGGGAGATGCGGTGCGTGCAGGCTCACCACGTCGCTGACCGCGCACAGTTCGTCCAGTTCCACGCCGCGCACGCCCAGGTCCGCGGCCTCGGCGGGGGCGAGGAAGGGATCGTGGACGACCAGGTCCAGATCGTAGGGGTGCAGCAGCTCGATCACCCGTCGGCCGATCCGGGAGGCGCCGACGATGCCGATGGTGCGCCGGTAGTTGCCGATGTGGCCCAACTGGCCGCGCCAGTCGTGCGTTCCGCGTACCCGGCGGAACTCCTCCCGCACCGCCAGGATCTGCTTGTTGGCGAACAGCACGGCGGCGACGGTGTATTCGGCGACCGGGAGGGCGTTGGCCCAGGCCGCGGTGGAGACCTGGACGCCGCGACGGCGGGAGGACTCGGTGACGATCCCCTTGACCGATCCGGCGGCGTAGACCAGGGCCTGCAACCTGGGTGCGGCGGCGAGCAGTTCCTCGTCCAGGGGCGGGCAGCCCCAAGAGGCGAACAGCACCTCGGCACCGGCGAGGGCGGCCGACCGTCCGGGGGCGCCGGCGTCGCTGGGGCCGGCGGGGCCATGGAGGATCAACCCGGGTACCACGTCCGCCAGGTGGTTCAGTCTCGCCAGCGCCTGGGCGTCCAGGAGGCCGGGCAGCAGTGCGGGCTCCATCGCGAGCAGGACCGTGGGACGGGACGACATGCTGGGTGGCTCCTTGCTGTTGCGGCGGTTCACTTGACGCTTCCCGCCGTCAGGCCGGAACGCCAGTACCGCTGGAGGCAGATGAACAGGACGAGCACCGGGAGCACCGCGACGGTCGCGCCGGTGAGCGCCAGCGGCGTCATCGAGGGGTCCGGCACGGACTCCGTCTGCCAGATGTAGACGCCGAGGGTGACCGGGTAGAGGTTCTTGTCCGAGAGCATCACCAGGGCCAGGAAGAAGCCGTTCCAGATCGCGGAGAACTGGAAGAGCATGATCGTGGTGAAGCCGGACTTGAGCATGGGCAGGGCGATCGACCCGAAGATCCTGATCTCTCCGGCGCCGTCGACCCGGGCCGCCTCGATGACCTCGTCAGGGACGTAGCCGAGGCTGAAGACCCGGCCCAGGTAGACGCCGAAGGGGTTGACCACGGAGGGGATCAGCACCGCCCAGACGGTGTTGACCAGGTGCAGCTTGGAGAACATCAGGTACATCGGGATGACCGTCGCGGCGGACGGGACCAGGACGCCCAGCAGCACCGCGCCGAAGAGCTTCTCCTTGCCCCGGAAGTGGTACTTGTCGAAGGCGTAGCCGGCGGCGACGGAGATCAGCGCGCAGACCGCCGATCCGATGCCCGCGTAGAGCACCGAGTTCAGGCACCAGCGCAGATAGATCCCGTGGTCGGTGTGGATCAGCCCCGACAGGTTCTCGCCCAGGGCGATGTGGTGGAAGTCGAAGACGCCACTGGCCAGTCCGGTGTTGTTCTTCGTGGCCGCCAGCAGCATCCACAGCACGGGGAACAGGCTGTACACGGCGGCCAGGACGAGCGCGGTGTTGACCGCGCCCTTGGAGAGAAGACGTGAGCGTGACGGGCTGCCGGTCGGTGCGGACCGGTCCGTGGCCGGGCCGGTCTCTGCTGCTGCGTCCTTCGCCAGCGTGAGGCTGCTCATGCGCTCCTCCAGGGCTTCGAGAAGCGGGTCACGATATAGGAGAGGGCCGCGCAGAACAGCGCGAGGAGCAGCGAGCCTGCGGCGGCGCGTCCGTAGTCGTTGCCCTGCAGTGCGGCGGCGAAGTTGTACATGTTGGGCGTCCATCTGCTGCTGATCGCGCCTCCGCCCATCGAGCTGAGCAGCAGGGGTTCATTGAACAGCTGCAGCACGGCGACACCGGTGAACAGGCCGACCAGGCCGACGGAGGAGCGGACCAGGGGGATCTTGATGCTCAGTGCGGTGCGCAGCTCGGAGGCGCCGTCCACCCGAGCGGCCTCCAGCAGTTCGCGCGGGATGGCCTGCAGCGCGGCGTAGAAGATGACCATGTTGTAGCCGAGGACTTCCCAGATGCCGATGTTGGCCATCGCGGGCACCGCCGTGGACTCGCTGCCCAGGTCGAACGGAATGCCGCCGGACTGCAGCAGCTGCACCACCGGGCTGACCTGCGGGGTGTAGAGGTAGACCCACACCAGCGCGGCGATGATCCCGGGGACCACGTGCGGCATGAACAGCGTGAGCTGGAAGAACCGCTTGGCCCGGGCGAGTGTCGAGTCCAGCAGCAGCGCCGCGGTCATGGAGCCGGCGAGCATGAGCGGGACGTACACCAGGGCGTAGAGCGCCACATGGCCGAAGCCGCTGCGGAAGGCCGGGTCGGCGAGCGCGGAGGTGAAGTTGTCCAGTCCGGAGAAGACCGTGGTCGCCGGGCCGAATCCGAGCCCGGAGCGGTGCTCCTGGAACAGGCTCAGCCAGACCGCGTAGCCGATGGGCGCGAGGGTGGCCAGAGCGAAGAGTGCGAAGAACGGGGTGAGCAGCAGAGCTGCCGCAGTGCCCTTGCGGCCCCGGGCCGCGGGCATCCGACGGGATGCCCGCGACGCGGATGGCTTGGTGGTTGCCATGGGTGGGGTCCTCAGCCGGCCGTGACGCTCAGGCCGGCGGACTGGAGCTTGGCCACCGTGCTCTGCTGGGCCGCCTGGACGGCGGCGGCGACGGTGGTGCCGCTGGAGAGCTTGCTGAGCCCGTCGGTGAGGGCGGTGATGGTGTCGACCATCGACGGGCCCCAGACCTGACCCGAGGTGACAGTGGTGGCGGCCTGCTTGAAGACCGAGTACACGTCCTGGCCGCCGAAGTAGGAGGCGTCGAACGCCTGCTGGGCGATGTCGGCCATCTGCGGGTCGGCGGGCAGGGCACTGGAGGTGCCGCCGGTCACCCGGGCCTTGACCGCGGTCGCGTCAGTGGCCAGCCAGGTTGCGAACTCCGCGCCCGCGGCGGCGTACTTGCTGTTCTTGGACACGGTGGTGGTGGAGCCGCCCAGGGTGCTGGTGGCCGCGGTGCCGTCCCAGGTCGGCAGGGGGGCCACGGCCCACTTGCCGGACTGGTCCGCGTAGGAGGTCTTGAGGTAGGCGGCCTCGAACGGGGGGTCGATCATGCCGATCTGGGTGTCGGCAGTCACGTCCGCGGCGATCGAGGGGCTGTTCGACGCATAAGCGCTGACCAGTCCGCCCTTGACCAGGTTCTGCCAGTAGGCGGCCACCTTCTGCGAGGCGGCGTCGGTGAAGTTCACCGTCCACGTGCTGCCGGAGGTGCTGAACCAATGCGCGCCGGCCTGCGCGGACAGCGCGGTGATGGTCGGGTCGTTGGTGTTGAAGTTGGCCAGGACGGCCTTGGGGGCGACCTTCTTCAGTGCCTGCGCGTCGCTCTGGAACTGGGCCCAGGTAGTGGGCACGGTGAGGTGGTACTTGGCGAAGAGGTCCTTGCGGTAGTAGTACAGCTCGGGCTCGACGTCGAAGGGGACCGCCCAGCTCTTGCCGCCCAGTGTGGTCAGGTCGATCGCGGCGGAGGCGAACTTGGCCTTGGTGTCGCTGGTGACGTACTGGCTGATGTCCTGCACGTCGCCCTGGCTGACGAAGTCCGGCAGTTCCGCGTACTCGCAGTTGAAGACGTCGGGCCCGTTGCCGGCCTTGATCGCGGCGAAGATCTTGGCATAGCCGTCGGCGCCGCCCGCGATCACCGAGAGCGTGACATGAGCGTCCTTGTGCGAGGCGTTGAACGCGTCGACGACCTGCTGGGCGTTCTTGGTCCAGGACCAGTAAGTCAGGTTGGTGACCTTGGTTGCTCCGCCCGAGGCGGTGCCCGCGGATCCGGACGAGCTGCCGCATGCGGTGAGACAGAGGGCGACCGATGCTGCCACAACCGCGGCTGCGGCGGTGGTGAAACGACGGGGTGCCGTCATGACACTGCTCCTTTGAAGGCCAGTGAGGCGAGGTAAGGTGAACGCAATGATTCGATAGTTAACGTCACTAGTCAATAGAGAACGTAAGTCAAATATTCGGTTGGGTTCGCTGTGCTTCGCTCGAAGCGCGAACGTTCAGCTCAGGCAGGATGAACATCCGTCGGCGCGGGCGCTGCGGGTCGGCCAGCCGGAGCAGCAGCAGCTCCATGGCCGAGCGCCCCACCTCGTGCTTGCACGGCGCCACCGCGGTCAGCGGCACATCCGCGAGGGCCGCCACCTCGTCGTCGTACGAGACGACGGCGATCTGCCCGGGCACCGACAGTCCGCGCTCCCGAAGCCGCTGCAGCAGCGCCAGGGCGTCGTGTTCCGGGTGGACGATGACGGCGTCGATCCGCCCGGACGCCGCGGCCCAGATGAACTCGGACGTCGCGCGATCGTAGCCGCCGCTCCCCCGCACCTCCGCACCGAGGTCGAACAACGAGCCCTCGCCGGTCGCCGGGAGGCCGGCCGCCCGCAGGCCGTCGAAGAAGCCCTGCCGGATCCACGGCGAGGTGGGCGTGGATCCCCGGATGACCAGCGCGATCCGGCGCCGGCCGCCGCGGACCAGGTGCCCCACGGCCAGCCGGGCCCCGTGCACATGGTCGGTGGCCACGTGCTCGACCGCCGGGGCGTCCTCCCCGGGGCGGCGCTCCACCAGGACCACTGGTACGCCCAGGTCCTCGCACCAGTGCCGCCCCAGCGCCGTCCCGCCGTCCTGGGACGGCGCGATCAGCAG
Organism: Streptacidiphilus sp. EB103A; assembly: GCF_041261405.1. Lineage (NCBI taxonomy): Bacteria > Bacillati > Actinomycetota > Actinomycetes > Kitasatosporales > Streptomycetaceae > Streptacidiphilus > Streptacidiphilus sp. EB103A. The sequence goes on along the minus strand of NZ_JBGCAQ010000005.1, from coordinate 44,499 downwards.
CCCGTCGACCCCGTCGCCGACCAGCTGCCCGGCCGCTGCCAGCTCCGCCTCCGGGTCGTAGTCGGAGACCCGCAGCACCAGCCTGGCCCCTGCGGCGGTGGCGGCGTCACGGGCGCCCCTGACCACCTCCGGGTAGTAGTAGTCGGCCGACGGGACGACCAGCCCCAGCCGCAGCGGGCGCCCCGCCCCCGGCGGCCCGGAGGACGCCACCGGAGGCATCGTCCCGGCGGCGTCCTCGGGGCGCATCGCGCCGCCGTGCACCCGGCTGACCAGCCCGCGTTCCGCCAGCAGCTCGACGTCCTTGCGCACGGTGACCGGGGAGACCCCCAGCTCAGCGGCGAGGTCCGTGACCCGCATCGACCCGTTCTCCCGCACCTGGCGCAGGATCGTCCGATGCCTCTCCTCGGCGTGCATCCACCCGTTCCCCTCCGTCGGCTGCTGGTCGGCTTCAGTCTAGCCAGGGAAGGCACGGATACACACGATTACTTTCGTTTTCTTTTGACTTGGCGTTTTTGGCACCACCGGTTGCTGAACCGGCGCTCATGGGTGGTTCGGGGGCCGGGTCCAGGCGTCGCGGTCGGTGGTGTCGGCGCCCAGGACCGCGGTGGCGAGTCGGTGCGTGCCGGGGGTGAGTTCGCCGCGGAGAGTCGGCAGCAGGGTGCGGGGCCAGAGCAGGTGGGAGTTGGGGTCCGGGCGCAGGAGTTCGGCGCCGGTCGCGCCGCGCAGCCGACGGATGCCGCTGATCAGGCCGCCGGACTCGGCCAGTGCGTGTCCGGCGGGGGAGGTGTCAGTGCCGGTGTCCAGGCTCGTCACGGCGACCTCGGTGTCCGGGACACAGAATCCGCCTTCGGCGGTCCACAGCCGGCGCCCGGTGGTGATCCGGTGCAGTCGTAGGTGCCAGGGACCCGCAGGCAGGAGTTCGGTCTCGACCTCCACGTCCGGCCAGGGGTTCCAGCTGATCCGGGCGCCTTCCACGTTGGTCCGCGCGTCGGTCCCGTTCTCGCGGACCCGCCAGTGCACGCCGTCGTCGCTGAGGGCCAGGGCCGAGTCGAAGCCCGCGCCCTGCAGGTCCCGGGACCGGGTGGGCACGGCGAAGCCGAAGGCGGTGCTGTAGGCGAACTTGCCGTACTTGGCTTCGCCGTGGCGGACGTAGTCGTTGGTGCGGGACACCGCCAGCGCGGTGACCTGTCCGGTCCCGGAGCGCTGGAGCAGGAGGCCGGGTGCGGGCTGCGCGCGCAGGGCCGGCCCGGCGGGCGCGGCCTGTTCGGGCGCGGTCCAGAAGGGGTGCCGCGCGGGCAGGGCGAGGGGCAGGAAGGCCTTGCAGGCCCAGTACGGCGAGCCCGGCGCGTTGTACTGCTCGCTCATCTGGAGGTTGGGGTAGGCGTAGCCGACGGAGAGGGCGCCGTCCGGCTCGCAGATCGGCTGCCGTGCCCACCAGCGCAGGTTGGTCGCCCAGAGCGCGCGGATCCGCCCCCAGGGCAGCGCGGGGGTGTCGGCGAAGGCGAGCGCACCCCAGAAGGCGGACTGGGCGAAGCGGTAGCCGAGGCTGCGCCCGAAGGGCAGGGCTGCGCCGTCGGCGGCGAACCAGTGCTGGAAGTCGGCGGCGAAGGCCGTGGCGCGCTCGCGGGCGCGAGCCGAGAGGGCGGCGTGGGGCGGTCGGGCGAGGACGGTGTGCAGCAGGGCGTAGAAGTGGATGCCCCAGGGCCCGTAGTAGTCGCAGACCGAGCCTTCGGGGCCGTCCGAGTACCAGCCGCCACCCCGGTGGAAGTCCTCCACCCGGTCGAAGGCGGCCGCTGTCACCGCCTGGTCGGCTGCCTCGCCCACCGATTCCAGGCCGAGGTTGACCAGAACCGGGAACAAGTGCCAGTTGTTGTCGGGTATCGCGTAGGCGGAGGCCGCTTGCCGCAGCCAGCCGGCGAGCCGCTCGCGCTCCTCGGCGGCCAGCGGGCCCCAGAGCCGGTCGGGCGCGAGCGCGAGCCCGAAACCGATCGCTGCCGCCTCGACCAGTCGCTGGTCCATATCGCCGGGTTCGCCCCAGTAGCGGGGGCTCGTCGGGTCGGTGCCCCGGGCCAGCGACCTGCTGATCCGTCCCCAGCCGGAGTAGTGCCCGCCACCGGCCGCGAGTGGGGCGAGCCCCCACAGCGGCCGGGCTGTCGACTCCAGCGCGGCCACCCGTGGGGTGTGCGTCGCGCCCGGGACGGCGCTGTCCTGCCCCCCGGTCACGGCGTCGAGTGGGGCGCAGAGCTGGAGCAGCGCGCGTTGCCAGTCCGCTCGGCTCCGCAGTGGGTTGCCGGGGAAGGGGAAGCGCGGAGCGGTCATGCGGGCACCCTAGCGGCCGCCCCAGGCAAACGAAACCCGATGCACGGTTACACACTCTTTCTTTCTATCAGTTGCTATCTGCATCAGATGACTTGACTCGAAATGCTTTCAGTCAGAGAGTGTCCCGGAACTCGCCGGCCCCCGCGACGGCTCGGCCGAGCCCCACATCATCCGAAAGGGAGCAATGATGCTGCCCAGAACTCTTCGCGGTGCGCTCACCGCCTGCGTCACCGGCCTCGCCCTCGCCCTGACCGCACTGGTCGCCGCCCCGGACCGTGCCCACGCCTCGTCCTCGTTCACGCTGTACGACAACACCAGCTACAACGACGCCAACCTCCAGGCGAACTACGGGCTGACGCCGTCCGGCGTCGTATACGACTCCTGGAGCATCACCTGCGCCAACACGTCGGCCTACAGTTGCAGCCTGCCGCCCGAGAGCGACTTCCAGGCCAAGATCAAGTTCATCGACGCGACGATCCCCGCGACCTCCCCCCTGGTCCTGGACTTCGAGGGCATCGACGGCACCGCAGGCACTGCGGCCGCGCAGGAGAACAACAACTACCAGGCCTGGCTGACCCTGCTCAGCTGGACTCGGGCCGTGATCCCCAGCAGCCAGCCGCTGGGCATCTACGGCTACGACTACGACCTCAGCGCCCTGGAGATCACCCACGCCACCTCGCTGCACCAGAACGGCGCGACCGTCTTCGTGCCCTCCCTCTACACCCACAGCACCACGGCGTCCGCCTGGACCACCAACCTGACCAACGCCGTCGCCAACGACCAGACCATCGCGCCCAGCCAGCCGATCTACCCCTACATCTGGCCGCAGTGGGACATCTCCGGCAAGACCAACACCTTCATCGACGCCACCACCTGGGCCAGTGAACTGTCGCAGCTCCAGGCCAAGACCCAGGGCGCCGTGATCTGGTCCGGACCCGGCGACATCGGATCGGGCAGCTGCGGCTGGATCGGCGCCACGCACGACTTCATGACGGGCCTGACCGGCACCGGCGGCTCCACCGGGTCGCTCACCGCAAGCGTCACCTTCCCCAGCACCTGCACACTCACCCGGGGCCGGACCACGTCCGTCCCGATCACCGTGACCAACTCCGGGAACAGCGCCAGCGCGGCCACCACCCTCTCGGTCACCGCCGGCAGCGGTATCAGCGGCACCCCGGCCGCGACCGCCGTCCCCGCCCTGGCAGCCGGCGGCACCTGGTCGACCACGGTCGCCATGACCGTCGGCTCCAGCGCGAGCCCGGGCGACACGGTGATCGCCTTCAACCTGGGGAGCTACGTCCAGAACCGCACGGCCGTCATCGAGGATCCCGACCTCGCCCAGGGCATGACGGCCACCCAGTCCTCGACCAACGGCAGCTACACCGCCTCGCTGGCCGTCGACGGCACCACCGATCCCGCCGTCGCGGACGGCTCGGTGAGCCAGACCGGCACCGACGCCCGGGCCTGGTGGCAGGTCGACCTCGGCTCCAGCCAGAGCATCGGCTCCGTCGCGCTGTGGAACTCGGACGCCGCCACCGCGACGAAGAACTACTACCTGGTCGTCTCCGACAGCTCCACCGCCGCCGCACCGACGACCCCGATCCCGCCCAACCAGTGGACCCAGACCTCGACCGGTGTCTGGGCGATCAACGTCACCCGGGACACCTTCCGCTACCCCGAGTACAAGACCGGCACGACCGTCCGCGGCCTGGCCACGCCCACCGTCGTGCCCGCCGCGGTGACCGGCCGCTACGTCCGGGTCCAACTCGCAGGCAGCGGACCGCTGTCGCTGGCCGAGGTCCAGGTACGCCCCTACACGACCGACAGCCCCGTGCTGACAGACACCCAGCGACTGGCCAACGGGGGCTTCGAGAGCGGCTCAGTGTCACCCTGGACCGGATCGGGGACCTCCGAGAGCGTGGTCTCCTCCCCGGCGCTCGCCGGGGCCTACGCCCTCAAGCTGGGTGCCGCCAGCTCCACCGTGGAGCAGGTCATCGCCGTGACGCCCGGCACCACCTACACCCTCAGCGGCTTCGGGCTGGTGTCGGCCACCGGTAATCAGGTCGAGATAGGCGTCAAGGGCTACGGCGGCTCCCAACTCGTCTCAGCCATCACGGCGACCGCCTGGACCCAGGGATCCGTCAGTTTCACCACCGGCTCCACGACCACCACGGCCACCGTCTTCTGCTACCACGACACCGGCACCGGCACCGCCTCCTGCGACGACCTGACGGTCACCGCAGGCTGACCGCCGTCTGCACCACCGCGCGACGAGCCGCCCATCAACCGTTCCTTCCTGGCATCGACTCCGCATCGGCGACGCCGTCTGTGGTCCGGTCGGTGAGGCGGAGGGCTTCTTCGAGGAGGCGTTCGACGATCCGGTTCTCGGGGACGGTGGCGACGACCTGGCCGCGGACGAAGATCTGGCCCTTGCCGTTGCCGGAGGAGACGCCGAGGTCGGCGTCGCGGGATTCGCCGGGGCCGTTGACGACGCAGCCCATGACGGCGATACGCAGCGGGTGGGGGAAGCCGTCGAAGGCGGCTTCGACGCGGGCGGCGAGGGTGTGGATGTTGACCTGGAGGCGGCCGCAGCCGGGGCAGGAGACGATCTCCAGCTTGCGGGGGCGCAGGCCGAGCGAGGACAGGATGTGGCAGCCGGCCTTGACCTGTTCGGCGGGGGGTTCGGACAGCGAGACGCGGATGGTGTCGCCGATGCCCTCGGCGAGCAGGACGCCCAGCGCGACGGCGGATTTGACGGAGCCCTGGAAAGCCGGGCCGGCTTCGGTGACGCCGAGGTGGAGCGGGTAGTCGCAGGCGGCGGCCAGGAGCCGGTAGGCGGCGATGACGGTGAGCGGGTCGTGGTGCTTGACGGCGATCTTGAGGTCGGTGAAGCCGTGCTCCTCGAACAGCGAGCACTCCCACAGCGCCGACTCGGCCAGTGCTTCGGGGGTGGCTCTGCCGTGCTTGGCCAGCAGGCGCGGATCCAGGGAGCCGGCGTTGACGCCGATCCGGATCGGCACGTGTGCGGCGGAGGCGGCGACGGCGATCTCGCGGATCTTGTCGTCGAACTTCCTGATGTTGCCGGGGTTGACCCGGACGGCGGCGCAGCCGGCGTCGATGGCGGCGAAGACGTAGCGGGGCTGGAAGTGGATGTCGGCGATGACCGGGATCGGGGACTTGGCCACGATGGCGGGCAGCGCCAGCGCGTCGTCGGCGGAGGGGACGGCGACGCGGATGATGTCGCAGCCGGCGGCGGTGGCCGCGGCGATCTGCTGCAGGGTGGCGTCGATGTCGGTGGTGGGGGTCGTGGTCATGGTCTGCACCGAGATGGGTGCCCCGCCGCCGACGGGCACGGTGCCGACGGTGATCTGGCGGCAGGGGCGGCGGGGGGCGAGCACGGGGCCGGCCGTCCGGCTGTCGTCCGTGGCTGGGCCGCCTGGTCGGTTGCGGCCAGGGAGGGTGGGCTGGGGGAGGTCGACGCTGGTCATGGCCTGCTCCAGGCTTCGGGGGGCGCGGGCGGGTGTGCGGGTAACAGGTCTCGGTAGGCGGGGGCCGGGCGCGGGCCGGTCCGCGAGGAGTGCAGTAGACGGCGAGCGGTGTCGGCCAGGGCCGGGCCGGTGATCCCGGCCGCGGCCAGCAGGTCGGTCCGGTCGCCGTGTTCGAGGAACGCGGTGGGCAGGCCGAGGGCGTGGACGGGGGTGGTGACCCCGGCCTGGCCGGCCTGATGGGCGGTCAGCGCGCCGACACCGCCTTCGGCCACACCGTCCTCGACGCAGAGGACCAGGGTGTGGCGGGCGGCGAGGTGGAGCAGCGCGGGGTTGACCGGGGCCACCCAGCGGGGGTCCGCCACCGTCACGCCGATGCCGTCGGCGCCGAGCAGGTGGGCGGCCTGCAGGGCGGGTGCGGCGGTGGTGCCGACAGCGATCAGCAGGACGTCCAGGGGGCGGCCCGGGGTGCGGTGCAGGATGTCGATGCCGTCCAGGGTGGCCAGGGCCTCGATGTCCGGGCCGGCGGTGGCCTTCGGGAAGCGCAGCGCGGTCGGGGCGTCGGAGGTGTCCAGGGCCTCGCGCAGCAGGGTGCGCAGCCGGGCGGGGTCGCGGGGGGCCGCGGTGCGCAGGCCCGGGACGCGGGCGAGCAGGGACAGGTCCCACAGGCCGTGGTGGGAGGGACCGTCGGGGCCGGTGATCCCGGCGCGGTCCAGTACCAGGGTGACCGGGAGGCGGTGCAGGGCGATGTCCATGAGGAGGTGGTCGAAGGCCCGGTTGAGGAAGGTGGCGTACAGGCACACCACCGGGTGCATTCCGCCCATGGCCAGGCCTGCGGCGCTGTTCAGGGCGTGGGGTTCGGCGATGCCGAAGTCGAAGACCCGTTCGGGGAAGGTGTCGCTGAAGGGTCCCAGTCCGACCGGCAGGCGCATCGCTGCGGTCAGCGCGACCACGTCCGGGCGCTGCGCTGCCAGGGCGGTAAACGCCTCGGCGAAGACGCCGGTCCAGGACGACTTGGCAGCGGCGAGAGGGCGCCCGGTGATCGGGTCGATGATGCCGCAGGCATGCATTCTGTCGTCGGTGTCGGCCTCGGCCGGCGGGTAGCCGCGGCCCTTCTCGGTGACCGCGTGCACGACCACCGGGCGGCGCAGGTCCGCGGCCCGGCGCAGGGCGTCCTCCAGAGCGGGGAGGTCGTGGCCGTCGACGGGGCCCAGGTAGGCGAACCCGAAGTCGGTGAAGATGTTGCGGGGTTGGGTGCCTGGGTCGCCGGAGCGCAGGTGGGAGAGATGGTTGGCCAGAGCGCCGGCGGTGGGGTCGTAGGAGCGGGTGTTGTCGTTGAGGACCACGATCACCGGGCGCTGGGAGGCGGTGCCGAGGTGGTTCAGTCCTTCCAGGGCCAGGCCGCCGGTCAGGGCGCCGTCCCCGATCACGGCCACCACCCGCCGGTCCGGGGTGCCTTGCAGGTGGAAGGCTTTGGCCAGGCCGTCGGCGTAGGCCAGGGCAGTGGAGGCGTGGGAGTTCTCGATCCAGTCGTGCTCGGACTCGGCACGGCTGGGGTAGCCGGACAGGCCGCCGGCCTGGCGCAGGGTGGTGAACTGCTCGGCGCGGCCGGTCAACACCTTGTGCGGGTAGGACTGGTGGCCGGTGTCGAACACGATCGCATCCCGGGGCGAGCTGAAGACCCGGTGCAGGGCGATGGTCAGCTCCACCACGCCCAGCCCCGCCCCGAGGTGGCCACCGGTCGCCGACACGGTCTGCACCAGCAGTGCCCGGATCTCGGCGGCCAGTTGCGGCAGCCGCTCGGAGGCCAGGGCCCGTACCGCCTCAGGTGTACCGCAGCGGGCCAGCAGTGCGCCGACGGCGGTGCGCGTGGTGGCCGTCACCGGGTACGCACCTGCTTGGGGAGGGCGAAGTACACCGGACTGCCGACCGGCGCCGCGTCCAGGGCGGCCTCGACCGCGGCGATGGCGCGCTCCACGCCGGCACAGAACGACTGCGGCGAGGCCGGCAGCACTGTTCTGGCCGTCATCGGCCCCACCTCATCCGTGGTCTGCGGTGTGTGCGGGATGCGTCCCGGGTGCCCGGCGACTTTCGTCTGTCCAGTAAGGGCCATACGGCGGGACCGTGGGCGCCGGGGGCGAACGGAGTTGTTGAATGACCGACGGTGTTGAACGCGTCCCGTGCGCCGACGTCGTGATGACCGGCCCGGTGATGGCGCTCCGCATCTCACAGGGGGATCCGGTCGCGCTCTCGCGTGCGACCGGAGAAGCGGCGCAACGAGCGTCGCCACTGCTCGACCTGCTGGTTCACCGCCGCCGAGCAGAGGGCCGCGCCCTCGTCCCGGAGTGCCTGATCGTGCCTGGCGGCCTCGTCCAGGCGTCCCGCCGACAGCAGCACGCTCGCCAGCCGGACCCGGGCCTGCACCGTGCTCCAGCGGTCCTCGGCCCGGCGTGAGGCGAGGGTTCGTTCGAGCGCGCGGACCACCCCGGGCGTGTCGCCCAGGGCCGACAGCGCCTCCGCCCGCCGGAGTTCGAGCGCCGCCTGCGGGGTGCCGTCGAAGGGGTAGCCGTCGAAGGGGTAACCGATGCCGTCGGCGCCGCGCAGTGCCGATTCGGCGGCGGCGAGGGCCTGCATCGCGCCCGCGCGGTCCCCGAGGCCCGCGCGGGTCACGGCCAACTGCGCCTCGGCGAAGGCGAGGATGGCAGGTGAGGTCCCCCGGGCTCCCTGGACGGCTGCCCGTGCCGCAATATCCGCGATGCGGCGGTGGCCGAGACCGTACGCCTGTGCACTCATGGTCCGGACGACCAGTACCCAGACCGCCCGGTCCCTCGACTCCACAGCCAGGTCACGGGCCATCAGGAAGCAGCGCTGAGCGGAACCGTGCCGCAGCTCGTCCGCCTCCATCAGACCCAGCAGCAGCACCAGCCGTGCCGCCTCTGCGTACAACTGCGGGCAGTCCCGGCTGTCGACGGCCTGCAGTCGTGGGGCCACCACCTCGGTCAGGTAGGCCCGCAGGGTCGCCGGTGCGTACCCGCCGCCGTGCGCGTCCAGTACCTGCGCGAAGAAGTGCACGGCGGTCCGTGCCGCCTCCACCGCGCTGGTCTCGGACAGTCGGGCCATCGCGCTTCCGCCTCTGTCCTCTCCCCCGTCCGTGACCCAGTGGCCCGGCGTGACCTCGGCGGGGCGGTACGGCTCCGGTGTCGACGGGTCCCGAAGCAGGTCGCTCAAGTCGCGTCGTGGCGGGCTCGACATCGCCTGCCGACGGTTGCCCGGCGTCTCGGATGCGAGAACTGCGAGAACGGGAAAGCCTGCGTCCTCCGGGGTGACGGCCCGCCCCAGGCGACGGCTCAGGGCCTCACATGCCAGCGGCAGCACCCGCGCGTTGGGGCGGCTGCCGGTCAACCAGTGCGCCACTGCGGTGCGGTCGTAGTACAGACGCTCGCCGACTTCGGCGCCCACCGCGTTGACCGCCTGCGCCAGCGCCTGCTGGGTCCATCCCGCTTCGGCGAGAAGGGTGCGCAGTGCGGTGTTCGGGGTTCTGGGCACAGCACTCCCTCCACAAACAGCTCGGAGAACGCATGCCGGCGCGGGGAACCAGACGTGTGCTGCGCGGTGGTGTGATCTACGCCCATGCGGGGGCCGGGCAAGCGGCGACTTCGGCAGCTGCTTCCTCGCAGCCGTCAAGATTCACAAAGTCAACATCCAGTAGCAAAAGGGATGTTGCACACTCAGGCATATTTACATAATAGGCGTTATGATCGCAACCCTCAGGGGACGTTCCCCTGCACGGGCGCGCCCCGTTCACCCCCCATTCGCTCCGTGTGCGCCCCTTCTTGCCCCCTGGCAGCATCGCGGGAACCTGTTCGATACTGATCTCGGGCCCACCCGCCTTGCCTGAGCGTGTGCTTGGACACAGCCATGGGCCGGCAGCGAGTCGGACGCTGCCCCAGAGACCCGGTCAGGGGGCTCCATGTCCAGTTCGGTGTCCAACCAGCGTCGGCGCGGTCCGATGCACGCACAGGCCGCGATCACTCGCGAGCGGGTCCTGCTGGCCGCCGCCGACGTCTTCGGCACCCGCGGCTACACCGCCACCAGCGTCTCCGACATCGTCCGCGCCGCCGGCACCACCAGCGGTTCGATGTACTTCCATTTCGGGTCGAAGGAGGCCATGGCCGCGGCCGTGGTGCAGGCCCAGTACGACCGCTGGCCCGCGGTGGTCGAGCGCTTCACCGACGCCTCCGGCCCCGGCCGGGAACTGGTCTGCCTGGTGGCGCTGTCCTTCGCCGTCGGCCGGGCCTTCCGCGACGACCCGCTGATCCGCGGCGGGGTCCGGCTGTCGCTGGAACGCGCTGTCATCCCTTTCGCGTTGCCGGTCCCCTTCGTCGGATGGATCGAGACGGTCACCGAACTCCTGGCCGCCGCCCGTGCAGCCGGGCAGGTCAGCGACACTCTGGACCCGCCCACGGCAGCCCGCCTGCATGTCGCCGCCTTCTTCGGCGTGCAGTACGTCTCGGACGCCCTGCACGGCCGTGAGGACCTGGAGGCACGGCTCACGGACATGTGGCTGGGCATGCTCCCCGCCTGGCACCTGTCCATGGACGAGCACCAACTCGTCGAGCAGGCACGCGCCCTGTGCGCACAGCTGGACGGCGAGCAGGAGGGTCCGGTCACCGCTGCTCGGGCACCCGAGGCAGACCACGGGCGGACGGGGACAGTCTGACCTGCCCATGGGCGGTCACCTGCGCGCCCTGGCGGACGACGAAGTCGACGCACTCGTCACCGGCCACGGTGCATTCCACCGCCGCCGGCAGGTCCGGCTCGGTGAACGCGGCCGAGAAGAGCTCGCAGCCGACGAGGACCCGGTCGACCCACCCCGTGTGCAGCCGTGCGGCCTGCTGCGCGGCCTCGGCCAGGAGGAGGCCGGGTACGTGGTCCAAAGGGTGGTCGTAGTAGACCGGATGGGCGGGATGCCGCGGCGAGACCAGCACGCGACCCTGGCCGTCCACGGCGACGGCCACGTCCTCCTCGCGCCGGCGGCCCACTGCGGCGGGTGCCGGATGACGCACCTCCCCCACGAACGACGCGGCCGGGTGGCCCACGGGTCTGCGGGAGCGCAGCGCGCTGTACTGAGAAGCCGTCAGGATCCTTCCTCGTCCGTGTGCTTCGGCGAAGACGGCACCCTGATGGGAGAAGGACGCCGCCACCGCGAAGCCGTCCACCGCGCCGCGCCGGCGGCGGAGGTCGGTGTAGGTCAGCTGGCAGGTGACGTCGGCGGGCGCGGTCAACGACAGCGGAGCCCTGGCGTCCTGCCAGCGATAGCCGATGTTCGCCATGACGAACTGGGCGTCCGTCGGCACCTCGTACAGCAGGTGGGCGCCGCAGATCCCGGCCTGGCGCATGGTCTCGAGGACCACAGTCGAGTCGTGTCGGCCGCGGAGGTCGCAGCCGAAGACGCTGTGCCCCCTGGGCCACTGCGCGGCCACGGCGATCCCGTCCGGCCCGGTGCGCGCGGCTGCGGTGAGCAGGACCTCGGCAACGGAGGCACGGTGGACCAGATCGCGGGACATCGTGCTCTGCCAGTAGAGCGCGGTCCCATCCTGAACAACGTGTGGCAAGGACACAGTCAGCCCCCAGGGATCAGTGATTCAGTCGCCGAAGAAGGGAGAAGTCAGGCGAAGAGCCGGTCGGGATCGAGCCGGTGCTTGACGGCCTGCCAGCGCGAACCGGCCCGTGCGGGGGGTGTCGAGGCCGCCGCGTCGGAGGAGAGATTGGCGTACGCGCCGCGGTGGGCCCAGGGCCTCGTCCGGGCGCTGACCGAGCGGACCCACCGGCTGCGTTCCCGGTCCAGGTCCGGGGTGTTCCAGCGGGCGGCAACCGTCAGCAGATAGGGTGCGGCCACCGGGCCGAATGCGCCAGCTTCGGCCTGACGATCACTCACCCTTCCGCCCAGGAGATGGAGTTGAAGCTGACTGTCGGGCGGCATCGACATTCCGATGTCCAGGAGTGCCTCCTGGGCCGAGCTGTCCAGCGGACCGAGGAAGCCGGAGGTGAAGTAGTAGCGCCGACCGTGCGGCCAGAGGGCGTCCGCCATGCGTTGCAGGTCCGGATAGGCCCGTGACTGCATTCCGTTCACCCTCGGCGGGAGACCGTCCAGCAGTCCTTCCACAGCCTGGCGACCGGTCCCGTCCAGCGCGCACACCGCCAGGCCGGCGAACGGCGTCGACTCCCCGCTGGGCGGGCGGCCCATGCCCCAGATGACGGAGACCGCGCGCGGCATCGCCGCACCCTGATCCACCAGCCGCGCGAGCAGCACCGAAGCAAGCTGGGCGTCGTACTGGCTCTGCCCGCCCCAGACCGTCGGCGGCATCGCGCGCAGCGCGAAGGTCAAGGAAGTCACTACCCCCAGGCCCCGTCCACCTCCCCGCAGTGCCCACAGCACCTCCGGATCCGTCACGGCGTCGACGGACAGGAGCCGCCCGGCCGCAGTCACCACCTCGGCTCGCACAAGATGGTCGCAGGACAGGCCGTATGCACGGCTCAGCCAGCCGAACCCGCCTCCCAGCGCTAGGCCCGCCACGCCGGTGTGCGACACCGCACCGCCCGGCACCGCCCCGCCGGCCTGCCAGGCGGCGGCGTCCAGGTCGGACCAGAGTGCTCCCCCACCCACCCGGACATGTCCTGCGGACACCTCCACCGCACGCAATCTCGACAGGTCCAGCAGCAGCGCCCCGTGTCCCACCGATTCACCGCTGACCGAGTGGCCACCGCCGCGCACCACCACCGCGAGTCCGCGCCGCCGCGCCGCGAGCACCGCCCGTGCTGCCTCTTCCGGCCCCCTGGGTTGCACGACGACCGCCGGGACTCCCTTGTGCATGGCGTTCCAGATCCCGGCAGACTCGGTCCGCAGGCAATCGTCAGCACTCACCCGTACCCCCGTCACTGCCGACCCTGACTGTCAGTCACACACTCATCAGACCAATTCGCCTTCTACCGAGGCAAATAGCGCTACACGGAAAGGATTCACCACTACCCGGCGTAACAACCCTCAGCGCCGGGTGACGGCCGTGTCAGTCGATGCACGTCCAGCCCAGGGGGCGCGCGTGACGGATGAGCGCCGGATCGCGGCCGACGACGACGGGGTGTCCGACCTGTTCGAGCAGGGGCAGGTCGGAGATGTGGTCGCCGTAGGTGTGGCAGTCCTGCGGATCGATGCGGTGCCGGACCATCAACTCCCTGGCGGCGTCGGCCTTTGCCCGTCCGATTATCGGGATCGGCAGCTCGCCGGTGTACCGGCCGCCCACCGAGTCGGGCCGCGAGCACAGGAGGGCGTCCGCGTTCAGGTACGCGGCGATCGGCTCCAGGCAGGGCGGGAAGGAGCCGGAGACCAGCACCGTCAGATGTCCGCGCGCCCGATGGAGACGGAACGCCTCCAGGCCCGAGGCGTTCCAGAACCCCGCTCCGTTCTCGGCCAGGAACCAGGCACGGCCGTACCGTTCCACCTCGTCGACGCGGTGACCCGCGAACAGCCGGTAGTAGGCGCGGTTGGCCTCACCGCGGGATTGTCCGCCAGCCGCTGAGGCCCTGAACCGCGCCACGGCATCGGCGAATTCCCGTCGGGGGCGCCCGAGGGCCTGCCAGTAGAACTCCAGAAAGCGGTGCATGGTCTTGACCGCGACCAGCGTTTCGTCGACGTCGAAGAACGCGGCCCTCGGCGGCCCGCCATCCGGACCCCGGCCTGGTACCTCATCGCCGGTCATTGTTCTGATATGTGCCCATAAGTACGGCCACCATGCCGCTGGCTGACCAGCACGCGAACGTTCAACCCGCCGATGGCGCCGCCGACAACGGTGGACGAACGCGGGATGGCTGCCTCGACAAGAGCAAAGTGGATCATTCCGGCCCTCTTGTTGTGAACCTGACCCGTCGTCACAATCCTGTGTGGTTGCTATGCATCGCGCGTAGACAGCGACTCGACACGGGAGTGCCGATGAAGAAGTCCAGATGGTGGATGGCGGGCCTGGCCGGCCTGGCCCTCCTGCTCAGCGGAGTCCAGGGCTCGGCCCAAGGGGCCGGGACGAGTGGCGCCGCACACCCGGCGACCGGCGTGGGCTCGTGCACGCTGAAGAACTGGAACGCCAGTCAGGACCCCGAGGACGCCAGGGCCCTGCCCGAGGGGCAGCGTCCCCAGTCCTACAAGCCCGACGACTTCAACTGCACGGGCGCCCACTTCGCCGCGCCGGGCGTGGAGTTCACCAAGTTCCCGCAGCCGCACAACTACCCGGCCCGCACGGCCTCCGGGGGCGCGAAGAGCACCGCCGCCGCGGCCGCGGCGAACCCGCTCGCTCCCTACTTCCCGCCGTTCACGCACTTCGTGGTGCTGACCCGGGAGAACCACACCTTCGACGACTACCTCGGCGACTGCGCCACCACCGTGCAGTCCGGGTGCAACGGCGTCGTGCAGAGCACGAACCACATCAGCTCGGTGCCCAACCTGCACACGCTCGCCAGGACCTACTCGCTGCTGGACTCCTACAGCACCGGCACACAGCCCCCGAGCGGACCCAACCACTGGTGGCTGTTCTCCGCGCAGTCGTCCTCCAGCTCGCAGCAGCAGTCCTACCCCGCCGCCACCGGCACCCAGTTCGACCGCTTCCTCAAGGGCGCCTCGGGCCCCTCGGGCGAGGGATCCAACCCCTGCGTGGCACAGGTGGGCAGCGCGACCGGGACCGCCCAGCTGTCGATGGTCACCGACGGCGACTTCTACTGGATGCTCAGCACCGGCAGCGGCTACTGGCGCAACCCCGCCACCAACGCCCTCGAAGTACTGCCGGTCAACCGGCCGGGCACCACGATCCCGGAGGAGCTCGACTACAACAACTACACGTGCAAGGCGCAGAACGACGACGACCAGGTCATCGCGAACAACTACATGAACTTCGTGACGGCCAACGGCCTGCCCGCGTACTCCTACGTCGAGCTGTTCAACGACCACCCCGGCACCTACCAGGACATCCCGAAGAACGACGCGGTCACCAAGCAGATCGTCGACTCGATCATGAACAACGCGTCCTACAAGGACAACACCGTCATCGTGGTGACCGAGGACGACACCCAGAACGGCAGCAACGGCCCGGACCACGTCAGCAACACCTACCGGGTGCCGACCGTCATCATCGCCTCACCCAAGTACATGAAGCAGGCCTATGTCAGCCACGTCGCCTACTCCACGAACAACGTGCTGGCGGCGATGGAGCGCGTCATGCAGAACGTGCACCCGGGCGTCATCGACCCCAACGGCGCCATCGGGCTGAGCACCTTCCCGATGACCGCCAACGACCAGGCAGGCCTCGGCGACCCGCTGGAGGACCTGTGGATCCAGGGCGCCACCCCCCTGTCCGCGGTCGCCGGCGCCTCCCCGACCACGGGCAACGCGCCCCTGGCGGTCAACTTCACCGGCTCGGCCTCGGGCGGGACCGCACCCTACAGCTACAGCTGGAACTTCGGCGACGGCTCCGCGGCCGGCACCACGCAGAACCCGACCCACACCTACAGCGCCGCAGGCACCTACACGGCAACACTGACAGTCACCGACAGCGCCTCCCCGGCCCACACCGCCACCTCGACGGTCGCCCTGAACGTGAGCGCGGTCGGCAACCCGCTGGCGGCCAGCGCCTCGGCCACGCCGACCTCGGGACAGGTACCGCTGAACGTGTCCTTCACCGGCACCGCCACCGGCGGGACACCGGCGTACTCCTACAGCTGGAACTTCGGTGACGGCTCCGCGGCCGGCACCACGCAGAACCCGACCCACACCTACAGCGCCGCGGGCACCTACACGGCAACGCTGACAGTCACCGACAGCGCCGCTCCCGCCAAGACCGCCAGCTCGACCGTGACGATCACAGCTTCGCCCATCGCGGGCGCGCCGCCGAGCGCCCCGACAGGCCTCACCGCCACGCCCGCCGCCGGGCAGGCCACGCTGACCTGGCAGGCCCCCTCCAGCAACGGCGGCGTCAACATCACCTCCTACAAGGTCTACCGCGGCACCTCCAGCGGCACCGAGACCCAACTCACCTCCGGCGGCTGCAGCAACCTGGCCGTCACACTCTCCTGCACCGACACCGGACTCACCAACGGACAGACCTACTACTACAAGGTCACCGCCGTGAACCCGATCGGCGAGAGCACCCAGAGCAACGAGGCCAGCGCCACGCCCGGCGGCTGCACCGCGCAGCAACTGCTCGGCAATCCCGGCTTCGAGACCGGCACCGCCTCGCCCTGGTCCGCGACCACCGGCGTGATCAGCAAATCCTCCACCGAGCCCCCGCACTCCGGCACCTGGGACGCCTGGCTGGACGGCTACGGCAGCACCCACACCGACACCCTGTCGCAGACGGTGACCCTGCCCACCGGCTGCTCCTCGGAGCAACTCAGCCTCTGGCTGCACGTGGACACGGCGGAGACCTCCACGACCACCGCCTACGACACCCTCAAGGTGCAGATCCTGGGCAGCTCCGGCACCGTGCTGGCGACCCTGCACACCTACTCCAACCTCGACCACCTCACCGGCTACGCCCAGCACACCTTCGACCTGTCGGCCTACGCCGGCCAGACGGTGACGCTGAAGTTCACCGGGAGCGAGGACTACACCAAGCAGACCTCGTTCGTGATCGACGACACCGCCATCAACACCAACTGACCCCACCACGGGAACAGTGACGGCCGGCCGGGTGACAACACCCCGGCCGGCCGCGGCCGTTCAACATGGCCGAACGTTCAACACACCGGCGGGCAGTCCCCGCTTGGCGTGCTGCCGCGGATCGGGCCGAATGGGTAGCGACAGAAGCTGTCCGGCTGACCGAGCACCTTCCGGCCACGCAAGTAGGTGATGCCCCGTGACCGCCCTTTCTCCAACTGCCCGTCGCGTAGAGCTCGCAGACATTCCCGCCCGGATCGATGCCCTCCTGCACACCTTCCTCGATCACAAGAGCCGGTCCGCAGGACGGGAACGCATGCCCGGTGACGTGGCGTCGGTGCTGCGGAGCTTTCTGGACAGCGGCGGCAAACGGCTGCGCCCCGTCATGTGCGTGCTCGGCCACCGGGCGGGCGGCGGGCACGACGACGACACGGTGCTGCGTGTCGCGGCCGGGCTGGAGATGTTCCATGCCTTCGCCCTGATCCACGACGACATCATGGACAACTCCGCCACCCGCCGCGGCCGCCCCACGGTCCACCAGGCCCTCGGCGCCACCTACAACGACTCCGCGCTGGGAGCCGGTGCGGCGATTCTGGTCGGCGACATGGCCCTGGTCTGGTCGAACGAACTCCTCTACGCGCACAGTCCGTTGGCGGACAGGGCAGCAGAACTGCGCCGGATCGTCGACGCGATGCATCAGGAGGTCATCTACGGCCAGTACCTCGACCTGACCGCGCCGCTGCGGCCCCTCGCCGATCTGGAGGCGGCCTGGCAGGTGATCCGCTACAAGACGGCCAAGTACACCTGCGAACGCCCCCTCCACGCCGGAGCAGCTCTGGCCGGAGCCGATACGGCACTGCTGGCCGCCCTGACCCGTTACGCGCTGCCGCTGGGTGACGCCTTCCAGCTCCGCGACGACCTCCTCGGCGTCTTCGGCGACCCGCAGCACACCGGAAAATCCACCCTGGACGACCTGCGCGAGGGAAAGCGCACCGTCCTGCTCGCCCTCGCCGCCCAGCAGGCCACCACCACCCAACAGCGCCTCCTTGATGGGACGGTGGGCAACCCGCACCTGGAGGCGGAGGACGCCGCCCGCGTCCGTGAGGTGCTGGAGGCCACCGGCGCCCGCAGCACCGTCGAGGCCATGATCGCCCATCGGTATGAGGAAGCACTGGCCGCACTCGATGCCGTCCTCCTCCCGACACACGCCACCACCGCCCTGCGCACGATCGCTGCCCTGGCCACGGAGCGCACGTCATGAAGACAATCGCCGATCTCCCCGTCGCCCCGAACCGCCTGCCGTGGCTGGGGCACAGCGTCGCCGCCATGCGCGATCCGATGGGATTCCTGGAGCAGCTCCGTCCGTTGGGGCCGATGGTGCGGTTCTCGATCGGGCCGCGCGAAGCCGTCCTGGTCCTGGATCCCGACCTGCTGCACGAACTGCTGATCGCCAAGGCCGACCATTTCGCCAACGGCCGCCTGGCCCGGCACGCGGAGCCTCTCGTCGGCAGGTCCGTGCTGCTGCTCACGGGCGAGGAGCACAGCTACCGGCGCCATCTGTTCTACCCGTACCTGCACCGGGACGCCCTGGAGCCCTTCTCGGTGCTGGCGGCACGAACCGCCGAGGAGCGCATCTCCTCGTGGCAGGACCGCACCTGGATCGATGTGCCGCGCGAGATGCTGGCGCTGGAGTTCCGGCTGATGCACGAGTTCATCTTCGGCCGTCGCATGTCCGAGGACCGGGAAGCCCGCTTCCAGGAGCTGTTCGACGAGACCTTCCGGCGCCTCGGCCCGCGCACGCTCATCCCGCAGTGGGCGGACCGGTTGCCCCTGCCGATGAACCGCAGATTCCACCGGGCCTGCCGGGAGATCTTCGCGATCATCCGGGACGAGGTCGACACCTCGCTGCAGGCCCCGGACGAGGGAGCCGGATTCATCAAGCGCGCCGCCGCGGCGAGCGCGAAAGCGGGCCGTCCCCTGTCCGCGTACGAGGTCACCGAGGAAGCCATGGGCTACGTCGCCGCGGGTATCGAGACCTCGGCGTCACTGTCCTCATGGCTCTGGTACGAGCTAGGCCGGAACCCCGAGGTCCAGGAGAAGGCCCGCGCGGAGGTCGACGAGGTCATCGGCGACCGCGCTCCTCGGCTGGAGGACATCAGGCGGCTCAGCTACCTGGGCAGTGTCGTGAGGGAGACGATGCGCCTGTACGGCCTCCCGCTCTACGGACGGGAGTGCATGCGCCCGTGCGACATCGGGGACGTCCACATCCCGGTCGGTACCCAGGTGTTCTTCTCCCTCTTCGCCACCCAGCGCAACCCGATGCTCTACGACCGGGCGGACGAGTTCCTGCCCGAGCGCTGGCAGGAGAACTCCGGCAGGCCGCCGCACAAGCTCGCCCACATACCGTTCAGCGCGGGCGACCGGCGCTGCCCGGGGGACGCCGTCAGCATGCTCAAGATCCCGCTCATCACAGCGGAGATCCTCCAGCGGTGGCGGCTCAGCATCGACCCGAGCGTGCGGACCACGGCGGCCCTGGAACTCGTCGTGCGCCCGTCGAACCTCCACATGATCGTCCGTGAGCGATGAACGAGGAGTCCACCGTGACCGGGTGAACGCGATCGCCGACCTCTTCAGCGCAGCCGACCCGGCCTGAACCGGCGGTCGGCGCGCGTGGCACGACAGGAAGGAACGCCATGCCGCGCGGAATAGACCTGCACTACCCCTTCCCCAGCCGTATCAGCCCGGACTATGAGCGGGCCCGCTCCGCGCACCTGCGATGGCCGCGCCGTTTCGAACTGCTGGAGACCGTCTGGGCAGCCGAACGGCACACCCGAGCCGACTACGCCGGACTCGCCGCCCGGTTCTACCCCACGGCCGTCGGCGCCGACCTGGATCTGGGCGTCGACCTGATGAGCTGGTACTTCCTGTTCGACGACCCCTTCGACGGACCGCTCGGCGAGGATCTGCACCAGGTCCGGCGGCTGACCCGGGCCATGGTGCACGCGCTCGACCGCGACCCGGAGCCGTCGGCGGAACCGATTGTCAGGGCCTTCGCCGACCTGTGGGAGCGCAGTTGCGCGGGCATGTCGCGCACCTGGCGCTACCGCGCCGCCGGCCACTGGCGCGCCTACTTCTCCGGCTACGTCACCGAGGCCGAGCACCGCATCCACGGCGTGCGTCTCAGCGCCGACGGGCACCTGCGGCTGCGCCGCGACACCATCGGTGTGCAGCCGACCATCGACCTCGCCGAGCGGCTGGGGCACTACGAGGTCGCCTCACGGGTCTTCTTCAGTGAGCACCTGACCGCGATGCGCCTGATCGCCGCCGAGGTCGACACCCTGCACAACGACGTCTGCTCGGTCGAGAAAGAGGAGGCGATCGGCGATCTGAACAACATGGTTCTGATCGTCGAACGCGAGCAGGGCTGCGACCGTCCGACGTCGGTGGCGGTGGTCAGCTGGATGCTCCGGGAGCGTGTTGAGCGCTTCCTCGCTCTGGAGTCCGGCATCCCGGCGCTGTGCTCCGAGTTGCGCCTCTCCCCGGCCCAGAGGCACGACGTGGATCGCTATGTCGCCGACGCCCTGCGCACGGTGATGCGCGGCGACCTCGACTGGGCCGAGCAGTCCGGCCGCTACGACGCCGAACAGTCCGCCCTGCTGCCGGACTGACGCTCCGACCACGACCCAGGAGACCCGATGACGGCCACGACGACCGCACCGAGGAACATCCCGGTAGCTCCCGGAGCAGTGCCGGGTCTGGGACACGCCCTGCCCATGCTGCGCGACCCGCTGGGATTCCTGACCCGGCTGCCCGAGCACGGCGACGTGGTGCGCCTGCGCCTGGGCCCCGCCCATGTGCTCGTGGTCTGCGATCCGGACCTGTTCCACGAGGTGATGCTCAACTCACGGGTCTTCGAGCGGGGTGGCACGTTCTATCAGCGTTTCGCCGAGGCCACCGGAAATAACATCGGGACCTGCCCGTACGCCGACCACCGCCGTTACCGGCGGTTGACCCAACCCGCCTTCCGGGTAAGCCGGTTCCCCGGCTACACCAGCATCATGGCCGACCGGCTCGACGAGCTCGCCCGTGGCTGGCAGGACGGAGAGAGCTTCGAGATCACGTCCGCGATGATGAACATGACCGGCTCGCTCTTCGTGTCCGCCATGTTCGGCACCGGACTTGATCCAAAGATCGTGGACGGCGCCGTCACCAGCATCAAGGACCTGCTCGCCGGTCTCTACCAGCGCATCTTCCTGCCTTCGGCCCTCGCGCACGCCCCGCTTCCGGCCAATCGCCGCTGCGAACGCGCCATGCGCACGCTTCGCGCGATGTCCGAGACCATCGTCGGCGAACGCCGCGCCAGTGGCACGACCGACCAGGGCGACCTGCTGTCCATGCTGATGGCCGGTCAGGACGAGCTTGAGACAGCACAGTTCGCGCCGCTGACCGACGTGGAGATCATGGAGCAGGTCGTCGCCTTCTTCATCGCCGGGGCCGAGACGACCGCCAACGCACTGGCGTGGGCGCTGATCGAACTCAGCCGACACCCCGACATCGAGCGCGAAGTCGCCGCCGAGGCGCGCTCGGTGGTCGGCGACGGCGTCGTCCGCCACGAGCACCTGGAGCGGCTCACCCTGTGCGGCCAGGTCATCCTGGAATCCATCCGGATGTATCCGCCCGGTTGGATCCTGACCAGGCGCGCCAGCGAGGACACCACCCTCGGGGGCTACGACGTTCCGCGCGGCACGACCGTCGCGGTCAGCCCGTACCTCCTGCACCACCGCCCCGACCTGTTCCCACGTCCCGGGGTCTTCGACCCGTACCGCCCCGAGATACTCGCCCGTCGTCCGCGTGGACCGTTGGTGCCCTTCGGCTCCGGTCCGCACAAGTGCATGGGAGACGAGTTCGCACTGACGCTCTCGCCACTCGCCCTCGCCGCGATCACCGCACGCTGGAGCCTGACCCCCGCCGACGCCAATCCGGCCCGCCCCATCACCGGGATGCTGCTCGCACCGCGCGACCTGCGCATGACCGTCCACCGCCGTGCCGACTGAATGCAGGAAGAGGAACTGATGGAGCGTCAAGACATGCGGTTCGAGGGTCGCGTCGCCCTGGTGACCGGAGCAGGCCGCGGGCTGGGGCAGCAGTACGCGAAGCTCCTCGCGGAACGGGGTGCCCGGGTGGTCGTCAACGACGTGGGCTGCCAGGTGAACGGCGCGGGCCGGTCCCCGCACAGCGCCGGCGACACGGTGGAGGCCATCGTCAAGGCGGGCGGCAGCGCCATCGCCAGCGCGGACGACATCAGCCGCAGGGAGGGAGCGCGCGCCGCGGTTACAGCGGCGCTGCGGGAGTGGGGACGGCTGGACGTCATCGTCAACAACGCCGGCATCTTCATCCCGCAGTCCTTCTCGGACCTCACCGACGACGCGTGGTCGCGCACGCTCGACACCCACATCGGGGGAACGTTCCAGGTCGTCCGGGCCGGCTGGGAGCACATGCGGGACGCCGGGAACGGCCGGATCGTCAACACCTGCTCCGCCACCGTCTACGGCCTGCCGGGCACCGCCGCCTACGGCGCTGCCAAGGGGGCCGTTCTCGGCCTGACCAAGACGCTCGCGATCGAGGGAGCCGAACACGGCATCAAGGTCAACGCCGTGATGCCGTTCGCCGCCACGCGGATCACCGACCAGACCGTACCCGAAGGCGAATTCCGCTCCATGTTCGACCGCATGTTCCCGGCGGAGAAAGTCGCCTGCGTCGTCGCCTGGCTGGCCCACGAGGACGTTCCGTGCACCGGAGAGATCTTCGAGACCGGCGGCGGCTACGTGCGCCGGGTACTTCTCACCGTGACAACGGGTCAGGCCTGGGACCGACCGACCCCGGAAAACCTCCGCTCCGCCTACACCACCATCGCCGACCCTTCGCACACCTGGGCGCCGAAGGACAGCAACGACGCACTCCGGTCCATCACCCAGCACCTCCAGGACCAGGCCGCCGACATCCCCGACTGGATCGACACCGCGCCGGCACCGTGACGGCACGCGTCGGGCGCTCGCAGCGCCCCGACGATGCCGCCCGGCCCTCCGGGGACTTCGGGGGCACCGGTCACCACGTCCAGATCTCGAACTCTCCCCGGACAGGCCAGGTCGGCCGATGGCGGGCCTGGAGCCCTGTCTACCGGCGGGCGGTGAGTACCAGTTTGCCCGTGGCGCGGCCGGCCTCGGCGTCCGTGTGGGCCTTGGCGGCCTGGGCGAGCGGATAGGTCCCGGCGACGTGCGGGCGCAGCCGAGCGGCCTCGGCGAGCGCGGCGATGCCGACCATGCCGGCCTGGTCGTGCTCGACCACGATGTTCGTGGCCCGGACTCCCAACTCGGCGGCGCGCTCGGTCACTTCGTCGAAGTCGACGGGCAGGCTGGAGACCAGGACACCGCCCGGCCTGAGGGTGTCCAGTGAGCGCAGCCGGTCGGCGCCGCCGACCAGGTCGAGGACCACGTCGATGTCATGGGCCTCCTTCGCGACGTCCGCGCTGCGGTAGTCGATGACCTCGTCCACGCCCAGGCCCCGCAGGAAGTCGCGCTTGTCCGCGGAGGCCGTGCCGATGACATACGCGCCGCGCGCCTTGGCGAGTTGCACCGCGACATGCCCCACCCCGCCGGCCGCCCCGAGCACCAGCACCCGCTGTCCGGGTCGCACGTGCGCGGTGTCGACGAGCGTCTGCCAGGCGACGAGCGCCACCATCGGCAGCGCCGCGGCCTCGACGTGGCTCAGCGCGGCGGGCTTGGCCGCGAAGGCGCGGACGGGGCCGGTGACGTACTCGGCGTAGGCGCCGGCTCCGTACGGGTACGGCAGCATGCCGAACACCTCGTCGCCGGGCTGGAACAGCGAGACGCCGAGGCCGACAGCCTCGACGACGCCGGACACGTCCCAACCGAGGGTGAACGGCGGCTCGCCCAGGAACAGGCCGAGCCGGCGGTGCTGCCAGTCGGTGGGGTTGACGCCGGCGGCGTGGACGGCGACGAGGATCTGGCCGACGCCGGGCTCCGGGCGCTCGCGCTCGACCTCCCGCAGGACGTCCGGCTCGCCCAGGGTGTCCTGGCTGATGGCCCGCATAGTGTCCGTGTTCGTGTTCGTGGTCATGGATCAAGCCTGCGGCAATGCCTCTGACCTCGCCAATGGCAGGATGGTCAGGTAGCGATAGAATCGTGCCATGCCCGCGTTGGAGTCCCGCACCGTCCTTGATCAGCGGCCGCACCGCGTCGTCGTCCTCGCCCTCGACGGGGTGTACCCCTTCGAGCTGGGCGTCCCCGATCGGGTCTTCGCCGGGGTCGAGGGGGCCTACGAGGTGGTGACGTGCGCGGCGACAGAGGAACGCACCGTCGTGACGGGCGCGGATTTCACCCTCACCCTCCAACACGGGCCCGAGGCGCTCGACAGCGCCGACACGGTGATCGTGCCGCCCTGCGACATGCGTCGCTTCACAGCCGACCTGCCCGAGCCGGTGCGCGCCGCGCTCGCCCGCATCCGCCCCGGCGCCCGCATCGTCTCCCTGTGCACCGGCGCGTTCACCCTGGCCGCCGCCGGGCTGCTCGACGGGCGGCCCGCGACCACGCACTGGGCGTTCACCGACCGGTTCCGCCGGTTGTTCCCCGAGGTCGCCCTGGACCCCGAGGTGCTGTTCGTCGACGACGGCGACGTGCTCACCTCGGCGGGCGTCGCGTCCGGGATCGACGTGTGCCTGCACCTGGTGCGCTGCGACCACGGCAGCGCCGTCGCCAACCGGGTCGCCCGGCTGTGCGTCGTGCCGCCCTGGCGCGACGGCGGCCAGGCCCAGTACATCGAACAGCCCATGCCCGCGGAGGGCGCCAGCGGCACCGGCGCGACCCGCGCCTGGGCGATGGAACACCTCGACCGGCCGCTCGCCCTGCGGGAGCTGGCCAGGCACGCCCGGATGAGCCCGCGCACCTTCTCCCGCCGCTTCCAGGAGGAGACCGGCACAAGCCCCGGCCGCTGGCTGATCCAGCAGCGGGTGCAGCGCGCCCGCCACCTCCTGGAGACCAGCGACCTCCCAATCGACCGGATCGCCGCCGAAGTCGGCTTCGCCACCGGTGCATCATTGCGGCAGCACCTGCACGCGGCGATCGGGGTGTCACCCCAGACGTACCGGAACACCTTCCGAGGCCGCAGCGGAGTGTCCGACCGGGAGGCGTAGCCGGACTCCGTCCCGGTCAGTTGATGAACGGCTTGGAGCCGAAACGGCGCCAGAGCGTGAAAGCGGCCAGGACGATGTAGACCAGGTCCACCACCATAAGAGTGAACTCGTGCCGCCGGATTCGGGTGATCGCCGCTCCGGTCATGAGCAGCACCAGGTCGAGAGCGACCAACGGCAGCGCGGCCAGCGTGCTCGAGCCGGAGATCGCCGATGACGCGATCCATGGCGTTGACTGCGTCATCGAGACGCAGAGGGTCGTAGTCGGCCAGTAGGGGCGGTGATCCCTTGGCAGTCGCGACCGTCGCAAACCGGCGTTGGTCTATCGGCGCGGCTCCCGCGCAGCGCTGGCTACCCCCTGCTCGGCCGTCAGCCTCTCGGCGCTGCAGAGGGCATGGGCTGGCCTCGGCCGGCGATAGGCGCGGGGAACCACCATTCGGCGCCTTCACCGGCGGCTGCCTCGTCGACCGGACCGGCTCCAGTTCCGTCTTCTGGCCGTGTGTGGTCTTCGGGTGCGCCGTCCTGATGGAAAATCAGGTGGCCTCGGCACGCCCTCTGGCTAGTGTTGCGCAGGTGCCCGAGCTGAAGCAGCTGGATGCTGGCCATGCCCCGGCGGTCCTGGCCTTCGAGCTGGAGAACCGTGCCTACTTCGCTGCCTCGGTCTCCGACCGCGGCGACGAGTTCTACAACCACTTCGCCGACCGGCACCGCGCCTTGCTGGCTGAGCAAGAAGCCGGCATCTGCGCCTTCTACGTGCTGGTCGCCGAAGACGGCTCGGTGCTGGGCCGGTTCAACCTGTACGACATCGAGGACGGCACTGCCAACCTCGGCTACCGGGTCGCGCAGCACGTCGCCGGCCGCGGCGTGGCGACCGCGACCGTCCGAGAGCTGTGCCGGCTGGCGGCGGCGCGGCACGGGCTGCACACACTGCGGGCAGGCACCGCCGTCGTCAATGCCGCGTCCCAGAAGGTGCTGACCAAAGCCGGGTTCGTCCCAGTCGGACCGGCCGCCCCGGCCGACCTCGGCGGTAAGCCAGGCACCTGGTATCAGCGCGATCTGGCACTCCAGCCGTAGACCGTGATCTTGCCAGTGGACCGGGGACGGGACGGCAGCGGCCACCGCTGACCTGGTGGGACCCCGGCTATTTCTTGGGAGTCAGGGTGCCGCCGCCTTTGAGGGTGTAGGTCTTGCCGGCCAGTGCCTTGTTCGCGGTCAGGTTCGGGTCGTAGGTGACGCTGTGTCCGTTGCCGACGATGTTGCCGATGCTGCTGCCGGAGATCGCGGCGGCGTCGGTGAGGGAGGTCAGGGTGGAGTCGGCGGTCACCGTCCAGGTGGTGCCGGACGCCAGGGTGAGCGCGGCGTTGGTGAACGTGCCGGTGAGCGTCGATCCGCCGGTCAGCGAGACTGCGGCGGAGCCGGTGCTGTCGCAGGTCACGTTGCCGGTCAGCGTCTCGCCGTCGGCGGTCAGCACGGCCTTCCCGTTGGCTGTCGCCGCGAGCAGTACCCCAGTGCTCGAACTGAGTGCGGCGCCGCCCTTCACCGTGATGGCGGCGGCCGTCTTCTGCACCCCGAAGACGGGACCCTTGGTGGCGGTCAGCGAGCCTCCGCTCACCGCCAGCGCACCGGTGCCGACCTCGGCGTCGCCCGAGCCGCTCTGGTAGAGCAGGCTGCCGTAGCTGGTCCCGGTCAGCCTGCTGTCGTTGAGGGAGACCGAGTTGGTCCCCTCCACGGTGACGGCCTCCGCGCCGGTGGAGGTGCCGGTGACCTGGTTGAGGGTCATCTTCCCGGTCGAGTAGACATCGGGCGAGTACTTCCCGGACGTGGACAGGGTGCCTCCGTTGACGACCACGGTGCCACCGCCGCGGTCCGTCGCCACGGCCCCGGCGTGGCATCCCGAGGTGGTGACGGCGACCTTGTTGAGCGTGATCGAGCCGCCGTAGCTGGCGATCACACCGTGGCCGAACTCCCCGGTCGCGTTGAGGGTGCCGCCGTTCATGGTGACCGTGGCGGCGGTCCCGTAGGCGTCCAGCAGGTTGCCGCCGGAGCCGGTAGTGCTCACCGAGCCGCCGTCGATGGTGATCTGCCCGCCGGCGTGGGCACTGACAGCGGCATTGAGGCCGTAGAAGCTGGTGTCGTCGGAGGAGGTGGTGCCGCCCGAGGTGTGGATCGTCGGACGGATCAGGGTCAGCTTCCCGCTCTTGGACGCGACCACGGCGGAGGTGTCGTCGGCGCCGACGGTGAAGCTCTGACCGGTCTTGGCCACGCTCCCGCTGGAGAGGGTGTACAGGGCCGAGCCACTGTTGCCGGTGCTGCTGGACGATCCGCCACCGGCAGCACTGCCTGCGCCGCCTCCCGCACCGGGCGCGCCACTGGGCGCTGCCCCCTGCCCGCCCTGCCCGCCACCGGGAGCGGCTCCGGTCGGGACCCCACCGCTCGGGGGCGTCCCGCCCGGGCCGCCGCTCCCCCCGGCGGCCCCACTCGGGACCGCACCGGCGGTGCCACTCGGCGGGGTCCCGCCCGCGCCGCCTGCGGCAGCTCCGCCGCTCGGGCTTCCGACGTTGCCGGTGCCACTGCCCGAGCCACCGGTCACCCCGGGCGCGGAACACGACGAGGCCGCGATCACACCCGCCGAAGCTGTGGCTCCCGAGGAGGCCGCTGATGCGGCCCCCGCAGGTGAACCCGGGCCGCCGGACGCGACGGCGGAGGCGGAGGAACTCCCGGACGAGCAGCCGGACATGGCCAGCGCCGCCATGGCCAGCGGCGCGGCGATCAGAATCCGCGATGAGTGCACCCGCATGCGTCTGCCTTTCAGGAAACGTGGAGGAAGATCCCAGACTCCGCGGAAGCTATAGCGCCTGGCTGTGACGAACCCATGCGAAGGCCGCAGATCTGTCGCAGATTCGGTGGTGACGGAGTGCAGAGGCCGACCGCGACCCGACATCACCTCTTTGTTTGCTGATTTGCGCGACTGTGCAACTATTCTCACGATCACGGCGTCGTATCGCTGTGAACGAGGGTGACGTCGTGCGCATCCTCGATGCGCGTGTGAAGGGTGGGGCTATGACCGACTCCTGGGGTCGGCCGGGCGGTGCCGAGCCAGGCGGGGCAGGTGGGCACCAGCGGCCGGTTGGCCGGATCGGTCAGCCGGTGGCACAGATGAGCGGACCGCTGTTCGCCGACGAGTATCCGGACGACGCTGCGCGCCCCCCTGCGGCCGGCCCCCGCGGGAGCACCGAGGAACGTCCTCCGCTGGAGTCGCAGGCGCCCCGGCCGGGCCGCGCGCAGGCGCGGCGAGCGGCGGCAGAGGCCGGACCGCAGGCCGGGGTGCCGACGGCGGTCGGGATGCTGGTGCTGATCCTGGTGCCGCTGCTGGGCGCAGTGGTCACCGGCAGTGGTCTGGGTCTGCTCTTCACCGTCAGCGCGGTCCTGGCCGCGGCGGCGTCTGCGTCGCTGGTGGCGCGGCGCGCGTTGTGGTGGATCGTGACGGCGACCCCCGCCGTGGTGCTGCTGGTCGCGCTGGTCGCCCGCGAGGCGGGGGCCTCGGCCGGCTCCACGACCACCGCCAAGCTGGCGACGAACCTCCTGGGGTGGACCGCACACGCGTTCCCGGTGATGGCGATAGCCACCGGCGCGTCGATCGCGGTGACGGTGGTCCGAGCGGTACGGGACAGGCGTACGAAGGAGCAGGGACATGGCTGACCCACGGGCGGGACAAGGACGGGGACGCGGACGCGGACGGGCGGCGCCGCCCCGCAAGGCGCGCGGGCATTCCAAGCTGCTCATGGTGGGCCGGGCGGTCGCGGTCGCGTCCTCGGCCGGGGTGCTGCTGACATCGGGCGTCTCCTGGTACACCTACCATGCGCTGACGACGGGGATGAAGACCTCGGACGCCCTGTCGGTCACTCAGAAGAACGCCCCGCCGAAGGCGTTGGACAACTCGGTCAACCTGCTGCTGATCGGTCTGGACAGCCGCAAGGACATGAACGGCAACAACCTGCCCAACTGGATAGTCCAGGACGAGCTGCACGCCGGCGGGTCCAGCGATGTCGGCGGCTACAACACCAACAGCCTGATCCTGCTGCACATCCCGGCCGGCGGCGGGAAGGTGCAGGCCTTCTCCATCCCGCGTGACGACTACGTCGAGACCCTCAACGGCGACGGCTCCTCGCAGGGGATGCACAAGATAAAGGAGGCGTACGGGCTGGCGAAGGCCGCCGCCGAGACCAAACTCCAGGCCCAGGGCGTCACCGGGGCGGCGCTGGAGCAGCAGAGTCGCGAGGTGGGACGTGAGGCGACGATCACCACCCTGCAGGCCTTCCTGGGGGTGCGGATCGATCACTTCGCCGAGGTCAACCTGATCGGCTTCTACGACATCGCGCAGGCGGTGCAGCCGATCACGGTGTGCCTCAAGCAGGCCACTTCGGACCCGGCGATCAGCGGCCAGGGCTCGGGGGCGAGCTTCCACAAGGGGTTGAACACGCTCAACGCGGCCCAGGCTCTCTCCTTCGTGCGCCAGCGGCACAACATCGCGGCCACCGCGGCCAACGGCGGCGGGTCCGACTTCGCGCGGACCCACCGTCAGCAGGCGTTCATCTCCTCGGTGGAGTACAAGCTCAAGAAGGAGGGCCTGTTCAGCGACCTGGGCAAGATGCAGAGCCTGCTGAACGTGGTCAAGAAGGACATCGTGCTGGACAACCAGTGGAACATCCTCGACTTCGCCCAGCAGGCCCCCAACCTGACCGGCGGCAAGGTGGTGTTCAACACCCTGCCGATCACCGGGTTCGCCACCCGCAACCAGGAGTCGGTCAACCTGGTCAGCCCCGACCAGATCAAGCACATCATGCAGCAGCTGATCGGCCACGACCCCGCACCGGCGGCCTCCGCCTCGGCGTCGGGCGGTTCCGCCCCGGCCTCGGCCAATACCGCCCCCGCGGTGGTGGACGTGCTGAACGGTTCCGGAGTCACCGGCGGCGCCGCCGCCGAGTCGAAGGCCCTGGTGGCACAGGGCTACACCGCCGGTCTGGTCAGTTCGCACAGCGCGCGCTCGCACACCACCGTCCTCTACGGCACGGGAGCCGACACCGCGGCTCAGCAGATCGCCGCGAAGCTGAACGCCGGCACCCCGACCGCGAGTTCCACGGTCAGGGCGGGGCACGTCGAGGTCATCCTCGGTGCCGGATTCACCCTGCCGACGTCAACCGGATCGGGCGGCGGAAGCGGCTCGGGCACGGGAAGCGGCTCGGGAAGCGGCTCAGGCACCGGCACGGGCAGCGGTTCCGCAGGTTCCGCCACGCCCGTGAGCGTGCCCATGCAGGGGGACGCCGTGACGGCCGGCGGCATCCCCTGCGTCGACTGACCCGTGGCGGAATACCAGTCCGGATGTCGGTGTACGCAGCCCCGCCCTCGGGTCCGTACTCTGATGCGGTGACAGAGCCCACCACAGGGAGACAAAGGTGACCGGAAGCACCGACCCATCGGCCCCCGCACCGCAGGTGCTGGCCGAGGCCGCGGCCTCCTTCGGCATGCTCGCCTCGCCGGTACGGCTGCACATCCTGTGGATCCTGGCGTCGGGCGAGTGCGACGTGACCGGGTTGTCGGAACAGGTCGGCGGGGCCCTGCCGGCGATCAGCCAGCACCTGGCCAAACTCAGACTCGCCGGCCTGGTGCGCTCCCGGCGCGAGGGTCACCGCCAGGTCTACCTGGTGGACGATCCGCACCTGGTCGCCCTGGTCCAGTCG
This sequence comes from Streptacidiphilus sp. EB103A, assembly GCF_041261405.1. Classification (NCBI taxonomy): domain Bacteria; kingdom Bacillati; phylum Actinomycetota; class Actinomycetes; order Kitasatosporales; family Streptomycetaceae; genus Streptacidiphilus; species Streptacidiphilus sp. EB103A. Next base: position 14,055 of record NZ_JBGCAQ010000005.1, on the reverse strand, counting down.
ATGATCGACCACCTCTCCGACACCAGCCCGGCGCAACGCCAGGCGGACCGCCGTGCCCGGGCTCTCTGAGGCATCCCGGGACTTCCGGCGTCCACTCGAACCGGGCCGCTCCGGCAGCCCGGACCCGGCGGCAGCCAGCGTCCCACCAGCCATAGCGGCGACGCTCAGCGAGCTCCAGGTACTGCGCCGACTGGCCAGCGGCCCCCGCGGGCTCCAGGAGGCCCAGGCCGAGAGCCGACTGGCAGCCTGGGGGGAGAACACTCTGGCACCGGCACACTCCCCGCGCCGGCTGCAGCGGCTCGCACTGGCCCTGCGCGATCCGTTCACCCTGCTCCTGTGCTTCCTCGCGGTCATCTCAGCCGCCAACGGCGCCCGGTACAGCACCACCGTCATCACCGTGCTGGTGGCCGTCAGTTGCGTCCTTCGGGTGGTCGCCGAGCGAGGAGCGGATCACGACACCGCCGCGGTGCGCGAGATCAACTGGGCCGGGGGAACCGCGACCGTGCTGCGCCGAAGCGACTCCACGGCAGCCCCGCTCGCCCGCGAGGTGCCGCTGGACGAACTGGTGCCCGGTGATCTGGTGCGGCTGTCGGCCGGCGACCCGATCCCCGCCGACCTGCGCCTGCTGAGGACCGCCGGTCTCGCCGTCGACCAGGCCGCCCTGACCGGCGAGTCCGCACCAGTGCCCAAGACGGCGCACTCCGATCCGCGCGCCGTGGCCACCCTTCCACGAGCCCTGCTGGACCAACCCCATCTGTGCTTCCTCGGCAGCCGGGTGACCACCGGCACCGGCACCGCCGTGGTGCTGGCCACGGGCAGCGACACCCATCTGGGCGCGGCCCACCGCCGACCGGCGACCGCGCGGCCTCCCTCCGGCTTCGAGCTCAGTGTGCGCGCGGTGGCCGGACTGCTGATCCGGTTCATGCTCGTCTCGCTCGCGCTGGTGCTCGCGGCCGGCACCCTGGTGGGTGGACGCGGCTGGGAGACCGTGCCGTTCGCCATCGCCGTCGCGGTGGGGCTCACCCCGGAGATGCTGCCGGTCGTGGTGAACACCGTCCTGGCCCGCGGGGTGGTCGCGCTGCGCCGCCGGCGCATCGTGGTCAAGCGGCCGTCGGCCCTGCACGACCTGGGCGCCATGGACGTGCTGTGCGTCGACAAGACCGGCACCCTGACCCGGGACCGGCTCACCGTCGACCGGGCGCTGGATCCACAGGGCGAAGCGGATCCGCAGGTGCTGCGCTGGGCGGCGGCCAACAGCCTGGTCTGCCTGGAACTCGGCGACCCGCCGGTCCTGGACGGCCTGGACGAGGCCCTGCTGGAGGGCGCCGAGGGGCTCGACCCCTCCTGGGCCGACGCGGTGGTCGGGATCCAGGCCATCCCCTTCGACCCGGTCCGCCGCCTGGCCACCGCGGTGCTCCGCGGCGACCGGCGCACGGGCACCCACACACTCCTGGTGAAGGGCGGTGTGGAGGACGTACTGGAGCGCTGCACGGCACTGGCCGCCCCGGACGGTCACCCGCGCACCCTCGACGCCGATCAGCGCGAGCGCTTTCTGAACCTCGCCGCCGAGCAGGCCGCCCGAGGCCTGCGGCTGCTGGCCGTCGCCGTCGCCCACCGCGCGGCCGGCGCCCGCCCCTGCACTCCGGCGGACGAACACGGCCTGACCCTGGTCGGGCTGGTCGCGCTGCGCGACGAACCCGAACCCTCCGCCGCGGCAGCCGTCGCCGATTTGCGTGCCCACGGCGTGCAGGTGAAGGTCATCACCGGGGACCACCCGCAGACCGCCGCCCGGGCCTGCACCGACATCGGCATCGACCCCGGAGACCCGGTCCTGGCCTGCGACCTGGACCTCCTGGACGACGCCGCACTGGCCCAACTGGCCGCGACCACCACCCTGTTCGCCCGCGCCACCCCCGCCCACAAGGCCCGCATCGTGCGCGCACTGCGCTCGGCCGGGCACACCGTCGGCTTCCTGGGCGACGGCGCCAACGACGTCCCGGCCCTGCGCGCGGCCGACCTCGGCATCTGCCCCCAGGGCGCCGTCGACACCGCCCGCGAGCACGCCGACGTCCTGCTCACCGGCTCCGATCTGGCCGCCGTCAGCCGCAGCCTGCCCGAGGCCCGACGGTCCCTGGCCAACATCGGCGCCTACCTGCGCACCACGCTGTCCGCCAACCTCGGCAACGTGATCACCATGCTCACCGCCGGAGTGTTCCTGCCGTTCCTGCCGATGCTCCCCGCCCAGGTCCTGGTGCAGAACCTGTGTTTCGACGCCGCCCAGCTCACCCTTGCCTTCGACCGGCCCCGCATCTCCGGCGTGCACCTCCCCCGACTTCCGGACCGCCGCACACTGGCGGGGTATGTGCTGTTCTTCGGCGTCCTCAACGCCCTCGCCGACCTGGTGACCTTCGCCGCGATAAGCCACCTCACCCGCGGTCTGGGCCCGGCAGAGACCCAGATCGCCTTCCACACCGGCTGGTTCACCGAGAACCTGATCTCCCAGGCCCTGACCATCCATGTCCTGCGCGCCTCCTCCGTACGCCCTCGCACGCCGGCACCCTGGCCGGTGCGCGTCGGTAACGCGGCGCTCGCCGCCACCGGCCTGCTCCTACCGCTGACCCCGCTGGGCGCGGCCCTGGGCCTGGGCGCCCTGCCGGCCGGCTACTACCCGCTGCTCGCGGCGATCCTCGGCGGCTACACCCTGCTCCTGCTCGCCGCCCGCGAGCTGTGGCACCGCGCCGGCAACCGCAGTCGGGGGAGGCGGTTCCCGCATCAAGGTTTCAGTCCTGCGCAATAATGCATTCCCCGGCCGCGGACGCGGAACGCCGAGTACGGGCACGGGGCCGACCGCTGAGGGCACAAGAATTTCACAGGGGTTGCAAGGGATACCCCGCTTACGAACGGACCCCGACCTTCCTAGCGTGGACACGTCAAGTACGGCAGATTTCGGACCATCCGCCCAGGATGCGCCCGGACGATGCCCAACTCCGCGCTCCAGGAGGAACGTTGAAAACCCCCCTGAAATCCCTGGTCGGCCTGCTGGCCGCACCGCTGCCGATCATCGCGATCGGCGCGTCCCCCGCCACCGCCCAGACCACGCCGGCCCTCACCCAGCAGGTCGCGGTCCACGGCGACGTCGTCCCCGCGGCCGGCCACTCCACCCGGCTCGGCGCCGTCGCCTCCGACAAGCGTATATCGGTCGCCGTCAGCCTCGCGCCGCGTGACCGGGCGGGACTGAACGCCTTCCTCGCCCAGGTGCACGACCCCAAGTCCCCGCAGTACAAGCACTACCTGACGGTCAAGCAGTTCGCCGCCCGCTTCGGCGCATCCGCCGCGAGCATCGCCGCCACCACCGCCTACCTCAGCTCCCAGGGGCTCTCCGTCGGCAAGGTCTACGGCGGCCACCTCGTCATCGACGCGACCGGCAGCGCGGCCCAGGTCGAGAAGGCCTTCCACGTGGCGCTGTCCACCTTCCGCGACAGCCGCACCAAGCGCGACTTCTACGCCAACACCACCGACCCGACCCTGCCCCGCGGCCTGGCCGCGAACATCGTCGACGTCTCGGGCCTCAACAACTACGCCCAGCTCAAGCACTTCGAGCAGCGCAAGACCGCGGCGGCGCACCAGAGGAGCCACGCCAAGTCCCACGCCGTCTCCGGCCTGACGCCCACTCAGGCGCTGGCCGCGTACGACCTCAGCTCCGAGAACAGCAACGGCTACACCGGCTCGGGCCAGACCATCGGCCTGGTCGAGTTCTCCAGCTTCGACCAGTCCAACATCGACACCTACGACAGCACCTTCTCCCTCAGCCCCTCCACCCCCTCCGTCGTCAGCATCGACGGCGGCACCACGGACACCTCCGGCGAGGGCGAGGTGGAGCTCGACATCGAGGTCATCCAGGCGCTCGCCCCCGGCGCCAGCATCAAGGTGTACGAGGCCCCCAACAGCACCGCCGGCGACACCGACCTGTACGCGGCGCTGGTCAGCGCCGACGTGCCCATCGTCTCGATCAGCTGGGGCCAGTCCGAGTCCAGCACCACCAGCTCCAGCCGCTCCTCGGACGAGAACGCGTTCAGCGAGGCGTCCGCCCAGGGCCAGTCGGTCTTCGCCGCCTCCGGCGACAACGGCTCCGACGACGCGGGCGACGGCACCACCTCCGTCGACTTCCCCGCCAGCGACCAGTACGTCACCGGTGTCGGCGGCACCACGCTGAGCACCGACTCCTCCGGCAACTACAGCGGCGAGACCGCCTGGTCCGGCAGCGGCGGCGGCACCTCGGCCCTCTACGCCCAGCCCAGCTACCAGTCCGGCGTCACCAGCGACACCAACCGCGACGTCCCGGACGTGTCAGCAGTGGCCGACCCCAGCACCGGCTGGGCGATCTACACCTCCGGCGCCTGGGCCGAGTACGGCGGCACCAGCGCCGCGGCCCCCAACTGGGCGGCGTTCACCGCGATCTACGACCAGTACGCCGCAGCCAAGGGCGGCTCCGCGCTCGGCTACGCCAACTCCTCCATCTACGCACTGGCGACCGGATCCAACTACAGCACCGCCTTCCACGACGTCACCAGCGGCAGCAACGGCTCCTTCAGCGCCGGCACCGGCTACGACCAGGTAACCGGCTGGGGCTCCTACGACGGCGCCAACTTCATCACGGCCAGCCTCGGCTGACAGCGGGGTGGCCCGCTAGCGAGGGGCCCGCCACGGCGACCCAAGCGCCGCCGTTCCCCTCCGCGGACCCGATGACCGCATCGTCGCCGGCCACATCCGCGCTCCTGGTCCGTGGGCGGTCCACAAATTTTTGACCGCGGAGAAGAACGGTCGGACACATAGCGTCACTCCGAACAGGGCCCGGCGCTCGATAGCAAAAATGGCCCCCCATCTGCGATTCCGCTGGTGGGGGGCCGTCCCGTTCCCCAGTAGCGTGTACAGGGTTCGAACCTATGCAGGTAGAGCCAGCAGATTTACATCCGGCCCGACAGCGCCGATTGGTTCCTGTGTTTGGTATACCGCCCCACCGCCGACCACCTTCTGCTCCCGCGGCCTGGACGATTCAACATCGGATCCAGACTGTGAACCGTCCGCCAAAGTGGTTGGGTTCAGGTCTGTCACCGCCCACCGCTGCACACTCCATGATCCAGCAACAGCACGACGATCACGATCTGTCAGCATCCAGCGTGCAGCTACGATATCAACCCGAGTAACCCATAACCTGGATCGCCATCGGACGCATATCATCATTCGCAACCTCAGCCTGAAACCCAGCCGAATTGAGAATTCCGACAATCGCATCGCGCATATGTGAGGCAACCGTTCCGGAATGGCGAATGACCGGCGCTTCGAGCTCACGACGCAGGACACTTTCAGCGACAGACTGGGAAAGAGTTGGATCGGGGCGCCATGACACGAAGACGCCCCCCGCCTCGTCGTCGCCGGCGTCAACCTCCACCTCTGCCCCGGCTGGACCCACCACCTCGACCATTCGGAAGGCTGGGATCCCAGCCAGTTGGAGTTCACGGCAAACGTGGTCAGCCAACTTGTTTCGGCTAGCGAGGACATCGTCGGAAGCGTTGACGTAGTCAAACATGCACGAACACCCGGCTTGTAGTTAGTAGTTGATCTGGTTGAAGAGTATGACGGGTACCGTAAGGGCCACCACCCGCAACGCATCTCAGGCTACCGCGTCCCCAAATCAGCGACCGCCAGCTGCGGCGATCGTCTGTCTGAGTAGCTCGTTGGAGGCTGCGTTCGCTGTAGCGTCATCCCCCAAGGAACCGACCAGTTAATTGGGGTACCCGGGCTCAGGGCGCCATCCAATATAGGCCAACAGACCGAGCAAGGTTGGGGCCCACTGTACAGTTCGGTGATTTGACTCGGCTCGAAACTCCGCGCCTTCAGCTGGTCTAGAATATGATTCTCAGAGTGGTAACCATTCACCTTGCTGAAGCCATATACAAGGTCCCCGATCTTGGGGTCATTCCAACCCGGGACACGCGCGACTGCAACATTTCGCCCTGGACTCACTCCCGCTGCGACACGACCATTGTAAGCGGCATTGCTCAGCTCATTGCTGTTGTACGGAATTCCTCCGCACGTATTGTGCACCAGCACGGGCATATTGCCAGCCAGCACATAGTACGTGTGGAGTTGCGCGACGGTCAGGTTCCAGCGGTTGGCGGCACCGGGGGTCGTCTTGACGTTCAGGACGGTGGGGTGGTGCCCCGTGGTGCTGGCGAGTTTGTCGCCGGCTTTGAGATGATCGGCTCGGGTCCAGGTGCGGGTGGTGTCGTCCCAGAAGGGGTGGTTGGCCGTGGTGTGGATGACGGACGGGTGTCCGTTGCCGGTGTTGACCGTGACGTCGAGGAGGTCGTTGTCGTGGTTGATCCACACATGTTGGACGGTTCGGCCACCGACGTCTTTACCAGTGCCGGGATCGGCGGACTCTACTGTGTCGCCGGCCTTGATCTTGCCGATCGCCTTTTGGGTCCCACCCGCCAGGAGGACTGGGGTAGTGGGAGCGAAACTGCACCCCCCCAACGCAAGCGCGGCATCGTCTTCCGCGCCCGCTTCTGGAGCAGCCAGCAGCATCCCCATGGTGGCGAGGAATCCGCCGGCTTGGTAGGACTTCCGGCTGGTGTTGATGCCCAGCGAGGTTGCCAGGGGGTGGGCGTCGAAGGCTACGGACCAGCCTGAGGGCCTAAAGTTCCCGCTCGTTGCGTAGTTGTACGCCGACGAGACGGCCTCGGCCATGTAGTTCGATCCCGGCAGGAGCGACTTAGCTCCCTCCGCGAGGGTGTCGGCAAAGCCGACAGCAGCGTTCCCCACGTCGCCAGCCGTGATGTTGCCCACGCCTCCGCAAGAACCATTGCTATCGCCGCAGTCCCATGTGAGGAGAGTCTCGGTGTGGCCACCGATGTCCTGGTGCATCTGCCCGGAGGGGTCGCTGCCCTTGATGGGGTTGCTGTCCGCGTAGGCGTAGCCGCTGAAGGACTGCGGGTCTGCCGTGTTGAGGAGCGGGTCGTCGCTGATGAAGCGGCCGATGGTGGCGTCGTATTTACGCGCGCCGATGTCGGCGTATCCGGTGCTGGCGTCCTGAGGTTTGTCGAGGTAGGAGTGTGTGGCGTCGGGCCACAGGGTGGTGTTGGCGCTGGCCCGTTTTTCGCCGTAGGGCTTGTACTGCTGCCGGGCCACCTGCTGCGTGGTGACGTCCATGGCCATGGAGGGTGTGCCGTGGAGGTCCGTGAACAGGTAGTCCAGGCCCCCGCCGGACATGCTGGATCGCATGGCGATCGGGGTACCGGCGAAAGTGTAGGTGCGGATGGCACCGATGAGCTTGTGGGTGGTAAGCGCGGTGTTGACGACCATTTCGGTGTCGCCGGCGAAGAAGATGGTCTGCCCGGGGTCGCGGCGCAGGAGCTGGTTGCCGTCGGCGTCGTAGACGTACGAGGTGCTGGTGGTCCCGGTGGTGACCTTCTGCAGGTGACCTTGATCATCCCAGGTCAGCGTCTGGGCTGTGCCGGTGGTGGGGGTTCGGGTCAGCAGGTTGCCGTCGGCGTCGTAGGTCAGGTTGGTGGGGTTGGCGCCGGTTGTGGCGGTCAGGGTGTGGGGCTGGGTGCCGTTGGCGCAGGTTCCGGTGCAGCCGTCGGTGTAGGCGGTAGTGGTGTCGCTGCCGGTGCCGGTGGCGTGGTCGATGCTCTGGACGCGGTCGCCGATGACGTCGTAGCTGAAGGACTGCCAGTAGGACCCGGCAGTGGTGGACACCGTGCTGGCCGCGGGTGTGCTGGCGCCAGTGGGACATGCGGTGCTGCTGGTGGTCCAAGCACTGGTCAGGCGGTCCAGGGCGTCGTAGGCGAAGCACTGCCGGTCGGTGACGGTGCTGCCGGTCTCGCTCTGCAAGTCGGTGGCCGAGGTGGGGTTGCCGGAGGCGTCGTAGGTGTACTGGGTGTCGTCGACCAGTGGCCCGGGTGCCAGGGTGCGCGAGATCTGACGATCACTCAGGTGCAGGGTCTGCGTGTCGTAGGAGTTGACGATGTAGGCCGGGTCGGTGGAGGCGCCGAGGGTGATCCGCAGTGGCTGGCTGAAATCGCTGTAGACGGTCGAGGCCGCATAGATGTCGGTGGCGGTTTCGTTGCTGATGGGGTTGCCGAGGGCGTCGTAGCCGTATTGCAGATTCTCGGCGGACATCCCGTAGGCCTCGGGGTCGGACTGGGTGGTCAGCAACTGGTCGTTGGTGGTGTAACCGTAGGTGATGGTGGTGGTGGTCGGCAGAGGTGCCTCGGCGGCGGGCAGTGTGATCTTTGTGCCGCTGGGCTTGCCCAGGGTGGTGTAGCCCAGGGTGGCCACGGTGTAGCCGCCGGTGGTGCCCTGGACATAGCTGGTGGAGGAGGTGGGCTGGCCGATGCGCAGGGTGTCGTAGAGCCACGACGCGAACTCGAAGTTGCTCTTGGACTTGTCTGTGCCGGTGAGCTTGCGGCCCATCAAGTCGTAGGTGTAGTCGAGTTCGATACCGCGCGCGTCGGTGGCGGAGGTCTGGTTCCCGGCGTCGTCGTAGCCGTAGGTGCTCGCGCCGACGTCCGGGTCGCTCTGGGAGGTCTTGCGTCCCATGAGGTCGTAGGCGAACGTCCAGGCGCTGTTGTCGGGGCTGGTGACGGTGTGCTGCTGTCCGGCCGGGGTGAAGGTGTAGCTGGTTGTGGTGCCGGCGCCGGTTCCCGCGCCGATGGCGAAGCCGGCGGTGGGGCTGCCGGTCAGGGTCGGGGCACTGGTGTACTGCTCCAGGGCGGTCTTCTGGCCGCGGGCGTCGACGGTGGTCGTGGTGGCGACGCCGCCGGTGGGTGGGATGACGGTGGTGGTGTCGTTGGTGTAGGCGGTGCGAGTGGTCCAGGTGGTGGCTTCGGCGGCTTCCTCGGAGACCTGGGTCGCGCGGCCCATGGCGTCGTGGTCGGTGACCGTGGTGTCAGGGATGGAGACCTGCGAGACGCTGACCAGACTGCCGCCCGGGGTGCCGGAGACCGAGTAGGAGTTGTTCGTCACCACGGTCCAGCCGTGGGAGTCGTACTCGGTGTCCGAGACCGTCACCGTGCCGTTCTCGGCAGTCGCCTGGGTCTGGATCGGCTGGAGCATCGCGTCGTACAGGGTCTCTGAGGTGCTGTAGCTGCCGTTGTCCAGCAGCTTGTGCGTGGCCACCACCGACGGGGCGCTCGCGGAGAGGGTGTAGCTGTAGGTAGTGTTCGCCGGTGCGCTCGAGGCCTTGCTCTCGTTGGGCAGCCAGACTGCGGTCATCCGCCCCAGGGCGTCGTAGGTCAAGGTGGTGACCAGGCCCGCGACATCGGTCTTGGTGACGGGCAGCGCGCGTGCCGCGTCCAGGACGATGGTGGCGACCTCACAGGTCTTGGACGTCGCCGTGGCGGTGGTGCAGGTCGCGCCAGGGGTGACCTGGGTGGCCGTCACGACGCTGGTCGGCAACGCCCCGGTCGCCGGGGTGTAGGAGGTGGCGACGCTCTGGGCCAGGCTCGCGCCGCTCGCGCTGGTGGAGTTGGGTGTGCGCACCGTCTGGGTGACGCGCCCGTAGCTGTCGAAGGCCGACGAGCTCTGCGCGACGTAGGCGGTGGCGGCCGCCCCGGAGGCTGCTGACGCCTTCTCGGTGAGGCTGATCTCGCCCTTGGTGGGCGCGGTGCCTGCGGGCGTGGCTCCGTCGTAGGTGAAGGCGTGGCCGTCGAACGAGGAACGGGTGTCCGAGATCAGCGTGCCGGAGGCGGTGGCGTTGGCGCTGGTGCAGTCCTGGGTGGTGACGGTGGTCTGGGCGAGGACGACGAGCAGTTCGCTGCTGTTGGTCAGGTAGCGGGTAAAGGTGCACCGGGTCACGTTGCCGGTGGCCGTGGGCTCGCCCCGGTCATCGCTCTGCACGGGCATGCCGGTGGTGGGCTGGCCCAATGTGGTGTTGTAGAAGGTGTCGGTCTCGGTCTTGCGCCATCCGTAGGAGACGGCCTGGCGGGTGAGGATCTTGGCGGTGCGCACCATCTGCGCGGTCAGGTCCGGCAGACCGGTGCGGGTACGGGTGGCGGTGGGACCGAGAATGGTCGGGACCGTGACCACGGCCTTGTCGATGGTGGTGCCGGTGGCGTCGGTATAGGTGTCGGTTTCGAAGACCTGTCCGGCCAGGGCGTTGTCGTCGGCGACGCTGACGGTTCCGTCCTGGCTCGCGAGCGGCGACACGCTACGGGTGCCAGAGGGCATGGTGTCGCCGTTCATGCCCAGGAAGTAGTGGGCCTTGGACAGCGTCCGCTGGTCGAAGACCTGCGCCTTGTTGGTCAAGTGGAACGTCGTGGTGGTTCCGGTGGTGGTGTCGACCTCGGAGAAGCCGCGGAACTGGCCCCAGGTGCGATACTTGGCCTTGACGGTCTCGTTGTCGTCGTAGTGCCAGCCCGGCGTGCCGTAGGTGTAGGCGGTGGTCTGGGAGGGCTCAGTGCCGTCCTGGTAGCTGTTCTTCAGGTCCAGGGTCTGCACCTGCTTGACCGGGTGCAGGTAGAACCAGTCCATCATCGGATTCGGCTGGCCGGTGGGCGTCCAGTACACCGGGAAGCACCACAGCGTGTTGGTGGACGCGAAGCCCTTGGCCGCGGCGTCGGTGGGATCGTTGGGGTCGCTGGCCGGGGCGCTGGAGCAGTCCGGTTTGTCGTTGTAGGTGACGGTGGTCTGGGCGCCGGTCTCCGAGGTGATCGTGCCGATCCGGTCATGGTCCAGGGCCGGCATGCCGGGGATGGTGCCCACCCGGTTGATGAGCTGATAGGGCGTAAAGCTGACGGTGGGAGTGGGGGTGGTGCTGGTGTCGCCGCCGCCGGTGTCCAAGCCAGTGTGGGTGATGGAGTCCAGCCACAGGTCGCCGTCGGGGAAGTGCTGGGCCAGGGTGTACTGGTCGACCTGCTTTGTCGCTCCGGCGACCTGGACCTGCGTGGTGATCGTGGTCAGCCGCTTGCGGGACCAGAACGTCGGTGCGTGGTTGGTGCAGGACGAGCCGCTGGCGCAGTTCTGGTCGATGGGGGTGTCGGGCCAGTACTGAGGGTTGGCGACGGTGAACTGAGTGTCGGTGCAGCTGTTGCCGCTGGGAGTGCCGACGATGCAGCGCTCCGCAGAGGCGTTGAACACGATCTGCTCAGGTGCGGTCGCGGAGTAGATCGTGGAGGAGGTCATGCCGTAGTCGATGCGGGCCAGGGTGCCGCCGCGGGTGTAGGCGACGGCGGTGTTCTGGGCGTCGGCGCCGTAGTAGTTGGCCTCCGGGTTGTAGTAGTAGGCGGTCGCGTTGCCGTGCAGGTCGACGGTGTAGTCGAGGTTGAAGCGGTAGCCCAGGGTGCAGGAGGTGCTGGCGAAGGAGCCGCTGGGGCAGGCGGAGATGCCGCTGTGGGCCTGGTAGACCGGTTCGGTCCAGGCCGACTGGGTGGTCGCGTCACCGGTGGCCCAGCCGGGCAGATGGTTCAGGCCGAAGAAGTACTGCGTGCCGCCTTCGGTGACCTTGAAGTATTCGCCGTTGGTGGTGCCGTTGGTGGCCCCGGTCAGGTTTTCGACCTTGGTGGTGCCGTCGTCGGCGGCCAGGTGGAAGGGGTTGGTGGTGTTACCGGCGTCGTAGACGATGGCCGTGGTCTTACCGCCCAGGGACATGGTCAGGATCTGCCCGTTCCAGCATTCGTCGCCGTCTCCGGTCGGTGCCCCGGAGGAGGTGTCGTCGCTGCAGGACCGGTAGGTGCGTTCGATGTAGCTGTCGTTCGTCGACCAGCCGTCACCCACCCATGAGGACTGGTTGTTGGTGCCGGCCGTGCGGGCGTCCTGGCTGGATGAGTCGTAGCTCAGGGCGATGCTGGGGGCGGCGCCGCCGATAGCAGCCGGTGTGGGGATCGGATAGCTGTACGTGAAGGCGCCGGTGTTGCCCGCCGTTGACCAGCTGCCCCCGGGCGTCAGGCTCGTTGCGGTGTAGTCCCCGGTCGAGCCGCTGGCTCCGGAGGTCGCCGCCAGCGTCACGACGGCCGACGCAGTAGCCGCCCTGGCGGTCCGTGTGGCAGCGGTGGGCACGGGGTCCGGAAGTGACACCTGGGCGGTCAGCGGCGTTGCGGCCGAGACACTGCTGACAGGAGTCTGCTTCTGGCAACTGGCCAGCTGGGGCGTCGTCAGTGCACAGGCAGGAAGCTGCACCAGGTGCAGTCGGGCGGCGTAGTTGCCGCCATAGGCCTCGGAGAACGTGGAATCGTCCACGCTGACCTGCACCGGACCGCCAGCTGAGCCGGTGCTCTGGGCGGTGAACAGCATGCCGTGGATACCTGCGGCCTGCGCCGTCGCCTGGGAGGCGACACTTACTTCCACCTGGGAAGGGCTCGTAGTCACAGGACTGGAAGCGGCTCCCGTCGACCCGGTGGTCGAGGTGCCCGGAAGAGTGATTCGGGCGATGGATATCGGCGTGGTGCCGGCGCGCACGGGACCCGTTGCCGCGACACCCACTGTCGTGTGCTTCGTCGATGTACCGGAGGAGGTAGTGCCCGTGGGCAGGGTGACGGTGGCGGAGGCGGCGCCGGGCAACTGGTCGTGTCCGGCCGAGTTGAACCGCTGGACGGTCTTGGGCAGCGCAACGGTTTTCGGCACGGCCAGGGAGTGCGCCAGGGGGTGTTCCGCGGGAACCGCTGGAGCGGCGATGTGACGCTTGGTCGCAGATGCTGTCAGCGCCTGGTTGGCAGGCGCCAAACCGGTGGCGACGACCGCAGCTGCCGCAACCAGCGCTACGCGCCGCGACAGCGCACGGGCACGATGGCGTGACAGGCCGACAAAACGCACCATGGCGCGCAGATTCCTCCCCATTCGCGCCCGCAGCAGGCATACAAACCCCACCAACCGTCTGCGGGCGTACACAAGCCAGGCTATGGAGATCCACAGCCCCGCATCGGCACACCGTAAGACGTGACATGCCCCCGGCGGGCCGACTCCCTGGTAAGAGTCTCCCCAAAGGCGCTTCTTAACCTTCACATAGCCTATTCAAATAAGACATGTCGTTCCGTCACGATGCTTCGCCTGCGCATTGCTGATGGACCGCTGTCACATCGGCCACGCACAATGACGCGGACGCGGAGCCCACCGGGGGGACCTCCGCCGCCTCGCGAAGGGCCCGATCATCCACATGCGTCTCACCGCCCCTACCCGCAGGCGACGGCGGCGCGGCCGGCCTCTCGCGGCGTCACTGTCCGCTCTGCTGGCCGCGACCGCACTGGGCGCGGCCGTGCCTGCGCACGCCGCTGCCACCCCTGCCGCGACACAGGCCTCGACGCGCGCCTCCAGCAGCGCGGCCGCTCTAGACGCGAAGTCGACTGCTGCGCGGTGGACCGCCTCGCAGCAGGCCCAGGCCTCCGGGCAGCCGGTGACGGTGGCTTCCGCCACGACCGAGTCCTCGCAGTTGACGGCCAATCCGGACGGCACCTACACGGAGTCGATGTCCTCCAGCCCGCAGCGGGTGTGGAAGAACGGTGCCTGGACGCCCGTCGACACCACGCTCACCGCGCAGAGCAACGGCAGCCTGGTGCCCAAGGCGGCCGATACGAGTGTGGTGTTCTCCGCCGGCGGCAGCACCACGATGGCGACCCTCAGCAGCGGGATCGAGTCGCTGACCCTGACCTGGCCCACCGCACTGCCGCAGCCGGTGGTCTCCGGCGACACCGCCACGTACCCGAACGTTCTTCCCTCGGTGGATCTGCAGCTGACGGCTGACGCCAGCGGGTACTCCACCGTCCTGGTGATCAAGGATGCCCAGGCGGCGTCCAATCCGGCGCTGCAGACCCTGACGCTGGGTACCGAGACTACCGGCCTGAACGTCGTCGCCACCCCGGGCGGCGGCGCGCAAGCCGTGAATGCAGCCACGGGCGAGACCGTGTTCCACAGCGACACCACCACGATGTGGGACAGCAGCTCCAACACTTCCTCCTCCGCCAGCGCTTCGGCTTCGGCTTCGGCTTCGGCTTCGGCTTCGGCTTCGGCTTCGGCTTCGGCTTCGGCTTCGGCTTCGGCTTCGGCTTCGGCTTCGGCTTC